>CAYLGY010000001.1:0-73977 GCA_964383325.1 uncultured Rhizobiaceae bacterium
GATCTACGCCGCCGTGATGTGGGTGTCTGGCATCATGCAGGGCCTGATGTGGCGCGAGTATGACGAGCAGGGGTTCCTGGTCTACTCCTTCGCCGAGACCGTGCAGGCCATGTATCCCTACTATGTCATGCGTGCCATTGGCGGCATCCTGTTCCTCGCCGGCGCTGTCCTCATGGCCTACAACCTCACCATGACCATCCTCGGCCACCAGCGGGAAGAAGAGCCGATCGGCGGCAGGATGGCACCGGCGCGGCCCGCAGCCGTGCCCGCCGAATAGGAGTCTGGACGAATGTCATTACTGGACAAGCACCGGATCATCGAGAAGAACGCCACGCTGCTGCTGTTCGGCTCCCTGGCCGTCGTCACGGTCGGCGGCATCGTCGAGATCGTCCCGCTCTTCTATCTGGAGAACACGATCGAGGAGGTCGAGGGCATGCGGCCATACTCGCCGCTCGAACTGGCCGGACGCAACATCTATGTCCGCGAGGGCTGCTATGTCTGCCACTCGCAGATGATCCGCCCGTTCCGGGACGAGGTGGAACGCTATGGGCATTACAGCCTTGCGGCCGAATCCATGTATGACCACCCCTTTCAGTGGGGCTCGAAGCGGACCGGACCGGATCTCGCCCGGGTCGGCGGCCGCTATTCGAATGAATGGCATGTCCAGCACATGATCGAGCCGCGCTCGGTCGTGCCCGAATCGGTCATGCCCAGCTACGCGTTCCTCAAGGATCGCAAGATCGACATCCGCAATTTCGAGCTGCACCTCGTCGCCAACCAGCGCGTCGGCGTTCCCTATAGCGAGGAGATGGTCGCCAACGCCGTTGCCGACCTGGTGGCGCAGGCCGATCCGAACGCGGACACTTCCGGGCTGGAGGAGCGCTATCCAAAGGTGGTCACGGGCGATTTCGATGGCGATCCGACCCGCCTGACGGAGATGGATGCGCTGGTCGCCTACCTGCAGATGCTCGGAACGCTGGTCGATCTGTCGACCTTCGAGCCGGACCGGTCCCGCTAGGAGAGGGTCATGGAAACCTACACCGCTCTGCGCCAATTCGCCGATTCCTGGGCGCTCCTGTTCATGGCGCTGTTCTTCATCGGCGTAGTGATCTTTGCCTTCCGACCCGGCAGCCGCAAGAAAGCGGACGAAGCCGCGCGCATCCCGCTCAAGGACGATTGAAATGAGCCAGAAGGAAATCGACGAAATCAGTGGCGTCGCCACGACCGGGCATGAATGGGACGGGATCAAGGAACTCGACAACCCCATGCCGCGCTGGTGGCTCTGGACCTTCTATGCGACCATATTCTGGGCGCTCGTCTATACGATTGCCTTTCCGGCCTGGCCGCTGGTGAGTTCAGCGACATCGGGCGTGCTTGGCTGGTCGAGCCGGGGCGCGCTGCAGGAAGAGCTGAATGCGGCGGAAGTCGCGAGGAGCGAGTTCGCCGAGGCGATCGCGACCTTGCCGATCGAGGAGATCCTGGCGGACGATTCCTTGCGCACCTTCGCGATCTCGGCCGGCTCTGCGGCGTTCAAGGTCAATTGCGTCCAGTGTCATGGTTCCGGCGCCGAAGGATTTCCCGGCTATCCGAATCTGAATGATGACGAATGGCTCTGGGGCGGCACGCCCGAGGACATTCGTGCCACCATCGCGCATGGCATCCGCTTCGCGGGCGATGACGATACCCGCATTTCCGAAATGCCGGCCTTCGCTGACATTCTGGGCCGCCAGGAGATCAACGATGTCGTGCAGCACGTGCTGGCCTTGTCGGGCGATGGCGATCTGGCCGGGCCGGGCGCGGAGATCTACGCGGATCAGTGCGCGGCCTGTCACGGCGATACCGGAAAGGGCGATCCGATGCTGGGAGCGCCGGACCTGACCGATGCCATCTGGCTCTACGGATCCAGTCCGGCCGAGATCGCCCGGCAGGTGCGCCAGCCCCGCCACGGCGTCATGCCTGCCTGGCAGGCGCGACTTGGCGAGCGGGCCGTGAAGGAGCTTGCGGTCTACGTGCATTCGCTGGGTGGCGGACAATAGGATATCTTGCGGCAGCGTCCGCCGCCGGTTGAAGGAAACAGTCGGGAGGCTGCGCGGTGGGAGCCGGGCCTGTCGGATTGCCCGTCATCCGGCCCCTACTGCGTGAATGGCGGCGGTCCTGTCTCGAAAGCTTGACCTGGATCAAGCTTTCGGTTTGCCGAATCCGCCATGAAGGGCATGGGGGCAGAGTACAGGAGCCGAGCATGTCAGGCACGGTTGCGTTCGAGCAACATGAAAATCCGGGATTGGAAACCCAGAGCAAGGGTCCGCTCTACGCTGCGCGGCGCAAGATCTTTCCGCGGCGCGCCAAGGGTCCGTTTCGCAATCTCAAATGGCTGATCATGGCCATCACGCTCGGCATTTACTATCTGACTCCCTGGATTCGCTGGGATCGCGGACCGCATGCGCCGGATCAGGCGGTGCTGGTCGACATGGCGAATCGCCGCTTCTATTTCTTCTTCATCGAAATCTGGCCGCAGGAATTCTTCCTGGTCGCCGGGCTTCTGGTCATGGCCGGGATCGGGCTATTCCTCATCACTTCCACAGTCGGCCGCGCATGGTGCGGGTATACCTGTCCGCAGACCGTCTGGGTGGATCTGTTCCTCGTGGTGGAGCGCGCCATCGAAGGCGACCGCAATGCCCGCATGAAGCTCGATCGCGGGCCGTGGACGGCGCGGAAGATCGGATTGCGCACGCTGAAGCATGCCATCTGGATCCTGATCGGCATTGCGACTGGGGGCGCGTGGATCTTCTATTTTGCCGACGCGCCGGCGCTGGCGCGCGATTTCCTGACCATGAACGGCGCGCCGATCGCCTATGTCACCGTCGCCATACTGACCACTACGACCTATGTGTTCGGTGGGCTGATGCGCGAACAGGTCTGCACCTACATGTGCCCGTGGCCGCGGATCCAGGCGGCAATGCTCGATGAGCATTCGCTGACGGTGACCTATAATGACTGGCGCGGCGAGCCGCGCACGCGCGGGACCAAGAAGGCATTGGCGCAAGGGATAGAAGCTGGCGATTGCGTGGATTGCAATGCCTGTGTCGTCGTGTGCCCGATGGGGATCGACATTCGCAACGGCCAGCAGCTCGAATGCATCACCTGCGCGCTCTGCATCGATGCCTGCAATGACGTCATGGGCAAGCTGGGCCGGGAACGTGGACTGATCTCCTATGCGACGCTGGCCGACTACAATGCCAACATGGCACTGGCGACCGGCAACGGCGCCCATGAAATCCGGCCTTCGCTGGTTCGCGACAGCACCGGCCGCATTTCGGACGCGGTGGCGCAGTTCCGGCTTGGCAAGCTGCTGCGGCCGCGCACCTTTCTCTATTTCGGCATCTGGACCCTGGCGGGTCTCCTGCTTCTCTATGGTCTCGTGTCGCGCGACCGGCTGGAACTGAACGTGCTGCACGACCGCAACCCGCAATTCGTGCTGCTTTCCGACGGGTCGATCCGCAACGGCTATACGGTGAAGTTGCTCAACAAGATCCCCGATCATCGCACGGTCACGCTCAGCCTTGACGATCTGCCGGGGGCGACGATGAGCATCGTTGGAATGGACGAGGCCGCGCGGGAATCCGTCACGCTGACGCTCGAGCCGGATCGTGCCCGGTCCCTAAAGGTCTATGTCCGCCAGCCGCGCGAAGCCGGTACGCCCGGGATCTCGCAGCGACTGGTGTTCACGGTTGAAGACCAGTCCAGTCTAGACTCGGCATATTATGTAACCAGTTTCGAAAGTCCGGAGTTGCCGTGATGAGCCAGCAATTCACAGGCCGCCATTTCCTGCTCATCATGCTGTCGTTTTTCGGTGTCATCATCGCCGTCAACATCACCATGGCGGTATTCGCCAATACGAGCTGGACGGGGTTTGTCGTGCGCAACTCGCATGTTGCCGGTCTGGAGATCAACCAGAAGCTGCGCGAGAAGCGCGAGCAGGCGGAGCTTGGCTGGAGTTCGCGGCTGTCGGGCGCCGACGGGGTGCTGCGGTTTGCGCTCACCGATGCCGAGGGCAAGCCGATCCGGTTGCAAGGCGGAACCATTGCGTTCCGCCGGCCGGTCAATGATGCCGAGGACAGTGCGGTGAGCCTGCGCCCGGACTTCGGCGGCGGTCTCGCCGCCGGGCTGTCGCTGGGTGAAGGCGTGTGGATCGCGGCAATCGAGGCCGATGCCGGAGACGACCGGAAATGGCGCGAGACCTTCCGCATCCTTGTGCACGACGGAGCGATACGATGAGTTGCTGCGCGCCCGGCAGCGAGGCGATCGCCGCAACCAGCCTGCCTTCCGACGAGGAGGTGCTGTTGGCTGCCCGCGATCTCGGCAACGGGACGCGCCAGGTCGAGCTTTCCGTGCCGAACGTGCATTGCGCCGGTTGCATCCGCACTGTCGAGAGCGCCCTGTCGGAACTGGCCGGGGTCGAGTCGGCGCGGCTCAACCTGTCCACCCGGCGGGTCAGTGTTCGCTGGCGGGGCGAGCAATTGCCGCCCATTGTCGACGCTCTGGATCGGGCGGGCTACCCGCCGCATCTCTTCGACGATTCGCAGTCGGCGCGCGACCCGATCCTTACCGAATTGCTGCGTGCCGTTGCCGTCTCCGGCTTCGCGGCGGCAAACATCATGCTGCTTTCCGTGTCCGTCTGGTCCGGCGCCGAAGGCGCGACACGCGACCTGTTTCACTGGGTCTCGGCGCTGATTGCCCTGCCGGCCATGGCCATTGCCGGGCGCATCTACTATCGCTCGGCATGGAACGCGCTGGCGAACGGGCGCATGAACATGGACGTTCCGATCGCCATCGGCATTTCGCTCGCCTACGCGCTCAGCCTCTACGATACGTGGCATTCGGGCGATCATGCCTATTTCGATGCTGCGGTCACGCTCCTGTTCTTCCTGCTGATCGGCCGGACGCTGGATCATGTGATGCGCAACCGTGCCCGGGCCGCGGTGACTGGTCTTGCCAGGCTGGCCCCTCGCGGGGCGCTGGTGTTCTCCCCCGATGGCACGCGCGACTATCGCCCTGTCAGCGAGATCGAACGGGGCATGAGCCTTCTCGTCGCCGCGGGGGAACGGGTGCCGGTGGATGCACGCGTCGTCCAGGGCACTTCCGACCTCGACTGCTCGCTGGTCAATGGCGAGAGCGCGCCGCATCCGGTCGCGCCCGGCGCCGAGATCCAGGCAGGCACGCTGAACCTGACCGGTCCCCTGACGCTCGAGGCGCTGCGACCTGCATCTGAGTCCTTCCTCGCCGAGATGATGCGGCTGATGGAGGCCGCCGAAGGTGGACGTGCCCGCTACCGGCGCATCGCCGATCGTGTCTCCTCCCTCTATGCGCCGATCGTGCATCTGGCGGCGCTTGTCACCTGCATTGGCTGGGCGCTGGCCGGGGCGGACTGGCATCAGGCCATCACCATCGCCATTGCCGTGCTCATCATCACCTGCCCGTGCGCGCTCGGCCTTGCCGTTCCCATCGTGCAGGTGGTTGCTGCCCGCCGATTGTTCGAGAACGGGATCATGGTCAAGGACGGGTCCGGCATGGAAAGGCTGGCCGAAGCCGATGCCGTGATCCTTGACAAGACCGGCACGCTGACGCTCGGCCAGCCCCGCCTGGAGGGGGCCCACCGGATCCCGCGCCGCCATCTCGATCTTGCGGCTGCGCTGGCGTCCCATTCCCGCCACCCGCTGTCGATGGCCATTGCAGCCGAAGGGTCCGGCTCGGCCATGTTCGACGAAGTGCAGGAAATCCCCGGACATGGCGTCGAGGGTCGGCGGGGTGACGAGGTCTGGCGTCTCGGGCGATCCGCATGGGCGGCGAATGTCGAGGGCGAAAGCGCGACGGTGCTTGCGCGCAATGGCGAAATCCTGGCGCGTTTCGACTTCGCCGACGATCTGCGGCCCGGCGCGGAGGCTGCAGTGCGATGGCTGCGAAGCAAGGTCGGACCGGTCGAGATGCTCTCGGGCGATACGGAAGCTGCCTGCCGCCATGTTGCGAAGCAGGCAGGAATCGACAGCTGGCGCAGCAGCCTTCTGCCTGCCGACAAGCTTGCGCATATCGAACGGCTGGCCGCGGAGGGCTACAAGGTCCTGATGGTTGGCGACGGGCTGAATGACGCGCCGGCGCTCGGCGCCGCCCATGTCTCGATGGCCCCCGCATCGGCTGCCGATGTCGGCCGCAATGCCGCCGATTTCGTGTTCCTTCACCAGGATCTGTCGGCAGTGGTGACGGCGAGGCAGGTCGCAATTCGCGCCGGGCAGCTGATCCGCCAGAATATCGGCATCGCCATCGTCTACAATCTTATCGCCGTGCCGATTGCGATTCTGGGCTTCGTCACGCCGCTAGTGGCGGCCATTGCCATGTCCGGCTCCTCGATTCTGGTGATCAGCAATGCCATGCGCCTGCTGCGCGCTGCCCGCCCGTCCCGGCAGGTCAGGCGTTCAGGCGCTGGCGCCGGTGAGGCGACCCGGCATGCGGTGGCCGCATGAGCATGCTCGTCTATCTCATCCCGGCGGCCCTGTTTCTCGGCGGGATGAGCCTGATTGCCTTTCTTTGGGCGCTGCGCAGCGGGCAGTACGAGGATCTGGATGGCGCGGCGCAGCGCATCCTGCTGGACGATGATTCGCCGGGATCTGACCGGGACTGATCGCCGGCGCCTTTCGCAAAAACTTCCCGAACCTTGTTCCGGCGCAAATCCGCGAGCTTCTTCCCTTCCTAGATAGAGCATGAGCCGAAGGGCGAAGCCGTCTTTCGGACGAGATCATGTGCGATCCTGTCATGGATGCGATGCATGGCAGCTCGGGCGGCATGATCTGGCAGGAGCTCACGGAGCACGATCGAAAGGAATGGAAGATGATGAAGAAACTGGTTCTGGCTGCGGTTGCAACCATGGTCATGGCTGTCGGGCCTGCCCTGTCTGCCGAACATGAAGTCCAGATGCTGAACAAGGGCGCTGCCGGCGCAATGGTCTTCGAGCCGGCTTTCGTCAAGGCCGAGCCAGGCGACACGATCCGGTTCGTGCCCACGGACAAGAGCCACAATGCCGAGACCGTCAAGGGCATGCTTCCCGAGGGAGTCGAAGGGTTCAAGGGCAAGATCAACGAGGAGGTTGTCTTCACCGTCGACAAGGAGGGCGTGTACGGCATCAAGTGCACACCGCACTACGGGATGGGCATGGTTGCGCTCATTGCCGTGGGCGATCTGTCAAATGCCGAAGAGGCCCAGGCGGTGAAGCATCCCGGCAAGGCCAAGGCGGTTTTCGCCGAGTTGTTCGAGCAGGCGCTGGCCACGCAATGATGCCTGCCGGAGCGTCGGACCGGGAAGCGGCACCGCTTCCCGGAGGAAACCGATGCTCCATTGAAGTATCGGAGCGTCGTTCCCGCGTCGGGATCGGCGCATGACGGCCTCGCGAGGATCTCTTCAGCCGGATGGATGCGAAGCCTTGCGCCGGGTTGCCAGAAACGGCCCGTAGCGCAGCGTGAACAGTCCGAATGCAAGGCACCAGAGCACGCCGCCGGCGATCAGCCATCCCATCCGGGCGTCTCCATCCGCCCATGGCGCGGCAACGCGCAGGATCGCGCCGGCAAGAACCGCCAGATAGATCAGCTGCGTCCAGCCATCGGCGCGGATCTCTCTTCCGGTGTGTCCAAGCGTGGCGCGAGTCATGACGGCGAGCGTCATCGTGCCGATCGCGCCTGCCGACAGGGCGTGGTAGCCGGCAGAAGATGGAAATGCGTCCGGCATCAGGATGGTCAGGCCGAGCAGCAGCAAAGCGGCTCCAAGCCAGAAATAGCCTGCATGGAGAATCAGGAGTATCGGCTCGCGCAGGGTGGCGAGGCCCCGCCAGCGTGACAGGCGCGCAAGGAGCAGCAGGCCAGCCAGCATCAGCATCACCGCGCTGCCTGGCTCATGGGGCAGGAGCACCCAGGACGCGGACGCCAGCACGGTGGCAAGAAGCGCGATCTGGTCGAGCCGGTCCATGCTGGCGGGCAGCGCAGTCGCGCCCTGTTTGACAAGCCAGTTGCGCGTGAAGCTCGGCGTGATGCGTCCTCCGATCAGCGAGATGAGGATGGCTGCGGCACCGAGGGCCAGCCGCAAGGCAAATTCCCCCGCGACCAGGCCGGCAGCCTCCAGATGATGCAGCATGTTTGCCAGAAGGAAGAGGGAAAAGGCGGCGGCGACCGGCAGATTGCGCCAGTTCTTGCCGGCAAGGATCTCCCGCAGCACCGCCGCGAGGAAGGCAGCGGGAAACGACAGGTCCAGTAGAAGCGCGAGCAGCGGGTTGCCGACAAATGTGCTGCCCATGCGGCCCAGCAGCCAGAGCGCGACGAGCACGGCCAGCGGCCCTCCGCTCAGCGGGAGGCGGCCCGTCCAGTTCGGAATGGCGGTGAGCAGGAACCCGGCGACCACGGCCATGAGAAAGCCGAACAGCATTTCGTGGGCATGCCATTGCATGGCGTAGAATGGCCCAGCCGGGTCGATGCCGCGGGCAAGGAACCACAGCCAGACTCCCATTGCGAGAGAGGCGTGCAGGCCGGCGAGCAGGAAAAAGGGCCGGAAGCCGTAGTGCAGGATCGCTGGCGTGGAGAAATATCGGCCTCGTCCATCCTTCGCAGCATCCTGACGCGGGCGAGCGGACTGATTCTGTCCGGCTTCTTTTCCGTTTGCCGTCATCCTGCGGACTCCCATGCAGATTGCCCCCCGCATGATGGCGTAGCCTTTCGCGCGGGTCCAGCTTGCATCCGCGAATTCCGGCGGGACGAATCAGCGCGGCGCCCTTCGGCATTTCCCGCCAGCGAGCTTTCGTCATGAAATGGCATCGGGGGGATCAAGCGGCTTCCCTTCGCGGATGAAGGATTCTAGAAAGGATACTTGCGCCGGGGGAGATCGAAACGGTGTTCAGGGGATGGCGGTGGAGCGGACATGATGGGGATTGCGCGCGTCGGATCGAACCCGCAGGGCTCCCGTTGCGGTGACGGGCACTGAACTGTGCGTGGCGTTGCCGCAATCGTTCGCGCCATCAGCGTACTGAATGCAGCCATCGGCCAGGTCTTCTCGTGGCTGGCGCTGGCCATGGTGATCGTCTGCTTCACCGTGGTAGTGCAACGCTACGTGTTCTCGACCAGCCTGATCTGGATGCAGGATCTATATGTCTGGCTGAACGGCGCCATGTTTACGGCCGTTGCCGGCTTTGCCCTGTTGCGCAACGATCACGTGCGGGTCGATATCTTCTATCGCCCGGCCCGTACGCGCAGCAAGGCGATCGTCGATCTGTTCGGCGTGATCGTGTTTCTCCTTCCCTATTGCTGGGTGGTATGGGTGTATGGCTGGCCCTACGTGGTCCGTTCGTGGAAGTATCAGGAAGGATCGGCCAATATTGGCGGCATGCCCGGCCTCTATATCCTCAAATCGTTCATTATCGCCTTCGCGTTGCTTGTTGCGCTGCAGGGCATTGCCATGGCGTTGCGCTCGATCCTCGTCCTCGCCGGGCAGGAGGATCTGCTGCCGGACAGATTGCGCTACGCCCGCGACGATCAGCCGGATGACCAGAAGGCGGCGATGTGATGGATCCAGTCCTGCTCGGTGAAATCCTCTCGGGGTTGATGTTCTTCGGCATCATCGGGTTCCTGCTTCTCGGTTTCCCCGTCGCCTTCTCGCTGGCAGGCGTTTCGCTGCTCTTCGGCCTCGCCGGCTGGTCTCTCGGCGTATTCGACCTCACCAATCTCGGCAGCATCATCCATCGCTATGCCGGCTTCATGACCAATGAAGTGCTGGTTGCGGTACCGCTCTTCATCTTCATGGGCGTCGTTCTGGAGCGCTCGAAGATTGCCGAGCAATTGCTCCTGACCATGGGCAAGATGTTCGGCAATTTGCGCGGCGGGCTCGGCATTTCCGTCGTGGTCGTCGGCGCGTTGCTTGCGGCCTCGACGGGCGTTGTCGGCGCGACCGTCGTGACAATGGGGCTCATTTCGCTGCCAGCAATGTTGCGCGCAAGATACGACCCGAAGCTGGCGACCGGCGTGATCTGCGCTTCGGGCACGCTTGGGCAGATCGTGCCGCCATCAACCATCCTGATCTTCATCGGCGACATGCTTTCCGGCATCAATGCGCAGGTGCAGATGGCCAAGGGGAATTTCGCCCCGGTTCCGGTTTCTGTCGGAGACCTGTTCGCCGGCGCGCTGCTGCCCGGATTCCTGCTGGTCGCCTTCTATCTGCTGTGGATCATCTTCCGTGCCATCGTCGATCCCGAATCCTGCCCGGCGACGCCGGTGCCGGCCGATGAGCGGGAAGGCCTGTGGCGGGAAATCCTTGTCGCGCTGGTCCCGCCGCTGCTCTTGATCGTCGCGGTGCTGGGCTCGATCCTCGGCGGCATCGCCACCCCAACAGAAGCCGCTTCGGTCGGCGCGGTCGGCGCAATGATTCTGGCGGCAGCGCGGTGGCGCCTCTCCTTCCCGGTGCTGCGCGAGGTAAGCATCGCCACCGCGTCGATTACTTCTATGGTCTTCATCATCCTGTTCGGCGCCTCGGTCTTCTCGATCGTCTTCCGGCTGATGGGCGGCGAAAGTCTGGTGCACGAATTCCTGACCAGCCTGCCCGGCGGCGCAATGGCCGCGGTGGCGGTCGTCCTGGTCATCATGTTCTTGCTTGGCTTCATCCTCGATACGTTCGAGATCATCTTCATCGTCATGCCGATTACAGCGCCGGTATTGCTGGCGCTGGATGTGGATCCGGTCTGGCTGGGTGTGATCATTGGCGTCAACCTGCAGACGAGCTTCATGACGCCACCCTTCGGCTTCTCGTTGTTCTACCTCCGTGGCGTGGCACCGAATTCGGTTTCGACGGCGATGATCTATAAGGGAATCATTCCCTTTGTCATATTGCAGATCGTTGCCATGATTGCCTTGTTCACCTTTCCTGAACTGGCGACCTGGCTGCCAAAGGCCATCTATCAATAATCCGGGTCAGGTACGCTCACGAAAAAAGCCCCGGCTGCAACCGGGGCTTTTCCGCATGCAGCGTTGATTGTACCGGAAGCGGTCAGATCCGGAAGTACTTCTGCCTCGCCTGAAGGAATGGCAGGTCCGTTCCCTCGGTGCGGCCACGCAGCACGTTGAAGGCGGAAATATAGCTTTCCACCATTTCCTTGGTCAGCGCGTCACCATCGGAACGCAGGGTTTCGAGAATCTCGGCAGCAGCCTTGGCGCCAGCCTCCAGAATCTCCTCCGGGAACTGCAGGAGCTTCACTCCATGGTCATTGACCAAGGTCTGCAATGCCCGCGGATCATTGGCATAATATTCGGAGGCCATCTGATCGTATTCCGATTGCGCCACGACCTTCACGATCTCCTGCAGGTCGGCCGGCAATTCGTCATACTTGTCCTTGCGCACCACGATCTCGGTCGCCGCGCCAGCTTCGACAAAGCTGGAGATGTAGTAATTCTTGGTGATCTGATAGTAGCCGAGCGCCAGGTCGTTGTAGGGGCCCACAAATTCGACGGCATCGAGCGTGCCCGACTGCAGCGCCTGGAAGGTTTCTCCGGCCGCCATGTTGGTGACGCTGGCGCCCAGCTTCTGCCACACCTGACCGCCCAATCCCGGCGTGCGGAAGCGAAGACCCTGCAGATCTGCAACCCCGGTAAGCTCATTGCGGAACCAGCCACCCGTCTGCGTGCCGGTATCGCCGGAAAGGAAACCGCGGACGCCGAATTGATCATAGATCTTGTCCCAGATCTCCTGCCCGCCCATATAGCGGATCCAGGTGGACAATTCCCGCGAGTTCATCCCGAACGGCACGCCGGTGATGAAATTCAGCCCTTGGCTCTTGTTCTGCCAGTAATAGGGCGTCGAATGACAGATTTCCGCATTTCCGTCGATCACCGCATCCAGCGCCTGCAGCGCCGGGACGAGTTCGCCAGCGGAATAGACCTGGATGGTGAGGCGTCCGTCAGATGCGGCGGTGATCTTGTCAGCCAGCCTTTGTGCCCCGACGCCGATTCCCGGAAAATTCTTGGGCCAGGTGGTCGGCATGCGCCAGGTGATCTTGCCCTGGGCAATTGCCGGCATGGCGAGGCCGGTAGCGCCGGCGGCGCCAACACCGGCCAGTCCGGCGGTCTTGATGAATGATCTGCGATCCATGCTTGTCCCTCCCTTGCGGACCCTGAGCGAATGAGTGATGCGCAACGATAGTGACAAACCCGCGCTGCCGCAACGTGTTACGCGCAACCGAGTCCCATCCCGTCTTGCTGAAAATTCGTGGGACTGCTTTCCCTGTTGCGCGCGAAAATAAACTTGATTATTAGAGTCAACTATTGACGGGTCGCAGCCTGTTGAAGGGTAAGGCGATCCGTTCCCGCCCAGCCAGCAATTCCCGGCAAGCCAGGCACCTCTAATGTCGAGTTGATGGGCAATGACCGTTTTCAGGACGCACGATCAGGAGAGCGCGGAATCGGGGACATCCTTGTGCGTGTCCCGGATTACACCGAATCAGACCATGCCGGCCTATAGCAGCCAGCAGCTATTTCGTGGTGCAACCGAGATTGAGATCGAGCATGGAGGCGCGCGCTACCGCCTCCGGATTACCCGTCAGGGCAAACTCATACTGAACAAATAGGAGGACCCGATGTCGATCGGCGAAAAGCTGACACCTGCCGCGATTCATTCGGCACGCGCCGAAAACCCGAGAATGCGTGAACGCGACCTGGCTGCGCGGTTGGGAATTTCCGAGGCGGAGCTGGTCGCTGCATTTTGCGGCGACGGCGCAACCCGCATCGAGCCGTCTTACGAGGCCTGCTTTCCCCTGGTGCAGGAGGTTGGCGAAGTGATGGCGTTGACCCGCAACGAGAGCGCGGTCCACGAGAAGATCGGCGTCTACGAGAAGTATTCGGGCGGCAAGCATGCCGGCATTGTGCTTGGGGAGCAGATCGATCTGCGCATGTTCCCGAGGCACTGGAGGCACGCATTTGCGGTCGAGAAGCGCGATGGCGACGATGTGCGGCGCAGCCTTCAGTTCTTCGATGCCCGTGGCGATGCCGTGCACAAGATTCATGCGCGACCGAAAACCGATCTGAAGGCATGGCAACGGCTCGTCGAGGCGCTCGCAATGCCGGACCAGTCCAGCGCGATTGAAATCGACGCTTCTCCTGCGGGCCACCACGACGCGCCGGAGGTTCCGGTCGAAGTGCTGCGGGACCGCTGGAGCCGGATGACCGACACGCATCAGTTCGCTCTCCTGCTGCGGTCACTGAGATTGCCGCGTCATGCTGCCGTTGCCGCGGTTGGCGAGGATTATGCCTGGCAGATCGAAAATGCCGCGGTTGTCTCGCTGATGGAGCAGTCTGCCGCAACGGGGCTGCCGATCATGTGTTTCGTCGGCAGTCGCGGCTGCATCCAGATCCATTCGGGGCCGATCGTCAGTCTGCGCCAGACAGGCCCGTGGATGAATGTCATGGACGAGGATTTCCATCTTCATCTGCGCACGGATCATATTGCGACCACCTGGGCTGTCCGCAAGCCCACCGAACTGGGACACGTCACTTCAGTGGAAGCCTATGACGCCCGCGGCGAGCTCATCATCCAGTTCTTCGGCAAGCGCATCGAAGGGCAGGACGAGCGCCCCGCCTGGCGCGGTCTCGTGGAGCGACTGCCGCGACTGCAATCCCACGCAGCTTGACGGGAACGCAATGAACACCATGCTCCGCAAGGCAATCGCAAATCGCCGCGCCATCTTTCTCGCATTGTTGCTGGGCTGGTCCGGACCACCCCCGGCCCATGCCGATGCCGACCATGCCAGTCGCATTGTCGCCATTGGCGGGTCCGTCACGGAGATCGTCTACAGGCTGGGCGAAGAGGATCGGCTCATCGCACGCGATACGACGAGCGATTATCCGGAGGCGGCGATGTCGCTTCCGGATGTCGGCTACATTCGCGCCCTGTCGCCGGAAGGCGTTCTGTCGGTTGAGCCGGACCTGATCCTGTCGCTCGAAGGCGCCGGTCCGCCCGAAGCGATTGCCCTGTTGCAGCAGGCTGGCGTGAGGTTCGTCGAAATTCCCGACGGCCATACTGGCGAAGCGATCGTCACGAAGATCCGTGCGGTCGGCTCGGCGCTCGGAGTTGCGGAAAAGGCAGACCAGCTGGCGCGGGAAGTCGAACAGGAACTGCGTGCAGTGGAGCAACTCTTCGCAGCGCGGACGGACAGGGTACCCACCCTGTTCATCCTGGCGGTTCAGGATGGCCGTATCATGGCTGCGGGCGCGGATACGCAGGCCGATGGCATGATTGCGATGGCCGGCGGATTCAATGTCATGGGCACAATGTCGGGGTACAGGCAGGTGAGCGATGAGGCCGTCATCGCTGCCGCGCCGGATGCGATCCTGGTCATGCAGCGTGGCGATGAGTTCGGCACGGAACGAGACCAGTTGCTCGCCCATCCGGCGATTGCCGCGACGCCCGCCGGCAAGGATGGGCGCATTCTCTCCATGGACGGCATGTACCTGCTCGGCTTCGGACCGCGCACCGCCAGCGCCGTACGGGAATTGCATCGCGGGCTACATCAAGCGCCAGAAGGTGGGCACTGAATTGGCGATACGGTTCCACTGTGCCGCGAGCCTTCCGCGGCCGGGCATGGAAGAAGCGGGCGACCGCAGCGCGCGCGCGCGGCGAGTACTCTTCGTGCTGCTGGCCGCATTGGTGATTGCCGGGCTGACCTCGCTGACCTGGGGCGCCTCGGATATATCGGTAGTCGACGTGCTCGCGTATGGGTTCGGTGCAGGCGAGGGCCAATTGCCCGAGCGCAGCCGCGTCATCCTCGAGCAGATTCGCATGCCGCGAGTCGTCATGGGCATGTTGATCGGGGCCTCGCTGGCGGTTTCCGGATCAATCATGCAGGGCCTGTTTCGCAATCCGCTTGCCGATCCCGGCATTGTCGGCGTCTCGGCCGGCGCCGCTCTCGGAGCGGTGCTGGTCATCGTGCTCGGCGGGGGGCTGACGGCTACGCTTCCTGGTGGGCAGTTCCTGTTGCCAGGCGCGGCGTTTCTCAGTGGTCTGGCCATGACTCTTGTGCTGTATCGCATAGCCACACGGGCAGGACAGACCTCCGTCGCAACCATGCTGCTCGCGGGGATCGCACTCGGCGCATTTGCCAATGCCGCGACGGGCCTGCTGATTTTCCTCGCCAATGACCAGCAATTGCGGGACCTGACCTTCTGGGGCCTCGGCTCGCTGGCGGGCGCGAGCTGGCTGAAGATCCAGGCTGCAGGACCGGTCATGCTCGCCGCGCTCGCCGTCGCCATGATGCTGGCGAGGCCGCTCAACGCTCTGGCCCTGGGCGAGTCGTCCGCTATCCATCTCGGCATTTCCGTGCAGCGTGTGAAGAATGTGTGTGTTCTGCTGGTAGCGGCGGGCACCGGCGCGGCGGTGGCCGTCTCCGGCGGCATCGGCTTTGTCGGCATCGTGGTGCCGCACCTGCTCCGTCTGGCGATCGGCCCCGATCATCGCTACCTCCTGCCCGCTTCTGCCCTGCTGGGCGCGATCTTCCTCGTCTTTTCCGACGCCGTCAGCCGAACCATCGTGGCGCCGGCGGAACTGCCGATCGGAATCGTGACGGCGGCGGTGGGCGCACCCTTCTTCCTGTTCATCCTCCTGCGGCGGCGTGGCCTGTTCGATGTGTGACACGGCAATCGAAGCCTGCAGGCTCGAGGTAAGCCTCGCTGGTCGCCCGGTCGTGCACAGGACAGATCTTGTGGCACATGCCGGAGAAGTCACGATGATCGCCGGACCGAATGGCTCCGGAAAGACGACGCTGTTGCGCGCGCTCACCGGCGAGATTGCCTATTCGGGTAGTATCCGCCTCGCTGGAAGGGAAATTTCTACTCTGGCCCCCGCGCAGCTCGCGCGCCGACGCGCTGTTCTGGCGCAGGAAAACCGGATCGCCTTTCCCTTCACGGTTGGAGAAATCGTCCGGCTCGGGATCACCGAACCCGGCAGAAGCGACTACCGGGGCGCAACACGCCTACGCGAAGCCCTCGCGCTCGTCGGGTTGGACGGCTTTGCCGGCCGCTTCTACCATGAGCTGTCGGGCGGCGAACGCCAACGGGTCCAGCTTGCGCGCGTCCTCTGTCAGATCTGGGAGCCAGTTGCCGAGGGTGTGGCGAGATGGCTATTCCTCGACGAGCCGGTTGCGAGCCTGGATATCCGGCATCAGCTTTCGACGATGGAACTGGCGCGCGCCTATGCGCGGCGCGGGGGCGGCGTTGTGGCGGTGATGCACGATCTCAATCTTGCCGCCATGTATGGTGACCGCATTCATTTCATGAAGGCCGGCCGGATCATCGCGGGTGGCCGTCCGGAAACGGTCCTGCGCGACGATCTCCTGAGTGAGATCTTCGGTTGTTCGCTCGCGGTAGGCCGGATTCCGGCGGACGGAATTTTCGTCTTGCCGCAATCGCACAACTCTTGACCACAGCCCTCAATACTGATAGATGAAACATCATTCAGCCTGTCGACACCGATGTGCCCACAGGGCATTGTGGATCTGGAACATTGATAACTGCCCAGCAATTGCGCGCCGCAAGGGCGCTGCTCGGCATTGACCAGCGCAAGCTTGCCGAGCTGTCGGGACTATCCGTTCCGACCATCCAGCGCATGGAAGCGAGCGAAGCCGTCATTCGCGGCAATGTCGATTCGCTCGTCAAGCTCGTTTCCGCGCTCGAAGCCTCCGGCATCGAGCTGATCGGCGAGGGCGCGGCAAGCCTTGACGGCGGGCGCGGCATCCGGCTCCGGACACCGACGGGCCCAAAGGTGGAGAGGACCCCCGAGTGAACGCGGGCGCGATCCTGTGGTGCATTGCCGGCCAGCTGGTGCTGTGCGTACCTGCCATGGTCCTCCCGTCTCCGCGCGCCAGCCGCCTCATCTACGGCGCCAGCCTGTTCCTGTCGGGACTGGTCCTTGCGATCGCGGCGGGCTGGCTTGTTGCTATTGGCGGGAGCTCGGAAATCGAATTGCCTCTGGGCCTGCCCTGGATCGGCGTCCATTTCGTCCTGGACCCGCTTTCGGCCTATTTCCTTCTCATCGCCAATCTGGGCGGCGCGCTCGCCGGTCTCTACGGTATCGGCTACGGCATGCACGAGAAGGAACCTCGCCGTGTGCTGCCCTTCTTTCCTGTGTTTCTCGCGGCCATGAACCTCGTACTCCTGGCCGGAGACGGCTTCACCTTTCTGCTGTCCTGGGAGTTCATGTCATTGTCGTCCTGGGCGCTGGTCATGGCGAACCATCGTGCGGAAGGCAATGCGCGTGCCGGCTATGTCTATCTCGTAATGGCAGGGTTCGGCACCATGGCGCTACTGCTCGCCCTCGGCCTGCTGGCGGGTCCGGCAGGAGGCTACACTTTCGCTGCCATGCGCGAGGCGTCGACCACCCCGCTTCTCACTGCCGCGGTGTTCGGCCTTGTCCTGATCGGGGCTGGATCGAAGGCAGGGATGGTGCCCCTGCACGTCTGGCTGCCGCTGGCCCATCCGGCAGCACCCAGTCATGTCTCTGCCCTGATGAGCGGGGTCATGACAAAGGTGGCGATCTATGCGGTCATCCGCATCCTGTTCGATCTGCTCGACGATCCATTCTGGTGGTCTGCCATCGTGCTGATGTCCTTCGGTGGTCTCACCGCACTCCTCGGAATCCTCCATGCGCTGCGTGAGACCGATCTGAAGCGTCTCCTCGCATGCAGCACGATCGAGAATATCGGCGTCATTCTCATCAGCCTCGGTCTCGCCCTCGCATTCGAATCCCAGCACATGGGCCTGGCCTCGGCAATGGCCATGGCTGCGGCGCTGTTCCACGTTTTCAATCACAGCCTGTTCAAGAGCTTGCTGTTTTTTGGTGCCGGCGCCGTGCTGAACGCGACGGGTCATCGCGACATGGAGCGGCTCGGGGGCCTCATTCACAGAATGCCGGTGACCAGCGTGGTCTTTCTCGTCGGTTGCGTGTCGATTTCGGCATTGCCTCCATTCAACGGCTTTGTCTCGGAATGGCTCGCCTTCCAGTCCGTCCTGCAAAGTCCCGAGCTGACGCATTGGGGCCTCAAGATGATCATCCCCGCCATGGGCGGGGTGCTGGCAATGGCCGCGGCGCTGGCGGCAGTGGTATTCGTAAAGGCATACGGCATCGTCTTTCTTGGTCGGCCGCGCAGCGATGCGGCCGGGAACGCGCATGAGGTCGACCGGTTCTCGCTGACTGCAATGGGGATCCTTGCCGGCCTTTGCTTGCTGGCCGGGCTCCTGCCCGGTCTGGTGCTTGACGGCATGCTTGCCCCGGTGACGCTGCATCTCCTTGGCGAGCGCTTGCCCGGGCAGGCCGCAAACGCTTGGCTGACGCTCGCGCCGGTCGGCGACAGTCACAGCTCCTACAGCGGCCTGCTGGTCTTTCTCTTCATCGCCATCTCCGCCATGCTCGCTGTCCTGCTGGCGCACCGCCATGGCTCGCGGGCCGTCAGGCTTGGTCCGGCATGGGATTGCGGTTATCCGGAAATCACCCCGGCGAGTCAGTATACCGCAACAAGCTTCGCCCAACCCCTGATACGCGTGTTCGGGCCTTACGCATTTGGCACCAGGGCAGAGCTGGACATGCCGCGCCCCGGGGAAGTCCGCCCGGCGCGCTACCGGGTCGAGTCCCATGATCTTGCATGGGAATGGCTGTACGTGCCGCTCGCGCGCGCAATCGATTTCATCGCCGGCAAACTCAACCAGTTCCAGTTCCTTACGATCCGCCGCTATCTGGGCCTGGTATTTGCCTCCCTCGTTACGCTTCTTCTGGTGCTGGCGCTATGGGGCTGATGCTCGATCTTGCCATTCAGTGCGCGCAGATGCTGATCGTGCTGCTGCTGGCACCATTGCTCACCGGATATGTGCGCAAGGTGAAGGCACGGTTGCTGCGCCGGCGCGGGCCTGCCCTGCTGCAGCCCTACCGTGACCTC
This sequence comes from uncultured Rhizobiaceae bacterium, assembly GCA_964383325.1. Lineage (GTDB taxonomy): Bacteria > Pseudomonadota > Alphaproteobacteria > Rhizobiales > Rhizobiaceae > CAYLGY01. Next base: position 18,989 of record CAYLGY010000001.1, read on the forward strand.
CTCCGACTGATTCGCAAGGAGGCCGTGGTGGCAGAGAATGCTTCCTGGCTCTTCCGGGCCACGCCATACATGGTTTTCGCGGCGACCTGGGTCGCGGCTGCGCTTGTGCCCACCTTTGCCTCGGGATTGATCTTCAGTTGGGCCGCGGATCTGATCGCAATCGTCGCCCTGCTCGCGACCGCCCGCTTCTTCCTGGCGCTGGCAGGCATGGATGTCGGTACCGGGTTCGGGGGGATCGGCTCCAGCCGCGAGATGATGTTTGCCTCCCTCGCCGAGCCCGCAATGCTGCTGATCGTCTTCAGCCTGGCGCTGCTGGCCGGCGCATCGCAGCTTGCCACGCTGTCCGGCTTCATGATGTCGCCGGAAGTCGGCCTTCGGGTATCGCTCGGCCTGTCTCTCGTGGCGCTGGTGATGGTTGCGTTGGCCGAGAACGGTCGCATCCCGATCGACAATCCGGCAACGCATCTTGAACTGACCATGGTCCATGAGGCGATGGTGCTGGAATATTCCGGGCGCCACCTGGCCATGATCGAACTGGCGGGGCATCTGAGGCTGCTGCTCTATCTGTCGCTGATTGCCTGCCTCTTCGTTCCCTGGGGCATGGCGTCGGCGGGAGCAGGCATTGTGGCGCATCTCGCAGGCATCATCGCGTTCGTGGCCAAGATCGCCGTAGGTGGAACGCTTCTGGCCGTGCTGGAGACATCGATCGCCAAGATGCGGGTCTTCCGCGTGCCGGATTTCCTCGGTGTGGCACTGATGCTGGCGCTGCTCAGCGCATTGCTGCTGTTCGTGTCGCGGAGTCTCTAGATGAACGGCCTCGCATTCGACATCGCCCATATGCTTGCCGGAAGCCTGGTTCTTGTCAGCCTGCTGATGCTTTACCAGGACCGTCTGCTGGCGCTCATCAACATCTTCGCGCTGCATGCGCTCCTGCTGACGCTTTCCGTCGCCTGGCAGGCCCAGATCCAGGATGCCGGCCATCTATTTGTCACCGCGGGTGTCACCTTGCTGTTCAAGGTCTTCATCATTCCGCTGGCGCTGCACAGGCTCGTGCGCCGGCTCGGAATCCACCGCGACATCGAGAATGTGATCGGCGTCGGCCCGACCATGCTGGCGGGGATCGGCCTGGTGGCGCTGTCACTTGTGCTGATGCTGGAAGTTACGGAAGGAGCCACGCCGCTTGCGCGCCAGGACCTTGCCTTCGCGCTCTCCATCATCCTGCTCGGCCTCCTGCTGATGGTCAGTCGCCGCAACGCGGTCGGGCAGGTGGTCGGGTTCATGTCGCTCGAGAATGGGCTCGTCCTGGCCGCTGCTGGCGCGAAGGGCATGCCGTTGGTGGTTGAGCTTAGCGTTTCCTTCTCGATTCTCGTCGCCTTCATCGTGATCGGAACCTTCCTGCTGCGCATCCGCGAGCGGTTTGATTCCGTCGACGTGACGGCGCTCGACAAGTTTCGCGGAGAAAGGCGATGAGCGGATATGCTCTTGATCCGGTGGTCGCGGTGCTGGTGTTGCCGGCCGTCGCCGCAGGCCTGCTCGCTTTTCTGTCCGACTATCGCATCGCCGCCGGCGTAAATGTCGTTGCCAGCTTGCTGACACTCTTCGCCGCCACCGCTCTTCTGTTCACGGGACGGCCCGAGCCCGGCAGGTATCTGCTGGTCGACGACCTCAATATCGTCTTCATCATCCTGAACAGTCTCGTCGGCTTCACGACCAGCGTCTTCAGCGCTTCCTACATCGCACATGAACTGCGTACCGGCCGCCTGACCCCGCTGCATCTGCGATTCTATCATGCCATGTACCAGATCATGATGTTCGGCATGAACCTCGCCTTTGTCTCGAACAATATCGGCCTGATCTGGGTGGCGGTGGAGCTGGCGACGCTGACGACGGTGGTCATGGTGGGAATCTACCGCACACATGAGGCGCTTGAGGCGGCGTGGAAATATCTGATTCTCGGCAGTGTCGGGATCGCGCTGGCGCTTTTCGGGACGATCATGGTCTACATGGTCGCCATACCCGTTGTCGGCGAAGGCCCCGAGGCCATGGTCTGGACTGAGTTGTTGCCGCGCGCGGCGGAGTTCGACCCGGCGCTGCTGAATGTAGCCTTCGTCTTCCTACTGCTCGGCTATGGCACGAAGGTGGGCCTCGCGCCGCTGCACGCCTGGCTGCCGGATGCGCATGCGGAAGGTCCCACCCCGATTTCGGCGGTGCTGTCCGGATTGCTGCTCAATGTCGCCCTCTATGCGGTCCTGAGGTTCAAGATGCTCCTGGCGGCCAATCCCGCCGCGATCGCGCCCGGCCCGTTGATGATCGGCATGGGGCTGGTCTCCCTGCTGTTCGCGGCCGCGATGCTGTATCGGCGGCGCGACATCAAGCGGCTCTTCGCCTATTCCTCGATCGAGCATATGGGCATCATTGTCTTCGCGTTCGGTATGGGCGGACCGCTGGCGAATTTTGCCGGGCTGCTGCACATGGTCATGCACAGCCTGACGAAATCGGCGATCTTCTTCGCAGTCGGGCATGTGGCGCAGGTCAAGGGCACGCAGCGGCTCGCCGAGATCGGCGGACTTACTGTCTCGCATCCCGCCCTTGGCTGGGGCCTCGTCGTGGCGGTCGCCGCGATTGCCGGACTGCCGCCAATGGGGATCTTCATGAGCGAATTCCTGGTCGTGACATCGACCTTTGCCCGCGCGCCCATTCTGGCCGTCCTGCTCGTCTTCGGCCTGTTGCTGGCAATCGGGGCATTGATGCTGCGGCTGACCGATATCGCATTTGGCGAGCCTCGCGGCAGCCAGGCGCCGGTCGAAGCGTCCTACCTGCCGATGTATGCCCATCTGTCCCTGGTGCTGATTGCCGGGATCTACCTGCCCCCGCCTCTGGTGGCCTGGTTCCAGAACGTGGCAAATCTGCTGGGATAGGGAAGTTGCGACCATGAGTGTACTCGGTGATCTTGTCTCCGCCTCCCTGCTGGTCACGGACCACCGGCCCTGGCCGCGTGCCGTCGTGACCGCCCAGGGCTGGGCGCGCACAGGTGAGCGTCTTGCCGCAGGAGAAGTGGACCTGCTTGGCCTCTGGGGCGAAGCAAGCTACGTACACATGGCGCTGCGCGAAGGCGCGGAGGCAGCCGTGCTGTCTCTGCCTTGCCCGGACCGGCGCTTTCCCAGCATCGGTGCGTTGCATCCACCCGCAATCCGCATGGAACGCGCCATCACCGATCTTTGCGGCCACAAGCCTGAAGGCGCGATCGACGACAGGCCCTGGCTGGATCATGGCAAATGGCCGAGCGCACGGCCGCTCGGCATTACCGAGGCGCGCACGGGCGCCGTCGTGCCTCATGATTATGAATTCCTGCGCGCCGAGGGCGACAATCTGCATCAGATCCTGGTGGGACCCGTACATGCCGGCATCATCGAGCCGGGTCATTTCCGCTTCCATTGCAGCGGGGAGACAATTGTCCGGGTCGAGCAGAGACTGGGTTATACCCACAAGGGGACGGAAGCGCTGATGGCAGGGGCCGGACTGGAACGCGCGGGCCGGCTCGCGGGCAGGGTTTCGGGAGACAGCACCGTCGCCTATGCTCTCGCTTTCGCTCGCGCAGTCGAAGCGGCCCTCGAACTGGAACCTGCCGATCGTGCGATCTGGCTGCGCGCCCTGATGGCCGAGCTGGAGCGTCTGGCGAATCATCTCGGCGATATCGGCGCGATCTGCAATGATGCATCCTTTGCAATGATGCATGCCCATTGCGGCATCCTGCGCGAGAAGGTGCTGCGCACCGCCGATGTGGCGTTCGGCCATCGCCTGATGCGTGACCGGATCGTGCCGGGCGGTGTGACGGCGGACCTCACTGATACCGGATTGGCGTCGATCCAGTTGCTGGTGGCAGAAGTACAGCGGGACTTTCCGCCTCTCATCCGTCTGTACGAGAACACGGCCTCCTTGCAGGACCGGACGGTCGGTACGGGGCGTCTCCGGTCAGGACTGGCGCGGCAATTTGGGGCTGGCGGCTATGTCGGGCGCGCCTCCGGGCGCAATTTCGACACGCGGCGCGATCTGCCCTATCCGCCCTATGACCAGCTCGCGTTCAAGGTTCCTGTACGGATGGAAGGCGACGTCGATGCGCGCATCTGGGTCCGCATTCTCGAGGTCGGCCAGACACTGTCATTGATCGAGCAGATCCTCGCGGCGCTGCCGCAGGGCGAGATTGCAAATGCGGTGCCGATGCCGGAGCGGAACCTTGAAGGCATGGCCCTGGTCGAGGGTTTCAGGGGCGATATCATGGCATGGATCCGGATCCGTTCCGATGGCACAATCGAGCGCTGTCATCTGCGCGATCCCTCCTGGTTCCAGTGGCCGTTGCTGGAAGTGGCAGTCGAAGGCGACATCATCGCCGACTTCCCGCTTTGCAACAAATCCTTCAACTGTTCCTATTCGGGGCACGATCTCTGAGGACGCCATGCCATTCAATCCGTTTCGCAACCTCCTGCGCCGCCCGCTGACCGACGATCCGCCGGTGCCCGCTGAGGCGCACGCCCGGCAGCTTGCCGCGGCCCTTGCGCGCACGGCTCGCCGCAAGCTTGGCCGAAGCCTTGCGATTCGTGCCATCGACGCCGGTTCCTGCAATGGCTGCGAGCTGGAACTCCATGCGCTGGGCAACGCCTTCTACAGTCTCGAGCGGTACGGCCTGCACTTCGTTGCCTCGCCGCGCCACGCCGATGTGTTGCTGATAACGGGCCCGGTAACCCGGAACATGCGTGAAGCGGTGCTTCGGACCCATGATGCTGCGCCGCATCCGAAATGGGTGGTCGCGATCGGCGATTGCGCATTTGATGGCGGCTGTTTTGCCGGGAGCCCGGCGGTCCTTGACGGCGTTGCCTCGATTCTGCCAGTCGATCTCGTGATCCGGGGTTGTCCGCCTCGTCCGGCGGAAATCCTGCAGGGGCTGCTTGCCTTGCTGGAGGCCTCGGAGAACCCGCCGGCGCAATCAGCCGGCTGATCGCGACTTTTCTGTTGCTTGCTAAACTGAAAAGTCACAGTCTTGCAAGTCGCGTATCAACAGGAGTAGCCAGGTCATGACCGAGCCGAACAAGCCATCCGGGATCACTCTTGAAATGTTGCGAGGCGCCTACTCCATGCGAGCCGAAGCCTATGCACAGTTCTTCGACGTGCTGCGCGAGGAGTTCGGTGCCGAGCGAGCTGTCGAATTGATGTCTCGCGCGACCCGCCGCATGGGGCAAGGCATGGGACGGAAATTCGCCGGGTACGGACCACGGGATCTGGACGGGCTGCGCGACGCATTTCTTGGCGGCATTCCTTGCGCCGCCGACATGTTTGCACCCGAGATCCAGCGCAGCGACGAGGAGAGGCTGGAAATCCAGTTTCATCGCTGCCCGCTGAAGGATTACTGGGTCGCGGCGGGACGTTCTGATGAGGATCTCGAACATCTGTGCAAGGTGGCAGGCGCCATTGATGACGGGCTTTTCACCGAGGCGGGCTTCACGTTCAAAGGAGAGACCTGGAAGCCGGGACGCAGCGGCTGTTGTCTGCTGAGGGTCGAGCAGGGCCGGAATGTGGAAGGCAGCGTCTGACGCATGATCCCGGAAAGCTGACCTCCACCGTCCGGAAAAGACCCCTGTGCCAGCAGGAAATTGGTTCAGGATGCCGATTCGACCAGGCGGTTAGCATATTTTTCTGGTCGGGTCCTTTCCAGTGGAAAACCGTAGCTGGCCAAGGTAATGGTGTGGCAATATGTTTAGTAACTGAACAACTGAACAACCAGTCGTGACCCGGAAGGATGCGCGGCACCATGAAGGTCGAAGAAGTCGTTGAGCTGTTCGAACGCGAGCGCGATGCCATCTGGCTGGAACAGCCTGAAGAGATCCGGATTCTCTCGCGCGGAGAGCATCCGCGAGGCATCGGATCCAGGGGCCAGTATCTGACGCCCATCATGTTTGCAGAAGGGGCCGCCCGCAATCTGGCCGATGAAGTGCTGTGGAGCATCATCGGGTTCTGCGACCGTCCGGAGCTGGATTTCGCCACGCTGAAAGTCATGGCGGCAGAGATGGCAGGGCGCAAGGCAGGATTCTTCGAGCTGTTCGGACTGGAACATGTTTCCAGAATGGTCACGATCTATGCGCGCGCGGTGGATGGCACTCGCGACAGGGATGAGCTGAAGCGTCTCTCCCTCGCAATGTCGGCCTATGTCAATCGCGTGCATGTCTGGCTCGATGCTGCTTTTCCCTGGGGTGTGTGCAGCGGTTACATGCGTGCCGGTCATGGCCGGCGCAATGCAGAGGGACGGGAAGAATGAAACTCGCGCTTGCCATGGCCGGCCGCGATGTCTGCCGGATCGAAGTCTGGGCGGACAAGGTGCCGTTGGTGGCGGATGCCTTGCGGCAGTTGCTGCCGGTAACCAGCATCGCCCAGCACGGAAAGATCGTCGGGGATCTTCTGTATTTCAGCCTGCCCGTGGCATTGCCGTCGCAGAACGCGCTGCCCTTGCAGGACATCTGCCGCTTGCGCCGCCGGCAGACGGGCAGCGCCGGCGGCTCGGTATGCCTTTATGGCCCGCGTCAGCAGATCTGCGTCTATTATGGCGACGACCTCGCGGACGAGCCATTCGAACTGTCGTATATTGGCGAGATCGTGCAGGGTGCAACCGAGATGCAGCTGGCCGCGATGCAATGCTGGACCAGTCCCGGCGAGATCGTCACCCTGCGACTGCACGAAGAACCATGAAGCTCACGGACGAAAGAAACTGATACCGAGAGGAGAATCGACATGGGCAAGAGACTGAAATGGTTTGCCGGGCTTGGCCTCGCCGCCCTCGCTGGCGTGGCGCTGATGCAGTCGGGCAACCGCCCGGCCATGGCCCAGGATGCGACTGCCGAGACGGTAACGTTCGGATTTTTCGGGCCGCTATCCGGTCGCTTCGGCGCCAATGGCGAGCGCTTCAAGGAGGCTATCGACCTCTTTGTCGAGCAGACGAATGCAAGCGGAGGGCTGGGCGGCCATCAGCTGATCGTGCTGCAGGAGGACGATCGCGGCGAACCGTTGCAAGCGACTGCGATTGCGCAGAAATACGTGGAGAACGAAGCAGTCGTGGCCGCCATCGGCTCGTTTACCAGCGGGGCATCGATCGCTGCCGGCGAGATCTTCGCCCAGGCAGGCTTGCCGCAGGTAAGTCCCTCCTCGTCGCATCCCGACTTCACGAAGATTTCGAAATATCAGTTCCGCATCCCCAATACGCAGGACACGATGTCGCTGATGTATGTGAAGACGCTGAAGGAGAATGCGCCGGGCGAGCGTGTGGCGGTGATCTACTATCAGGATGACTGGGGGATCTTCGTCGGCGAGGCCACCAAGGCCGCGCTGGAGGAAGGCGGCGCCGAAGTGCCGATCCATGAAGCGATGCAGCCGGATGCGCGTGATTTCCGCCCGCTCGTGACCAAGCTGCGCCAGGCGGAAGTGGATAGCATCCTTCTTGCGAGCCATTACGGTCCGTCGGCCGTATTCCTGCAGCAATTGCGCCAGGCCGGACTGGAACAGCCCGTCATCGGACCGGAAACCCTCTATAATCCGGAATTGCTCTCCCTCGCCGGAGAAGCTGCGAACGGTCTGGTCACCACCACCTACTTCTTCCCCGGCGACCCTGCGAAGGCTGGATTCGTGGAGGCTTACAAGGAGAAATACGGCCGTGAACCTGATCTCTGGGCCGCTTACGCCTGGGATGCCGTCGCAATCGCGGCGGAAGGGGCCCGCTCGCTGATCGAGGCAGGCCAGCCTGTTACCCGCGAGGGGCTGCGCGATGCGATCGACGCATTGCCGCCTTTCGAGGGTGTAACCGGCGTGACCGAGTTCGTCGACGGAACGCCGGCGAAGGATCTGACGGTCCTAAAGATCGTCGATGGCGCCTATACATTGCTGAATTGATTCGAGCAGAACCGGCGGCGGCAGCGATGCCGCCGTCCCTTTCCCGGAACCGGATGACGCGAGATGGTCGAGCTGTTCCTCAGCCAGGTGGTCAACGGAGTCGTGATCGGCTTCGTCTATGCGCTGATTGCGCTCGGCTTCAGCCTGGTTTTCGGCGTCGCCAACATCATCAATTTCGCCCAGGGCGCCATGCTGACGCTCGGCGCTTTCATGACGTTCACGATGGTCCGGCTCGGCGCCCCCATCGCGCTCGCCGTGGCAGTCGCCGTCGTGATCACGTCGCTCGCGGGCATGCTAATCGAAAGGCTGGCCCTGCGGCCGCTGCGAAACGCACCCTACATCGCGCCGCTGCTTTCGACCCTTGCCATTGCGATCATCTTCGATTCTGCGGCGGAGATCATATGGTCGGCGGAAATCCAGGCATTTCCCTCGCCGCTGTCGCGTTATGTGATCTTTGTCGGTTCGGCCTACCTGACCGGGGTCGATCTGACCATCATGGCGGTTTCCATCCTTGTCATGGCGGGTCTGATGCTGTTCCTGACGCGGAGCTGGATGGGTAATGCGCTGCGGGCGACTGCGCAGGACCCGGAAGCCGCCGCGCAGATGGGCATCAATGTCCCGCTGATGCACCAATTCTCCTTTGGACTTGCCGGGGCGCTCGGCGCGCTGGCGGGGGTGCTGATCGGCATGTACTACATGTCGGTATTTCCCCAGATGGGCATTCCCTACGGGCTGAAAGGCTTCGCCGCGGCGTTGCTCGGCGGGCTATCCTCCATTCCAGGCGCAATTGTCGGCGGGCTGCTGCTCGGCATTCTCGAAAGTCTCGCCTCCGGCTATGTCGGCGAAGGCTATCGCGACATCATCGCCTACTCGGTTCTGCTGCTGGTCCTGATCGTCAAGCCAAGTGGCCTGTTCGGCTCGCGTTCACTTGATGCGCTCGGTGGGGCTTCCGGCGCATCAGGCGGGATCCCCACGACTTCGATCGTCGCGTCCATGGCAGGATCGACCAGCAGGTTCAGGGCGAGGCTAATCGAAGCGCCGCTGCCGGTCCTGCTGGCCGTGATCGCCGCCTTTGCGCTATTGCCGCTGGCGAGCAGCTCCGCCTATGTTCTGCAGATCGGCGTACAGTCGGCCATGTATGCGGTGCTGGCGATCAGCCTGACCCTACTGTCGGGTTCGGCGGGTGTAATGTCGATCGGCCATGCAGCATTTTTCGGGGCCGGCGCCTATGCGGCAGCGCTGGTTACCGTGCGGCTGGGCATTCCCGCAGAACTGGCTTTCCTCGCAGCCGGACTCGCGGGGGCCGTTCTGGCCACGATCTTCTACTGGCCGACGATCCGTCTGTCGGGCCATACGGTCGGCCTTGCCACGCTGGCCATCGGGCAAATCCTCTATCTCGTCTATCTGAACTGGATCGGCCTGACACGAGGCCCGATGGGCATTCCGGGGGTTCCACGGCCGGAATTGGGCCTGACCGGGACGAACATGCGCAGTCTTGTCGCGCAGTACTGGCAGATCCTCGTCGTGCTCGGCTTCGCCGTCACGGTTGCATATGCCTTGCTCAATTCGCCTATCGGGCGCGTATGGCGCGCAATCCGCGAGGATCGCCTGGCTGCGCACGTGTCGGGCGTACCGGTGCCGCGCTATCTCTCGACGGTCTTCGCCGTTTCCGGCTTTCTCGCCGGGCTGGCCGGTGCGCAATTCGCCTTTCTCCAGAATTTTGTCAGTCCGGATTCCTTCCTGATCGACACGTCGATCGTGCTGATCTCGATGATCGTGCTGGGTGGGCTCGGCAACATTACGGGTGCGATCCTTGGCGGCGTGCTGCTGGCGCTGCTGCCGGAATTGCTTCGCGAATTCGCGCAGTACCGCATGATCGCCTATGGAACGGTGCTGCTGCTGTTGTTGCGGTTCCGGCCACAAGGTCTGATGGGAACGAGATGATGGCGGAACGTCACGTCCATCCCGGTTCGTTGTCGATCCGCAAGGTGAGCCGCCGTTTTGGGGGCGTCGTCGCCGCCGATCAACTTGATTTCACCTTTCCCAAGGGCGAATTTGTCGCCGTGGTCGGCCCCAATGGCGCCGGCAAGTCGACACTGTTGCAGATGATCAGCGGCATCGTCAGGCCGCAGAGCGGCGAGATCCATCTGGGCGAGCGCCGGATCGACCGCTTGCGCCCGGAGGACATCGCCGCGCTTGGCATTGCCCGAACCTTTCAGACCAGTCGCGTCTTCCCGATGCTTTCCATTCGCGACAGTATTCTGGTCGGCACGCAGCGGGAGGTGATCGGCGGCGGCCGTGCGCCGCGCGGCTACGGGGCACTGAGGGAAGTGGCGGCCGTTCTGCTCCGGCTGCCGGCCTATCGACGCAAGGTAGAGGCTGCGGAAGCGCGGGCGGAAGAGGTGATGCGTCTTTTCGGCGAAAGGCTGTGGCCGCGCCGAGACGACCCTTCCTTCTCCCTGAGCTATGCCAATCGGCGGCGGCTGGAGATCGCGAGGGCCCTTGTTTCCGATCCCGACATCCTGCTGCTGGACGAGCCGGCCGCCGGCATGAATCCCACCGAGACCGACGAGTTGATCGATGTCGTCCTGCAATTGCGCAGCCGCCGGCCGGACATGACGATCGTCATGGTCGAGCACAAGCTGCAGGTGGTGCGTAAACTGGCGGAGCGTTGCATTGTCATGGCGCAGGGCGCGGCAATCGTAGACGCCGCCCCGGATGTGGCATTGGAGGATCCACGTGTCATCGAAGCCTATCTGGGCAGACGGCGCTCTGCGGCCGCCTTCGGGAGGATGGCCGATGACGAACGCTGAAGCGCGCGACCTCATCCCCATGGTCGAGCTGGACGGGGTCGATGTCTTCTACGGGCCGGTACAAGCTCTGTTCGATGTAAGCATCAAGGTAATGCCGGGCGAAACGGTGGTAGTTCTGGGAGGCAATGCCTCGGGCAAGTCGACGACGCTGAAATCGGTCCTCGGCCTGGTGCGGATCGGCAAGGGAGAGGTGCGCTTTCTTGGGGAGCGGGTCAATGGCACGCCACCTCATGAGATGATCGCGCGAGGCCTTGCCTCCATTCCGGAGGGGCGCCGCATGTTTCCTGAGATGACCGTCCTCGACAATCTGCGGCTCGGCGCCTACGTGAACCGCAAACAGCCGCGCGCCGAGATCGAGGCGCGTATCGAGGAGGCGCTGGCGCTGTTTCCGAGGCTGGCCGAGCGTCGCCGGCAGTTGGCCGGCACCATGTCGGGCGGCGAGCAGCAGATGCTTGCCATGGCACGCGCCTACATGCGCAAGCCGAAGCTGCTGTGCATCGACGAGCCGTCCATGGGCCTGTCGCCGCTCTTCGTAGATCAGGTCTATGATATTCTGGCGTCCTGGAAGGAGCTGGGACTGACCGTGCTGATGGTCGAGCAGAATGCGAACATGGCGCTGACCATCGCCGACCGGGGCTATGTGCTGAAGGAGGGACATGTATCGGTCAGCGGCACCGCGGCGGAGCTCCTCGACAATCCCGACGTGCAGCGTGCATATCTTGGGGGTTGAGCCATGGAAACCGAAATGAAACTCCGTCTGATCGATGCCGTGGCGCTGGCGGTGCGCGAGCATCGCGACCTCTTTACCCGGCTTGACCAGGCGATTGGGGATGGCGATCATGGCGAGGCGATGCAGCGCGGCTTCGATGCCATAGTTGCAGAGCGCGAGAAGATCGCAGCACAGACGCTTCCGCAAGGCCTCGTCACGGCCGGTAAAACCCTTGTCATGACGATGGGCGGCGCGTCCGGTCCGCTTTATGGCACGTTCTTCATGGAGTTGGGCAAGGCACTCCCGGAAATGCCGGATCGCGCAAGTCTTGCAGCCGGGTTTGCACATGCGGTGGAACGCGTCGCCGCGCGAGGCAAGTCCGAACCGGGACAGAAAACCCTGCTCGATGTGCTCTGTCCGATTGCGGAACTCCTGGGCAAGGACCCCGCGGCAGAGCCTGCACAGGTAGCGCAACTGGCGGCGGCAGCGGCTGAGGCAACCGTGCCGATGCAGGCGGTGCGCGGCAGAGCGGCCTTTCTTGGCGAGCGGTCGGTCGGCCATATGGATCCCGGCGCATGTTCCGCTGCATTGGTCATCGGCACGGTATGCCGGCTGCTGGAGGATGAAGCGGGATGAATGTTGCCATCGTCATTGTATCGCATTCGGCCAAGGTCGCGGAAGGAACCGCGGACATGGTGCGCCAGATGGTGGGTGAAAGCGTCGCCGTGGCGCACACGGGCGGAAACGAGGCAGGTGGACTCGGGACCAGCGTTGCGCGGATCATGGCAGCAATAGACGAGGTATGGAACGAAAGCGGCGTGGCCGTTCTTGTCGACCTGGGCGGAGCGGAAAGCAATAGCGAAATGGCCATCGAGATGATGGACCCGGAGCGCGGCGCCCGGGTGGTAATCTGCAATGCTCCGATCGTCGAAGGTGCGGTGATCGCCGCCACAGAAGCTTCCGGCGGCTCATCGCTCGAAGAGGTGAAGGCGGTCGCCGAGGAACTGGCGGTACAATAGAGAGGCAGGCGAATGGCGCAGGACTGGAAACGATCCTCGGTCGTGCTCACCAATGAGTCAGGGCTGCATGCGCGGCCGGCGGTCAAGCTCACTCAGCTTGCCAAGACTCACGACGGTCCGGTCGAGATCGCGCTTGCCGCTGACGGGCCATGGGTCAATGCCAAGAGCCCGGTGCAGCTCATGCGTTTCCGGGCGGCTCCGGGAAATCGCCTCCATGTGCGGGTAGCCGGAGACGGCGCACAGGCGATGGTAGACCAGATCCGGGCTCTGGCCGAGCGCGGATTCGACGAGAAGCCCGCACAGGCCGGCGGCGATGGCTGAACGGCGTATCCGGGGCGTGGCCGCTTCTCCCGGCCTGGTTGTCGGACGGCTTCTCAGGCTCGATTCCGCCAGGACTCCAGGTGGTACCGGGGCTCTCGGACCAGAACATTTGCGCGCAGCAATCGCCGAAGCTCAGGCCTCGCTCGCGGATCTGGCTGCAGGTCTCGAGGCGGGAGAAGCCGAAATCATCCTGACGCACATTGCTTTTCTTGAGGACGAGGAGCTGGCGCGGCCTGCATTCGAGGCCATTGCTGCCGGCGCTCCTGCCGATGCGGCCTGGCGCGATGCGCTGGATGCGGAAATTGCTGCGTATGAAGCCGCCGAGGATGCCTATTTCCGTGCGCGGGCAGCGGATTTCGCCGATGTCCGCGACCGGGTGCTTGCTGCTCTGCACGGCCAGGCCGTCGATCGGTTGGAAATTGCGACAGGCACGATCGTCCTCGCCGACGATTTGCGCCCCTCACAATTGCTCGCGGCACGATGGGAGGCTAGCAGCGCCATTGCCCTTGCCGCAGGTAGTCCCAACAGCCATGCAGCCATGCTGGCGCGGGGACGGGGCATTGCCATGGTGGTCGGACTTGGCGATGCGGTGCTTTCTGCCGAGGGCGAAGCGCTTCTCGACGGATTCGCGGGCGAGCTGATTCTGCAACCGGCCTCCCGCCGAAGGGAGGCAGCGCATCGTTGGCAGCAGCGCCAGGCCGAGGATGCGCAACAAGCCGAAGATCTTGCTGCCCTGCCGGCCCGAACGCGGGACGGCACCCTGATTGGCGTCGAGTTCACGCTGGCCGGACCTGACGAGATCGAAGGGCTGGATCCGGCTCGATGCGACGGGATCGGCCTGGTGCGGACGGAGCTTTTCCTCGACCGGCTTGCATTGCTGCAGGATGAAGAGCGGCAATATGCCGCCTATTCCCGCATTCTTTCCTGGGCGAACGGGCGCCCCGTGACTTTCCGTACCGTGGATGCGGGCGGCGACAAACCGATCTCGGGCTATACGCTGGAAGCTGAGGCCAATCCTTTTCTCGGCATGCGCGGCATCCGCCTGTCGCTGGCGAGACCGGAGATCTTTCGCGTTCAGTTGCGTGCCCTGGCGAGGGCTGCGGCCCGCGGCAATCTGCGAATCATGTTGCCCATGGTGACCTCGCCTGGAGAACTGGACGCCGCGCGCGAAATGCTGGCGAGCGAGATCGAGGCACTGGCGCGAAACGGAATTGCGCACGCGCTGCCGCCTCTCGGCATCATGGTGGAAGTCCCGTCCGTTGCCCTGATGCCGGAACGGTTTGCAGCGGACTTCTACTCGATCGGCTCCAACGACCTGAGTCAGTACCTGTTCGCCGCCGATCGGGGAAATACAGCCTGCGCGCATCTTGCGCCGATGAACGATCCGGCGCTGTTGCAGCTTCTGGCCAATGTCGCTTCGCATGGTCGTGCCACTGGCCGATCCGTCAGCCTGTGCGGCGATGCCGGTGGCGATCCGGAAATGGTTCCGCACTTGCTCAAGGCAGGATTGCGCAGCCTCTCCGTTCAGCCTGGCCTGGCCAGCCGGGTGAAGACCGCCATTGCGCGAGTGCATCTTGAAGGGAGCTGCGCAGATGGTTGAGCAGCGGACCCAACGGGCCGTTCACCGTTACAAGACCATTCTGCAGCGGGTGATCCACGCCCGCCCGTCCGGAACGCGCCAGCGGCTGGCAACGGCGCTCGGCACCAATCGTTCCTTCGTCTCGCAGATCACCAACCCGGCATACAAGGTGGCGATTCCGGCGCACCATGTCGAGACGATTCTGGAAATCTGCCGCTTTTCTCCGGCGGATCGGGCCCAGTTCCTGCGCGCTTATGACGAAGCCCATCCGAGGCAGCGCCAGGAACGGGCTATCCGTGTCCGGACCCTGGAGCTGACCGTCCCGGACCTCGGCACGATGCGCAGCAACCGGCTGGTAGACGAAGCATTGCGGGAGATGGCTCGCCACATCACACGCATCCTGCAGGATAAGAGTACGGATCAAGGGACCAGATGATGAAGAAACTGATCAATGACCCCGCAAGGGTGCTGGAAGAGAGTCTTGACGGCTTTGCAGCGGTTCATGCCGATTTCGTCGTCATGGATGAGTCACGCCGATTTTTGCGCCGGCGCAGCCTCAAGGCCGGAAAGGTGGCGCTGGTCTCCGGTGGCGGATCCGGACATGAGCCGCTGCATATCGGCTTTGTCGGTGAGGGAATGCTGGATGCAGCGGTCCCCGGCGCGGTCTTCACCTCTCCCACCCCGGACCGGATCCTGGCCGCGATCGAGGCGACGGAGCAAGGCGTCGGTACGCTGCTGATCGTCAAGAACTATGAAGGCGACGTCATGAATTTCGAGATGGCCGCCGAAATGGCTGCCAATGCTACGGCGCGGGTGCTGGTGGATGATGACGTGGCCGTCGACAACTCTTCCTTCTCCCTCGGTCGTCGCGGGGTAGCGGGAACCCTTGTCGTGGAAAAGATCGTGGGTGCAGCCGCCGAGCGTGGCGATTCGCTGGAGGCGCTGGCGAACCTCGGCGCGCGGGTCAACTCGGTGACGAAGTCGATGGGCGTCGCGCTGAGTTCCTGTACCGTTCCGGCCGCCGGTCAGCCGACCTTCGAGCTCGCCGAGAACGAGATCGAGATGGGCGTCGGCATTCATGGCGAACCGGGGCGCCGCCGCGCGCCCATGGCAGCAGCCGATTCCATCGTCGAGGAACTCCTGGATGCCATCCTGCCCCAGCTCGGCGCCCGACGCGGGCAGTCCTGCCTGCTGTTCATCAATGGATTCGGCGGCACGCCGGCGATGGAGCTCTATCTGGTCTTTCATAGTGCGAGACGCAGGCTGGAAGCGGAAGGGCTGACCGTAGCCCGTAGCCTTGTCGGTACCTATGTCACTTCCCTCGAGATGGCTGGATGCTCGATTAGCGTCACCCTGCTGGATGAGGAGCTGACCGGACTATGGGATGCTCCCGTCTGTACGCCTGCGCTGCGCTGGTAGAGCATGATCCCGGAAAGTGGTCCCCACTTTCTGGATCAGATCATGCCCCACCAGGAATCCACATGATCCCGGAAAGTGGTCCCCACGGATCCATGCCACCACGGAACCGGATCGTGATGCCGGTTCAGCAGGCGGCATCCTCTCCAGCGCGAGGGCAGAGACGGAATTCTCCGACTGGGGCTTGCAAAGCACTGGCAATGCCCTATATGTGGCTTATCGAGCTTGCTGATGAATTTTGTTTGCGCCCGAGCGCACCGACGATCTTTCTCTCAAATTCGAAGATTGAAGCTGCGGGCATGTTGCCTGCTGCTGACCCATGCCGATTTGAAAGGAGATCGCCATGAATACTGGAACTGTAAAATTCTTTAATGCAACCAAAGGTTACGGCTTTATCGAGCTTGGCAATGGCCAGCCGGATGTGTTCGTTCACATTTCTGCTGTCGAGCGGGCCGGAATGCGCAGCCTCGCCGAGGGCCAGAAATTGTCCTTCGACATTGTGAGGGATAACCGCAACGGCAAGAGCGCGGCCGAAAACCTGCAGGCCGCCTGAGCGGCTTCGGGATCTCGATCCCGATCAAGATGAAGGGCGCAAGGCCCTTCAGGGTGCTTCAGGACCTTTGACCACGGATGTACTGGCATTGGTCCATTGAGGCACCTGAAGCATCGGAGCCACAGCCTGGCGCGCGAGGCTGACTCCGGTGCAGGAAATTTGCAACTGCCTGGAACTTGCTTCAGGCGATTCCCCCAAGGGCCGGTTCGTTCGGCCCTTTTTGATTCGGGTCCGCGATCTTTCCACCCTGAAGTCATCTTGTTGAAATGAAATCGTTCGGACGCCGGGATTCTATGACCTGGCAAGTTGCGGACGGCCTTGCCGTATCGCGCTGCGGCGCATCCCTTGCTGCATCGAGCACTCCACGCCGAAAAGCTGCTTCCCTTTCAACAAGGCAGGCTCTCGAAGCCGAAAATCCCGACTTCGCTATCCTGTTTCGACAGCGCAACAATCAGACCAGAGCACCATGGCAGTGTTTGAATTTCCGGCCGGAGCCGCAAGGACAGGGTTCATTCCGGCCAACGCGGCCCCAGGTCGCAGGATCCTTTGGATCCCGCTGCTCCGGCGCCACGGTCCGAACGGGTCGGCTGGCAACCATTACTTCCTCGCCTTGCCCGCCAAAGGCATCCTCGCCCGTCGACGCGTCGAAATGATGCGCCTCGCCTTCCGGGACATCCGGCGGGGGAGCTTCTGCGGCTTCGCGTACAATCTCCACGCGCATGAGCTGCGACGTTACCACCTGGCGCAGATTCACCAGCATGGCCTGGAATAGCTCGAAAGCTTCGGACTTGTACTCGTTCAGCGGGTCGCGCTGCGCATAGCCACGGAATCCCACGACCGAGCGAAGATGATCCAGATTCACCAGATGCTCACGCCACAGAGCGTCGAGCGCCTGCAACATGATGGACTTCTCGACATAGGCCATGACTTCCGGACCGAACCGCTCCGCACGTTCGGACATCGCCTTGTCGGCAGCTTCGGTGATGCGCGCGCGGATGTCCTCCTCGTCGATTCCCTCCTCGGCTGCCCATTCCTCGATCGGCAGATCGAGATTGAGCATCATGGCAACGCCCTGCGTCAGCCCCTCGACGTCCCACTGCTCCGCATAGGCGGTCTCGGGGATGTTCCGCGCCACCAGATCGGCGATCACATCGTGGCGCATCTCCTCGACCATCTCGGACAGATGGGTCCCTTCCATCAGCTCGATGCGCTGTTCGAAGATCACCTTGCGCTGATCGTTCATCACATCGTCGTACTTGAGCAAATTCTTGCGAATGTCGAAGTTGCGCGCTTCGACCTTTTTCTGCGCCTTCTCCAGCGCCTTGGTGATCCAGGGATGTACGATGGCCTCATCTTCCTTGAGGCCGAGCTTCTGCAACATGCCATCCATCCGGTCGGTGCCGAAGATGCGCATCAGGTCGTCTTCCAGCGACAGGTAGAATTTGGAGCGCCCCGGATCACCCTGACGGCCGGAGCGGCCGCGAAGCTGATTATCGATACGACGGCTTTCATGCCGCTCGGTTGCAAGGACGAAGAGGCCGCCAGCGGCGATCGCCTCTTCCTTCAAACGCTGGACGTCCTCGCGGATGGCTTTCTCCCGCGCCTCCCGCTCCGGTCCCGCAGGCAAGTCACCCAATTCTGCGGCGATACGCATTTCGGCATTGCCGCCGAGCTGGATGTCGGTGCCGCGGCCCGCCATGTTGGTGGCGATGGTGATCGCGCCAGGCTTGCCGGCCTGCGCGACGATCTGCGCCTCGCGTTCATGGTGACGGGCATTGAGAACCTCGAAATTCTTGATGCCCTCCTTGCGGAGCCGCTCGGCAAGCATCTCGGATTTCTCGATCGAAGTCGTGCCGACGAGTACCGGTTGGCCCTTTGCATGCGCCGCCTTGATCTCCCGGACAATGGCCCGGTACTTCTCCTCGGCGGTGCGGTAGACTTCGTCGTCCTCGTCGATCCGCTGGACAGGCAGGTTGGTGGGGACCTCGGTGACCTCTAGCCCGTAAATGTTGCCGAATTCCTCCGCTTCCGTGGCCGCCGTGCCCGTCATGCCCGCAAGCTTCTCGTACATACTGAAATAATTCTGGAAGGTGATCGAGGCGAGCGTCTGGTTCTCCGGCTGGATCGCCACATGCTCCTTGGCTTCCAGCGCCTGATGCAGGCCTTCCGAATAGCGGCGGCCGGGCATCATGCGGCCCGTGAACTCGTCGATGATGACGATCTCGCCGTCGCGAACAATGTAGTCCTTGTCGCGCTGGAAAAGCCGGTGCGCCTTGAGTGCGTTGTTCACGTGATGAACGATGGCGACATTCTCGATGTCGTAGAGCGTTTCGCCCTTCAGCAGGCCAGCTTCGCGCAGCAGGCCCTCGATCTTTTCCGTACCGACCTCGGTGAAGGTCGCCGTGCGCTGCTTCTCGTCCACTTCGTAGTCTTCCGGCGAGAGATGCGCCATGAACGTGTCGATCTGGTTGTACAGATCGGACTTGTCGTCCAGCGGGCCGGAAATGATCAGCGGCGTGCGCGCTTCGTCGATCAGGATGGAATCGACCTCGTCCACGATGGCGAAATGGTGGCCACGCTGGACCATTTGCGCGCGCTCATATTTCATGTTGTCGCGGAGATAGTCGAAACCCAGCTCGTTATTGGTGGCATAGGTGACATCGCAGGCATAGGCTTCCCGCCTCTCCTCGTCGTTGAGGCCATGACGGATCACCCCGACGGTAAGTCCCAGATAGCGATAGATCTGACCCATCCAGTCGGCATCGCGCTGCGCCAGGTAATCATTGACGGTGACGACATGGACGCCCTTCCCGGACAGGGCATTGAGATAGACTGGCAGGGTCGCCACGAGCGTCTTGCCTTCACCGGTACGCATCTCGGCGATGCCGCCGCCGTTGAGCACAATGCCGCCGATGAGCTGCACGTCGAACGGACGCATGCCGAGGACGCGCTTCGAAGCCTCGCGAACGACGGCAAAAGCAGGTACGAGCAGTTCCTCCAGACTGGTCCCATCCGAAAGCTTCTGCCGGAACTCTCCGGTCCTTGCCCGCAGCGCCTCATCGGACAATGCGCTGATCTCCGGTTCCAGCGCATTGATCGCCTTGACAGTGGGAGCATATGACCGGATACGCCGGTCATTGGCCGAGCCGAATACCTTGCGTGCGAGGGCGCCTAAGCTGACCATGAAAAGGCCTTTCCGATCTTGTTTACCCGCAATTCTCCACGATCTGCCGTAGGACCGGCAGCCGGTCGGGTCTGAAACTGGTCGGCCGCGCGCCAATTGGGTTCTGGACGCATGCCTGGAGGACAGATAAGAGGGGGTCTGTTTGATGTCAACTTTGCGCGGCTCTGCAGCGAAGTCATATTTGCAGCCGATTTTTGAGTTGAGGATGCGGCGATGCGGGTCATGACCCGCATTTTACAAATGGAATCGGAGAATCAAGATGTATCCAGTACCCGTCCGCCGTCTCGCGGGCCCTCTTCTCGGCATAATGCTTCTTGCCTTGCCCGGCATGGTTCCGGCCCAGGCTGCGGATGAGGATATTCTGGCCAATGTCAACGGAACCGCGATCACGGCGGGCGATCTGGACCTCATGCTGGATGACCTTGCCGGCCAGCTCAACGGCCTGACGGAGACGCAGCAGCGGGCCGCTGCCCTGTCCTTTCTGATCGAGGTCCGCCTGCTGGCCGAGGCCGCGGCGGAGGCCGGCCTGGACGAAACGCCGGAGTTTCAACGCCGCATGGAATTGCTGCGCCAGCGCACCCTGCATTCGAGCTTTGTCGAAGCGGAGGTCGCGGCGGCCTTGACGGATGAGAAGCTCCGCGAGCGCTATGACCGCGAGCTTGCCGGCGCAACGCCGGTAAATGAAGTGCGGGCCCGCCACATTCTCCTGCCGACGCAGGAAGAGGCCGAAGCTGTCATCGCCGAACTGGATCAGGGCGGAGATTTCGCCGCTCTGGCGATCGAGAAATCGACCGATCCGGGCAGGTCAGATGGCGGCGATCTCGGCTTTTTCGGGCCCGGACAGATGGTGAAGCCCTTCGAGGAGGCAGCCTTCGCGCTGGAGGTCGGCAGCTATACGCGCGAGCCGGTGCAGACGCAGTTCGGCTGGCATGTCATCAAGGTCGAGGACCGTCGCGCCCAGCAGCCGCCGGCATTCGAGGAAGTGAAGGAACAGATCCGTTCCGTCCTGTTCCGCGATGCCTATGGGGCCGTAGTCGAGAAGGCGCGCGCCGCCGCGCAAATCGAGGTCATGGACGAGAAGCTTCAGCAGGGGTTGGAAGAGATCGGCCGCTGAGCTCCTCGCAATCCCGAAACGAAACCAGCGCAGTCACATCGCCCGGAGTGTGCCATGTCCACAAAGCGATCCCCGTTCGCACCGGATCACCCACCTGAACTGCCCGCGATCGAGGGCGTGCGAATCGCTTCCGCGCAGGCGGGGATCAAGTATGCGGGCCGTGAAGATGTCATGATCATGCTGTTCGAGCCTGGTACCGCCGTGGCGGGAGTATTCACCCGCTCGAAATGTCCTTCGGCGGCGGTCGATTACTCCCGGGCCAGCCTGCGAAGCGGCAAGGCGCGGATGCTGGTCGTGAATTCCGGCAATGCAAATGCCTTTACGGGCGCAAAGGGGATTGCCGCGGTCAATGAGACGGCAAGGGCGGCGGCGGAAATGGTCGGATGTTCGCCGGACGAAATCTTCATTGCTTCCACCGGCGTCATTGGCGAGCCGCTGGACGCAACCCGGATCACCGCCGTTCTGGACGGTTGCGTCGCGGATGCGCAGCCGGACCGCTGGTCCGACGCCGCCCGCGCAATCATGACGACGGACACCTTCCCGAAGCTCGCCACGGCAGGCTGCGAGCTGGATGGAGTCCAATGCCGCATCTCGGGGATTGCGAAGGGCGCGGGCATGATCGCGCCGGACATGGCAACCATGCTCGCCTTTGTCGTGACGGATGCTCCCATTGCGGCAAACGTTCTGCAGGATGCGCTGGCCCGAGCCGTCGGTCCCAGTTTCAATTCGATCACGGTCGACAGCGATACGTCGACCAGTGATACCCTCCTGCTTTTTGCGACGGGAAAGGTGCCGGGCGTGAAGCCGGTGACAGATGCGCAGGATGGTCGTCTCCATGGCTGGCGCGAGGCGCTCGCGCGGGTACTGGAAGATCTTGCCCGGCAGGTGGTCCGTGACGGCGAGGGCGCGACCAAGGAAATCGAGATCACGGTCAACGGTGCCGTCAGCCCGGATTCAGCCCGCCGGATCGCCTTCTCCATTGCCAATTCACCGCTAGTCAAGACGGCCATAGCCGGGGAAGATGCCAATTGGGGCCGCATCGTCATGGCGGTTGGCAAGGCGGGTGAGCCGGCGGATCGCGACCGGCTGTCGATCTGGTTCGGCGACATTCGTGTCGCAAATCAGGGCGAGCGCGATCCGGAGTATTCCGAGACCGCGACTTCCGAGTACATGCGCAACCGCAACATCGTGATTCGCGTCGAGCTGGGACTGGGCGAGGGAAGCGCGACCGTCTGGACCTGCGACCTCACCAAGGAATATGTGGCGATCAATGGCGACTACCGGAGCTGATCGGATGCGTCCGGACCGAGAGACCGCGCTCCGGCTTTCGCGGGTTCGCCGATTCGAGGCCGCCGCGTTCCGCGCATGGCCTGCCGGTTCGGTACGCTATGACGGTACCTGGGTCATTCGCCTGACAGCAGGGCATACGGCAAAGCGTCTCAATTCAGTCAGCATTCTCGATCCAGGTGACCTCTGCCGACTGGACGAGCGTATCGAGGCCGCCGGCCGACGCTTCGATGCCTACGGACGGCCCTTGACCTTCCGGATTTCGCCGTTGGCGGGAGCCGCCCTTTCCAGCCATTTCGATACGCATGGCTGGTCGCATTTCGGCGAAACGCTGGTCATGTCGCTCGATCTGGACCGCGTGGACTTCGCCAACGTGATGGACCAGATCCCGATGAAGGATCTCAGCCGGTTCATATCTGCCATGATGCGCGTGCAGGAGGATACCGGCCTGGTCCGACCGGGGCTGTCGGAAGTAATCACTTCCATTGAGGCCGAGCCTGGCCTCTTTGTCCATGAAACGGCGGGAGACCCGGTTGCAACCGCCATTTGCGTGCATGATGGCGAGCTCGCCGGCTTGTTCGAACTCGGCACGCAGGCGGCGGAGCGCGGCAAGGGGTATGGCAGCGCAATCGTGCTGTCAGCGATCAAATGGGCCCGGATGCGCGGCGCGCGCATCGCCTGGATTCAGGTCGAAGCTGACAATGCAGCTGCGCTGGGGCTGTATCGGCGGATCGGTTTCGACGAAGTGTATCGCTATCACTATCGCCGCCCGCCAGCGGGAATCTGCAAGGCATGACAAGTCTCGTTCTCGTGGCTGCATGCGCCCTCGTCGACAGCGACCGCCGCGTCTTGCTGGCTCAGCGGCCGGCGGGAAAGCCAATGGCCGGCCTTTGGGAATTCCCGGGCGGCAAGGTGGAGGCAGGCGAGACGCCGGAGACCTGCCTTATCCGCGAATTGTCGGAAGAACTTGGCGTGCGCACACGAGCGGACTGTCTCGCGCCGCTGACTTTCGCCAGCCATGCCTATCCGGAGTTCCACCTGTTGATGCCGCTCTACATCTGCCGGCGGTATGAGGGCACGCCCACAGGGACCGAGGGCCAGACCCTGAAGTGGGTCCGGCCGGGAGAGATGCGCAAATTGCCGATGCCGCCCGCCGATGTTCCACTCATCTCCATGCTGATGGATCTGATCTAGGGTCCCTTTGATTCGGCACGGCAGGCGACCGATTTTCGTCCGCGATCTTCATCGCGACCAATCCGAGCGCGGGCAGGGCAACCACAGGCAGCAACGCCTTGGGATGACGCAACAGGGTCGGCAAGGCGGCAAGGGCTCCGGCAATGGCAAGCCCGCGCAATTCCGGGCCGCGCTCCAGCTTGCGCTTTTGCCTCGCATGACGTGCTGCAAGCCGGTTGGCAAGCAGGCACAAGAGGCCGATGACGATGAATGCTACCCCGAAGCCGATGCTGGCCTCGAGATTGCCAAATTGCCGCGCTGCCAGCAAATAGCAGGCTCCGATCAGGAACCCGACGCCGACGGCAATTGCCACCGCCGCGATGGACAGGAGCAGCGCCGCGCGTCGCGCCCTGTCGGTCACCTGCTGGAATTCGCCGGCAAGCGCGGCGCCGAGCAAACCTCTGAACATCGCGTCAGCGCCGGAGAATCTGAGCCAGCAGGAAGCCGATTCCCGCGGCGATCGCCAGAGACGTCATCGGCTTCTGCCGGATATGGCGGACGACTTCCGCCTCAAGATCGCTTGCGCCATGCTTCAGCTTCTCATAGGCCTCCTCGCTTTGGGCCTTCAGGGCCTCGATGCCTTCGGAGGCAACATTGCGCGCCGCACTCGCCGACCGGCGTGCGGAAGTTTCCAGCTCCTCGCGCAGCCGCGCCAACTCGTCCTTCAGGACCTGAACCTGCCTGTTAAGGTCCTTGCTGGACGACTCGTTGAAGTTTTCCTTGGGCGTGACCAGATTGTCTCTCGGCGTAGCGACCATGATGCACTCTCCTGTTTGTTCGAAAGGGTGCCGCTACAACGCAGCCGGGCAAGCATGGTTCCGGATGCCTCAGTTTTCCGCCAATCCCTGATCGGGGAGGCTGCAGGTACTTGCGCCGTGCCCTGCAACCGTTCAGAACTTGAACAGTACAACAAGCGGGCCGCTGGATGGAGATTGTCTGCATGCGCGAGGAATTGCCGGCACGTCGCCGAGCCGCGACGGTCAAGCGCCGATGAGCGGCCTGCTTGCCCTGCTGGACGATGTGGCGGCCATCGCCAAGGTGGCGGCAGCTTCCGTCGACGATGTGGTCGGGCAAGCTGCCAAGGCGGGCGCCAAGGCAGCCGGCGCCGTGATTGACGATGCCGCGGTGACGCCGCGCTATGTGCACGGCTTCGACGCCTCGCGTGAATTGCCGATCATCTGGCGGATTGCGAAAGGTTCGCTCAAGAACAAGCTCGTCTATCTCTTGCCCGCGGCCATGCTGCTCAGCCTGTTCGCTCCCTGGGCGATCTATCCCCTGCTCATGCTTGGCGGCGCCTATCTCTGCTTCGAGGGGGCCGAAAAGGTGTTGCATGCCGTGGTTCCGGGTGATCTGCACGCGGCGGGCAATGCTCCCGCGAGGGACGATCCGGCGCATCTGGAGGAGGAAAAGGCGGCTGGCGCCATCAAGACCGACTTCATCCTGTCGGCGGAGATCATGACCATCGCGCTGGCCGCCATTCCGCCGGGCAGCTTCTGGATGCAGGCTGCAACGCTGGCCCTCGTCGGCATCGGCATCACGGCGATCGTGTATGGAGGTGTCGCGCTGATCGTCAAGGCCGACGATTTTGGCCTGCATATGGCGCAGAACGGTTGGCTCCCGGCCACGCGCCGCGCCGGCTACGGGCTCGTCAAGGCCATGCCGGGCGTTCTGAGCCTCCTGTCAACCGTGGGGACGGCAGCCATGCTCTGGGTTGGCGGCGCCATCATCATACACGGGCTGGAACGGCTGGGTTTCACCTGGCCCGCCCGGTTCCTGCATGATTTGTCTCTGTCCGCAGGGGAAATGCTGCCCGAGGTCGGGGGCTTGATCGCGTGGCTCGTTTCCGCAGCCCTCGGTGGAATTTTCGGCCTGTTGCTGGGGCTGGTCCTGCTGCCGGTGGGCCAGCATGTCATCTCGCCAATCTGGACGCGCCTCACGCGAGGAAAATAGGTTCCGGACGTTAACTCTTCATTTGTCTTGTTTCTGCAATGCTGAACCCAGCAAGGTTGCAGTGCTTGGCAAGGGATGGGTTGGGTATGCATGTGGCAGCATTTCCATTGTATCGGCGGCGGTATCTGGTCGAGGAAGTAAGTCGCGGTCTGGCTCACTATCAAAGGGACGAGGCAACTTCCTATTGGCGCTGCAAGGCAAAGGAATTGCTGCGCCAGCTCATGGCAGCAGGAATTTCCCTCGAATCCGCCCAGCAGGAGGTCCGGCAACTTCTTTATGTAGCGCTGGAAGAGATGCATCGCCACGACACCCACGCCCGTGCCTGAAGGCAGGATGCGTCCGGCAGGTCCGGCTGCATTGACGGACCCGAGCGTTACCGCTGCGTGACCGGACACGCAATTTGCGGGTTTCGCCAGCTCCGGACTTGCCCTACAGCTCTTCATGCGGGAATCATCCCGTCAACATGAAGAGCCCGGAGCATGGCAGCGCTGACCAGCGAGCTGGACCCAAGGCAATCGCAATACTCGGCAAATGCGGAGGCCATGCGCGCATTGGTCGAGGATCTGCGCGAGCAAGTGAACAGGATTGCGCGCGGCGGGACCGATGCGGCGCGGGCGAGGCATCAGTCCCGCGGCAAGCTGCTGGCACGCGACCGGATCGACCTTCTGCTCGATCCAGGATCGCCCTTCCTCGAAATCGGCGCGCTGGCAGGGCTCGGCCTTTATGACAACGAGGTTCCCGGCGCTGGCCTCGTTACCGGGATCGGCCGGGTAAGCGGCCGGGATTGCATGATTGTCGCCAATGACGCGACGGTAAAGGGCGGCTCCTACTACCCGCTGACGGTGAAGAAGCACCTGCGTGCGCAGGAGATTGCCCTGCAGAATCGCTTGCCCTGCATCTATATGGTCGATTCGGGCGGTGCCTTCCTGCCGCTGCAGGATGAGATTTTCCCCGACGAACGCCATTTCGGCCGAATTTTCTTCAATCAGGCGCGCATGTCGGCTGCCGGCATTGCGCAGGTGGCGATCGTCATGGGTTCCTGCACGGCGGGCGGCGCCTATGTCCCGGCCATGTGCGACGAGAGCATCATCGTGCTGAACCAGGGAACGATCTTCCTGGGCGGTCCTCCCCTGGTGAAGGCAGCCACTGGCGAGACGGTCACGGCGGAGGAGCTGGGCGGCGCGGATGTTCATGTCCGCCTCTCCGGCGTTGCAGACCATCTGGCCACCAATGATGCACATGCAATCGGCATCGCCCGGCGCATCATTGCGGGGCTCACTCCGCCGGACAAGTCCGGGCGAGGCATCATTCCGCCACGCGATCCCCTCTACCCGGCCAGCGAACTCCACGGCATCATTCCCGTCGATCCCCGCAAGCCCTACGACGTACGCGAGATCATCGCCCGCATCGTCGACGGTTCCGAATTCGAGGAATTCAAGGCCTTGTACGGCTCGACCCTGGTGTGCGGCCGCGCCCATATCTGGGGACATCCAGTCGGTATTCTGGCGAATAACGGCATCCTGTTCAGCGAGAGCGCGCTGAAAGGTGCGCATTTCATCGAATTGTGCAGCCAGCAGGAAATTCCCCTGCTCTTTTTGCAGAACATCACCGGCTTCATGGTCGGAAAGAGATACGAGGCGGGCGGGATCGCCAAGGATGGCGCCAAGCTGGTCAATGCGGTTTCCACCACCAATGTCGCCAAATATACCGTAATCATTGGAGGCAGCTATGGCGCCGGCAATTACGGCATGTGCGGGCGGGCCTATTCGCCACGCTTTCTGTGGATGTGGCCGAATGCGCGCATCTCCGTGATGGGGGGCGAGCAGGCCGCAAGCGTTTTGTCGCTGCTGCGCCGCGAGGCGATGGAGGCAAAGGGCACGAGCTGGGACGCGAAGGATGAGGATGCGTTCCGAGCGTCGATCCGCGAGCAATATGAGCGCCAGGGCCACCCCTATTATTCATCGGCGCGACTGTGGGATGACGGCGTGATCGATCCGGCGGACACGCGTCGCGTGCTGGGCCTCGCGCTGAGCGTCGGTCGCAATGCGCCGGCCGAGCCGACGCGCTTCGGAATCTTTCGGATGTGAATGGGGCAGGCAACATGGGGGTTACGGCAGAACGGCATGGCGGGCGCTTTACCAGGGTGCTGATTGCCAATCGTGGCGAGATCGCCTGCCGGATCATGAAGACGGCGCGCCGGATGGGAATGGGAACGGTTGCGGTCTATTCGGATGCCGAAGAGCATGCGCTTCATGTCTCTCTGGCAGACGAGGCGGTACGGATCGGTCCCGCGCCGGCCGCCGAAAGCTATCTGTGCATCGACCGTATCATCGATGCAGCGATCCGGACAGGCGCGCAGGCAATTCATCCGGGCTATGGGTTCCTGTCCGAGAATGCGGAGTTTGCGCATGCCTGTCGGGAAGCGGGTCTTGTGTTCGTCGGCCCGCCGGTCGAGGCAATTCGCGCCATGGCTTCGAAATCGGCGGCCCGGGCGCTCATGCAGCAGTCGGGCGTGCCGCTGGTTCCCGGCTATCATGGGGAAGAACAGGAAATCGAGCGGCTGGCGGCAGAGGCCGATCGGATTGGCTTCCCGGTTCTCGTCAAGGCTTCGGCCGGCGGTGGCGGCAAGGGCATGCGGCTCGCCGCCGATGCGGATGCGCTTGCCGAAGCCGTCGCGGCCGCCAAACGGGAAGCCAGCGCCGCCTTTGGCGATGACCGGGTGCTGATCGAGAAATACATTGCGCGGCCGCGCCACATCGAAGTCCAGGTCTTCGGGGACATGCATGGCAATATCGTTTCGCTGTTCGAGCGGGAATGCACCCTGCAGCGCCGGCATCAGAAGGTCCTCGAGGAAGCGCCGGCGCCCTCGATCACGGAGGAAACCCGCGAGCGCATCTGCGCCGCCGCGCGGTCTGCCGCAGCCGCGGTCGGCTATGTCGGCGCCGGGACGGTCGAATTCGTCGCCAATAAGGATGGCTTCCACTTCATCGAGATGAATACACGGCTTCAGGTGGAACATCCGGTCACCGAAGCGATCACGGGGCTCGACCTGGTGGAATGGCAGTTCCGCATTGCGGCCGGTGAGGCAATTCCGCACCGCCAGGACGAGATCCGGCGATCCGGCCACGCGATTGAAGTCCGGATCTATGCCGAAGACCCGCAATCGGGTTTCCTGCCATCCATCGGCCGGATCGAGCAATGGCGGCAGCCACCGACTGGCGATGGGGTCCGCATCGACAGCGGTTTCCGGCAAGGAGACCGGATCACGCCGCATTACGACCCGATGCTGGCCAAGCTCATCATTCATGCACCCGACCGATCGCAGGCGCTTGAGGGGCTGGGCAAGGCCCTGGGTGGTTTCCAGATCGCAGGAGTCCGGACGAATCTCGGCTTTCTGCAAAGACTCGCCGCGCATGCCGATGTTCACGCTGGTCAGATAGATACCGGTTACATCGAGCGCCGCCTGCCGGAACTCCTGACTCCGGAGGCGGAATTCTCCGATCCGCGCGATCTGGCTGCTGCCGTGGCCGCTGTGCTCTCCACCGAGGCCCCGGCCGAGGAAACCTCACCATGGGATCTGCGCGACGGGTTTTCGCTGGCAGCAATCCGTGCCCGCCCGCTGGTGCTTAACGGGACGATGGCGAGGCTGCGCTATCATCGCGACGGAATGATTCTGGAAGGCGCGGGGACCGACTTCGGCTTTCGCTTCGCAACACGACCCGACAGGTGGCTGGACGTATTTCTTGGTGATCGCAAGGAAGTGGTCGGAGCAGTGCGTTTCGGCCGGGAATTCGAGGTCACGACGCCGCGCGGCAGGTGGAGCTTCATCCTGGCCGATCCCTATGCCGGGGCGGAATCGGCAGCAGTCGATCCTGGCCATTTGCGTGCGCCCATGCCCGGTTCGGTCACGCAGGTTATGGCGAGGGAAGGGGAAATGCTGAAGCGCGGCGCGCCGATTCTCGTGCTGGAGGCGATGAAGATGGAGCACACGCTTACCGCCCCCCGGGACGGGGTACTTGCGGCACTGCATTGCAAGGCGGGCGATTTTGTCCAGGAGGGCACAGAGCTTGCGTCGATCGAAAGCGAGGACGGCTCATAGTTGAGCAATTGCGGCCAGGGGTTTGCTGTGAGATGATCCCGGCGGCTGCGTTGCGGGGAGGTTGACGATGACATTGGACGAAGCCGCGGAGGTGTTTCGCGAGGCGGTGCGCGATACGGTCAAGCGTCATTCGCTATGGTATCTCCTTCAAGGCATGCTTCTGATCGTCGGCGGGATCCTGGCGATCATCTACCCGCTTGTCTCTTCCGTCGCAGTTGTGGTTCTGCTGGGTTGGCTGCTGATCCTCAGCGGAATCGTTCAGGGCATCAGCCTGATCGGCGCGCGCCAGGTGCCGCATTTCTGGCTGCAGCTCGTTTCAGTCATTCTGGGCGTGCTCATCGGCTTCCTTTTTCTGCGCGATCCGTTGCAGGGGCTGGTTACCGTCACCCTGCTCCTGATCGTGTTCTTCATGATCGAAGGCATTTCGAAGATCGTTTTCGCACTGACCATTCGTCCGCTGCGCAATTGGCACTGGATGCTCGCCAGCGGACTGGTCGGCATTCTCCTTTCGCTGATCCTCTGGGCCAGCATGCCGTTGACGGCCGGCTGGCTTATCGGTCTGCTGCTCGGGATCGAGCTGGTCAGCATTGGTAGCGCCACCGCCTATCTTGCCTGGCAGATCCGCAAAGGATCCTGACGCCGTCCGCATTGTGGGGAGGGTCCAGCTGCTTGTCTGAACAGGACCGGATTCCGGAAAGCGAAAGCCGCTTTCCGGGATCGTGGGCTTATTACCTGCGCATGATCTTGTCCGAAAAGCGGAAACCACTTTCCGGGATCATGGCCTGTCAAGCATCGCCCTTGGGCCCCTCAGGGCGGGCCGATCAGGGCGAACAGTGCCCCCTGCGGATCGGCGGCTATGAGGATATGCGTGCCGCCCGGCACTTCCGACGGGCCGTGCAGGACCTTCCCCCCGGCATCACGAATCGATTCAGCCACCTGCGCCACGGATTCCTCGACCCCGAAATAGGGGAGCCATGCCGGTCCGGGGAAATCTCCCAGCCCCATCATGCCGCCAATATTGGCGCCCTTGTACTGGAAGATCTGGTACCTGCCGGCCGGACCCATATCCATCGCCTCGCCGCGGGCCCAGCCAAATAGCCCGGAATAGAAGGAGAAGCCGGCCTCCGGATCGGGCGTCATGAGCTGATGCCATTGACCGTGACCGCTCTTCTTCTGGTTGAAGGCTCCCTCGCCAGTCTCGGCGCGCGCCCTGTCGGCTTCGCTCATCTGGCTCATGTCCGGCTGCATCAGGCCGAATACCGCCCCTTGCGGATCCGCGGCGACGGCGAAGCGCCCCGTCCCGGGAATATCGGACGGTTCGATCAGGATCCTGCCGCCCGCGGCCTCAATGCCCTTCGCGGTCTGCTCGCAATCATCCACGGCGAAATAGACCAGCCAGTTCGGTGGCGGATTGCCGCTCTGGCGCGCAAGATCCATCATGCCGGCGACCGGTTCGCTTCCGACCCGGGCCAGATGATAGTCGTAACCCTCCATGCCGCTGTCGGCGATCTCCCAGCCGAAGATCCGGTTATAGAATCTCGCCGCGACATCGATTCCATTCGCGCCAAGCTCATACCAGCATGGCTGGCCGTGAAAGCTTGTCTCTCCCGTCTGCGTCATGCCTCACCCATTTCGCCTGGAGTCGAAAATGGGCTCGAATCCGCCCCACATCATGCGCATGCCGTCGAAGGGCATTTTAGGCATTTCCTTGCCCTGCATGCTGGCTTCCATCTCCTTTGCGGCCGCGTCGCAGGTCGCCCGGTCTGGCCACGCAACCCAGCTGAAAACCGGTACCTCGCCCTCCTTTGCCAGACAGGCGCGGTAGAAATCGGTCTGCTTGCCATGCGGCACATCCACGCCCCAGCCTTCGACTATCCCCTGGCAACCGCTATCGCGAAACATTTCCTCCCATGCCTTTTGCGCCATGTCGGCATAGGCTTGCCGGTTCACTTCCGGAACGGCGAGCGCGAAGCCCTGCACATAGCCTGCATCGCGGTCGGAACCCGCACTGAACAGGGGCGAAAAGCCGCCATAGATCATCCGGCTGCCATCGAACGGCATGGGGGACATGTTCTTGACGTCCGGATCGTCCGGCATGGCGCTCCACGCCGCATCGGCTTGCGCCTTGTCGTCCCATTCCAGCCAGGCAAACACGATATCCTCGTCGTCGCGGGCGTTCACCGCGCCACGCAAATCGTTGATCTTGCCTTTCGGGATGTCAACGCCCCAGCTTTCCAGCATGCGGCGAACGCCATGCTTGCGCATGACGGTCCAGGCTTCCGCGCAATGTTCGACATATTTCTGCCGATTCGCTGACGGAACGGCTGCCAGCGAGCCTGTGTAATAAGCCATCTGAATCTCCTCTCTATCCTGCCCCTTCCTCCATCATGAAGATTGTAGTATGAAAAAGCAACTGATAGTATGAAAAAATGACTGATCGTGATCCCGCTCAACGCATCCGCTACGATGAGGGGTGCCTTGCCGCCCACGCGCTCAACCAGATCGGAGATCGGTGGGCGTTGCTGATCGTCCGGGAACTCATGTTCTCGCCGAAACGGTTCCAGATGATCCGGGCCGGCTTGCCCGGCATTACCGCCAGCGTCCTGGCGGGGCGCCTTGCCGAATTGCGCCGGTCAGGTCTCCTGCACCATGACGAGCGGCTCGGTACCTATTCCCTGACGGAGACCGGTCGGGGGGTGCTTCCAGTCCTGGAAGCACTGTGCCACTGGGCGCTGACACTGCCGGGACATGACCCAACCCGTTTCATCAGCCCGTCTGCGTTGATGATTTCCATGAAGGTGAATCTGCATGGGGAATGTGGCGCGGGTGAGGAAATTCGCGCCGGTTTCGATTTTGGCAGGGAAGCGTTCGAGATGCGCCTAGCAGGCAGGCGGGTCATGACAAGGGCGGTGGAGCAGCCTGAAGCGGACTTCGTCCTGCGAGGCAACGGGAACGCGCTGGCCGCGGCCGTCTATGGAAAAACGCCTCTGGCCGAAATGGCCGGAAAGGGCGTCATCGAGGCGGAAGGCGATATCGGGGCCGCGCAGCGTTTCGTCGATCTGTTCCGGCTGGCACCACGGGCGGATGCGGAATAGGGCGTGATCCGGAAAATGGAACCTGCTTTCAACCGGAGACCAAGCCGCGTGGCTGCCTGCCGCACGGTCATCCAGCCTGGCTGCCTTCCCCGTTCCTGCCTGACTCCCTTACCTGAATTTGCACCCGCGCGGTTCCGGCAAGGACCACATCGCCGCCATTGCGGGCCAGTTCGAGGACGAGTTCTGCTTCGGGACCGCCGCCGGTGTCCTCCGCAGTTCTGATTTCCACACAGCGCGCAGTCAGGAGGTCGCCCGGCCAGACCGGGCTCTTGAATCGTACCGCGTAGTGCCTCACGCTTCCCGGGCCGAACCAACGGGTAAGCGCAGATCCCAGTAGCCCAGCCGAAAGCATCCCGTGCGCCATGACATCCGGAAGTCCTGCTCCCGTTGCAAAGGCGTGGTCATGGTGGAGCGGGTTGAAGTCTCCCGAGGCGCCGGCGTAGCGGACGAGGTCGGTGCGGGTGATCGGGCCGTAGGTATGCGGTGGCGGGAGCGACAGCTTCATGGCGATCCTGGAGCTTTCTCGACCGACTTCATGGTCTCTCGGCAGACGGACACACCTGTGTCCGCGCAGCGGAATTCCACTTCGGTCGTCACAATTCGCATCGTGCCTCCGCGTCTTCCGGTCTTGGTCTCGTCTGCGACCAGCCGTGCCCGGCATTTCAGCCGGTCGCCGACCCGAATGGGTCGCGAATAGCTGTATTGGTGTTCGCCATGAACGGTGCGCGAGCGGTCGAGGTCCAGGATCGAGGTCACCAGGCGCTCGACGAAGCAGGCCGATGCCACGACAGGGAAGGTCGGCGGCGCGAAGTTGCCTTCCTTCCAATGCGGATCATGAATGGCGAGTGCAAACTCCCGCACCTTCCCCGCCTCCACGGTGAAGTCCCACTCCTCGAGAATGTCTCCGACCTTTATCATGCCATTGTTCCGAGCAACTTGCGGCGCCGCGACACCAGCAGCAGCACCGCGAGGGCCATCAGGTTGAATGCGATCAGCAGCGTTGCGACCGCGGTGATGGTAGGGTTGACCTGGAGCATCAGCTCGCTGAACATCCGTTTTGGAATCGTGACGTGCGTGCCCGAGATGAAGAGCGTCACCACCACCTCGTCGAAGCTCATGACGAACGTGAAGATCCAGACGGCGGCTGCGCTCGGCACGAGGTTTGGCAGTACGACCCGGGTCAGGATCTGCCACTGCGAGGCGCCGAGTGTTGCCGCCACCTGCTCGATTCGGACATCGAAGCTGCGGATCGCCGCCTGCATGATCAGCACCACGAAGGGTACGGCGAGGATGGTATGGCCGAGCACCAGGCCGAAAAAGGTGCCAAGCAGCCCGATGCGGGCGAACAGGATATAGAGTGATACAGCGGTGATGATCGAAGGCACGATCATCGGCGCCATGAAATTCGCCTCGATCGCCCGGCGCCCGAAGAAACTGCCGCGGACCAGCACATAGGACGCGAGCGTGCCGCAGATCAATGCCGCCGTGCTGGAAAGGGCCGCGAGCAGAAGCGAGTTCTTCCCTGCGTCGATCCAGATCGGGTTGCCGAGCAGGTTCTCGTACCAGCGGAGTGACAGCGAAGGCGGAGGAAACTCGAGCGATTGCGCGCTCGAGAACGACATTGGCGCAACGATGAGCACCGGCAGGCACAGGAACACCAGGACGAGCGCGCCTGCGATCGTCAACCAGACACTGGAGAGCCAACCTCGCTGGTTCATTGATAACGCTCCCTCAGCCACTGGTAGACGGCGTACAAGAAAACGGTGACCACCATCAGCACCACGGAGACGACTGCGGCGATCTCCCAGCGGGCAAAGCGGTTGATCAGGAGATCCATCATATTGGCGATCAACGGGACGCGTCCACCTCCAAGCACGGCCGGCGTGATGTAGAAGCCGAGGCTGAGAATGAAGACGAGGATGGCGGAGGCGGCAAGCGCAGGGACCGTCAGCGGAAAGAAAACCTGCCAGAAGATCCGTATACGGCTGGCTCCGAGCGTCTCGGCCACCTGGAGAAGGCGCATGTCTACCCGGATCATCGCGGCATAGAGCGGCAGCACGAGAAACGGTAGCAGCACGTTTGTCATTCCGATGAGAATGCCGAGTTCGTTGTAAAGGAACTCGATCGGTCGATCTGTCAGGCCAAGCCATTGCAGGGCACGGTTCACAAGCCCGCCATTGCCCAGGATGACGATCCAGGCATAGGTCCGGACGAGGATCGACACCCAGAAGGTCATTACCACCAGCGCCAGCATGGTCAATCGCAGCCGGGGCCGGAGCTTCGTGATCCAGTAAGCGAGCGGATAACCCAGAAGGATGGTCAGCAAGGTGACCTCCAGCGAGATGACAATTGTGCGCCAGATAATCCGGATGTATGCGCTGGATTCAACGAAATCGCGGAAATGCTGCGCCGTCAGTGCACCGGTTTCGGAGTCGCTTATACTCCAATAGGCCGTATTCAGAAGCGGGATGTCGAATACACCCATCGTCAACAGCGCCAGGGGCGCGATCAGGACGACAAGGTCCCAGCGCACCTTGTGCGACCGGCGAGATGGCGCGGCAGCCGGTTTGGCTGCCGTTCCAATCGTCGTCACGGAGACTTCGCTCACTTCATGCTTCCGCGTCACCAGGGCCGTTTCTTTCACTGCAGTAGCTTGAAGTCGTTCCAGCGCTTCTCGACTTCCTTGGCGTTTTCATACCACCACTGGCCGGGCATCAGCCACTGCTGCTTCTTGTTCTCGGCCGAGGTAGGGAAAGTCTCGAGGACTTCTGGCGAGACGATCTTCTCCAGTTTCGGGCTGGGTCCGGGGTAGGGGAGGAAGTCCATCATGCACTTCTGAGCCTCGGCTTTGGTCTGGAATCGCAGCCATTCGTAGAGCATGTCGCGCTGCTCGTCGGAAATGCCCTTGGCTACTGTCCACCAGGAGAGGTCGAGCATGCCCTGATTGTAGGTCGATTCGACCCCCTCCTGTCCGAACACGCGTCCCGACCAGGCGATGGCATACTGCACTTCATTGTCCCTCAGCAGTTGCGCGGGCTGCGCGCCTGACTGCCACCAGATCACATGATCCTTCACGCGCTCCAGAGTCTTGAAGGCACGGTCGAGGTCCAGTCCCTGCGAGACGTCCTCGAGCGTCATTCCGTCGCCCATGGCCGCGAAAGCAAGCAGGAATTCCGGATAGTCGGGGAGTGCGCGCTTGCCCGGAAACTTTTCGATGTCGAAGAAGTCGACGAAGTTCTGCGGCGCCTTGGCGTCGCTGCGCCAGGCCATGATTGTCGAGAAATAGCTCTGGCCGAAGCCGTTCGGGTTCTTGGCTTCCTCGAACATCGGTTCCGGATTGAGCTTTGCCCAGTCGATTGGCTCGAGCAACCCCTCAGCAGCCTGGCGATACATGTCCCCGGTAGCAGCGTCGGTTACGGTATTGATGATGACCCCGGATCTCGCTTGGGCCGCGATCTTGGCGTAGCCGCCGGGAGTATCCTGGACGACCTTGATTCCCTCGCTCTCCAGCAGAGGCTCGTTCACGCATTTGTCGAGGGCGTCCGCGAATTCGCCCCCCGAGTTCATGATGTGCAGTTCCCTGACTTCCTGCGCACCGAGCTGCGTTGACCAGGCCGTCATGGCGACGGCGCACAATAGCACGAATTTGCGATCCAGTTTTTGCATTTCCTCACCCTCTGTCTTGTTATTGTCAGCAGAAATTTGTTCCTACCGTTTCCACCGTTGCGGCCCTTGAATGCACGGAATCTTCCGTTTCGTTCGGAAGCAGCCACACCCGATCCGGATCCCATGACAGCCAGACCTGAGCGCCCTCCGAAAAGCGCGCTCGTGCTCCTCCGACATTGACCGTGAACATCTGTCCGCTCCCGGTCTCGACCGAGTACCGCGCAACTTCTCCCAGGAAGACCACGTCGCGCACGGTGCCACGCACGAAACCGCTGGCGCCGTCTGCCGAGATCTCTTCCGGTCGTATCAATCCGCAGACGCGTTCCCCCTTCGCGCGACCGTAGGCGGAGCACGGATAGCGGGCGCCGTTGATGAGGATGGCACCGTCGCCGTCGAGCGTGCCTTCGACGAAATTTGCCAGGCCGAGGAAACCCGCCGCAAAGCGTGTGCGCGGCTTGTGATAGATCTCGTCCGGCGTTCCGATCTGCTCGACCCTGCCGCCGGCCAGCAATACGATGCGGTCCGAGAGCGAGAGCGCTTCTTCCTGGTCGTGCGTCACCATGATGGTCGTGATGCCGAGGCTGCGCTGCAGCGACCGGATTTCCGACCGCACCTCCTCACGCAGCTTCCGGTCGAGCGCGGCGAGCGGCTCGTCCAGCAGCAGAATGTCAGGTTTGAAAACGATGGCGCGCGCGAGCGCGACGCGCTGCTGCTGGCCGCCGGACAATTGGTGGGGGCGACGCTGCTCGAAACCTGTCAGGCGCACCAGCCGCAAGGCTTCTGACACACGCGAGCCAATTTCAGATGAGGGCAATTTCCGCACCTTGAGCGGAAACGCTACATTGTCGAAGATGCTCATATGCGGAAAGAGCGCGTAGCTCTGGAACACGAGACCTATGTTCCGCTGCGCGGCCGGTACATGCGTAATATCACGATCGCCGAGATCGATACGGCCGGTGGTCGGAGCGGCGATGCCGGCGATCAACGAGAGCATGGTCGTCTTGCCCGAACCGCTTGGTCCCAGGATGGTGGTGAACTCGCCGGATTCTACCGAAAGCGTCAGATCGCCAATGGCCGTGACCGAGCCATAGGATTTCGATACATCGGAAAACCGAACTTTCGTCATTGCTGTTCGTCCTGTCGACCGGCCATGGAGATCCTCAGGTGACCTGCGGCCAGTTGGTCCTGGGCCTTATGCCAGCGCGCTCGGCGGTTCGGGCGGCAGAGTGGCGGGCCAGGTGGTTGATCTCGGCCTCGTCGAGCCGCACCAGTCGCCCATGCCGGACGATGATCTCGCCGTTGCAAAGAACAGTGTCGACTCCCTTGGTGCGGGAGACGAGCATGAGCTGTCGCACCACGTCGATGTTGGGCTGCGCGTCCGGCAGCTCCGTGGAGCGCAGGACGATGTCGGCGCGCTTGCCGACTTCGATGCTGCCCACTTGCTGCTCGAACCCGAGCGCGCGTGCGCCGCCCAGCGTGAACATTTCGAGGATGGATTCCGCTGGCAGATACTCGCTCCATTCGCGGCTGACCAGATAGGCGATGATGCCGAGGTCGCCGAAGGCCCAGGTCTTGGCGATGTCCGTTCCAAGGCCGATCGCGGTGCCGCGCCGCTGCAGTTCGGGAAAGGCGCTTCGGCCAGTCTGCGAGATCGCGTAGTACATGAAATTGCCGGGGTGCCAGACCAGTGCCATGCCGCTTTGCGCGACTGCCTCGATCTCCTCGCGCGACAGGATATTCATGTGCGTAAAGACGCTGTTCGGCCCGATCAGCCCCTGTTCGGCAAAGTGAACCATGGCCGGCTTGCCGAAACGCTTCTCGTCATAGCCGGCATCGGAGACCATGAGGCTTTGATGCTGGTGGAAGACGGTTCCTTCACGGTCGGCCAATGTTTTCGCGGCGCGCATCAGCTCATCCGTGGCGCTGCCGACCCCGTAGATCGCCACATGGCCGCGAGCAAGCGCATCCTCGTCCCGATTGCGCTTCAGCTGCCCGCCCATCTCCTTCATGGCGCGGTCGTGGCTGCATGGTGCTGCCGGTATGTCGGCGGCCATCGGTTCGCCGCCGACCAGATCCCACAACATGCAGTCGCTGACGGAGCAGCGTATGCCGACGGCTCCAGCAGCCTCTACGATTGCGTCGGGAGAGAAGCTGGTGGCTGCATCGACAAAACCCGTGAAGCCATTCCGCGCCATTTCCGCCGAAGCCATGAGGGCGCTGGCGTACTCGTCCTCTTCCGTGACGGCATTGATCCAGCGCGTGAACACGCCCGGACCCGCGCCGCCTTCTTCCTTCGGTGGGTTGGGATTGTCGGTTATCGAGCCCCTGCTAAGGTGCAGGCCGGCATGGTAGTGGCCGTCAATGAAGCCGGGATGCACTGGAGCGCCCTTCGCATCCAACCGACGCGCCGAGCGCCAGGAGCGCTCGATCTGCAATGTCGGACCGACTGCGGCGATCTTCCTGCCGACGATTGCGATCGCACCGTCCGGATAGATGGTGCGTGTACCGTCCATCGTAAGCACATAACCGTGGACGATCAGCAGATCGCAGCTTTTCGGTGCGCCGTTGCTCTGTTCGTTGAGGCTCATGGCCTATTCTCCGATCTTCCCGGTCTCGCGATCCCATGCACCCTGCCGCAGGTCGCTCTTCTCCTTGAGAAGGCTCTGCTTCTGCACGCGCATGGAGGGTGTCCGCTCGAAATCCGTGTCGCGGAATTCGATGAAGCGCGGGATCTTGAACGCGGCGAGATTGGCCTGGCAGAAGGCGATCACCTCCTCCGGCGGAAAGCTCTCGTCGGGCCTGAGCTGGATGTAGGCCTTGACCTCTTCGCCCCGCAAATCGTCCGGGACCGGAACGACCGCGGCCTCGACCACCTTGGGATGCGACCTCAGGACCCCCTCGACCTCGGCGGCCGAAATGTTTTCGCCGGAACGACGGATGATCTCCTTCTTTCGTCCGACGAAGTAGAGCAACCCGCGTTCGTCGCGGCGGGCAACGTCGCCGGAATGGTACCAGCCGCCGCGGTTGGCTTCAGCCGTAACTTCCGGCCGGTTCAGGTAGCCGGCGTAAAGGTCCGGTCCGCCGATCAGGCATTCGCCGGCCTCGCCCAAGGGCACGTCGACGTCATTGTCGTCGACCAGCCGGATGGTAACGCCGGGCGGCTCCACGCCCATCGTACCGGTGCCGACGAGCTCGTCGGCCAGATGATGCGGCACGCGGCTCATCACGCCACCTTCGGTGCTGCCGTACTGGTTGTGCCATTGGAAGCCGTAGCGGTCGAGCATCTCTCGATGCAGTTCCTTCGGCAGGCCGGCATGGATGGCGAGGCGGATGCGATGGTCCCGCTCCGCCGGGCCGGGTTCTCCCTTGAGAAGAAGAGCCGGGATCGAAGCGATGGAGAGTATTTCGGTCGCGTCGTATTTCGTCACCACCTCCCAGAAGCGCGATACAGAGAAGCGGCGCATCGCTACCATGGTGCCCCGGCTCGCGAGCGAGGTGAGCAGCTGGATCGCAGGGTCGGCGTAGTAGAATGGCAGACAACACAATTGCCGGTCCTGCCAGCCGCGCCGGAACAGGCGCAGGTCGATATCGATCACCCGCAGCCACCAGCCGTGATGCAACATGCAGCCCTTCGGGGCGCCAGTCGTTCCCGAAGTGTAGTAGACTGTGACGATATCCTCGCGCTCGCACTTCACCCTGGTGAAGTCGAGCGGCTCGGCCGCGTTCTCATAGCGAGCCAGACCATCCGGCTCGTCCCCTTCTACCACGATGATGTGCTGGAGAGACGGGGAATTGCCCCGCACGGCTTCGATGATCGGCTGCTGCGTCTTGCCGATGATCGAGACGGTGGGTTGCGCGTCAGTGACGATGTGGCCGGCGTCGTATTGCATGGCGGTCGGAGCGATGGAGACCATCGTCGCCCGGTTTGCGATAATGCCGAAGAGGGCGATCATGAATTCCAGGCGATTGTCGAGCATCATGACGACGCGGTCGCCTGGCTTGACCTTGTCGCTCAGATAGCCGGCGAAGCGCTGGCAGCGATCCAGAAACTCCCGCCGTGTCATGACAGGACCGCCGTCGATGATGATGGCAGGCCGCTCGGGATCCTCCAGGCAGCCCTGCACGACGATTTCGACCACCGTCTGATGGGGCACCGCGCTCCAGTCCGGCGCGACATTCTCGTGCTTTACCCAATGTGCCGGACGAGGCGGCACATCCGCCACACCAAGTTCCGTTCGAGCGTTGGTAAGGGAGTTCATCACGACACCTGCGCGTAGCCGTTTTTGATGATCAGATTGCCGTCCATGTCGGCCGCTTCGAAGCCGACAAGTCCGTCAGTACCGGCCCAATGATCGACGGAGATCGTCTGGCCGGGCATCAGCAGGAGTGGATGCGCGAAGCGACAGCCGAGGCGCTTCAGCCGAGGCGTATCGCCGTCGCAGTGGCGATCCACAATGGCCCGGGCTG
The DNA here is from genome assembly GCA_964383325.1 of uncultured Rhizobiaceae bacterium. Taxonomy (GTDB): domain Bacteria; phylum Pseudomonadota; class Alphaproteobacteria; order Rhizobiales; family Rhizobiaceae; genus CAYLGY01. The sequence continues at coordinate 59,423 of CAYLGY010000001.1, forward strand.
CGAAAGCGAGCGTGCACATTCCATGTACCAGGGGTGCTGCAAAGCCAGCCTTCGCCGCCGCAGCGGGATCAATTGTATACGCCGAATAATCGCGCGCCGCATCGGCATAGCGGCGGGTCTGGTCGGGCGCAAGAGTGTAGTTCTCGGTCTCGGCGGCCGTTCTGGTGACCGCAGGGCGCTGCGGTGCGCCATCGCCCTCCGCGAGCCCGGAGGCCTCCCCGCGAACGAGACAAGTGCTGTATTGGGTGCAGACGGACTCGCCCGTGTGGGTGAGCGTATCGGACCGGACGATGTAGGTGATGCCGGCGCGGTTGCCGCGCACGCCAATCAGCGTCGAATTCGTGAACAGCCGCTGGCCCGGCACAATCGGCTGATGGAAAACGAAATCGTGCTCGCCATGCAGGACGAAGCCGTCGACGGCCCGTTTCAGGACCTCGACCATGCTCTGCATGACCGGCACATGCGCGAAAACCGGCGAAGCGAACTCGCCGGCAAGGTGCCGCGGGTTCTCGTCGTCCACCGAACTGGCAAATTGCGCGAGCCGGTGGCTGCTCACCCGGAACTCCTCGGAGTCCCGGGTGAAGCCCAGCGGCAGCGCCTCTGCGGCGCCCGTGCGGGCAGCGTTGGCATTCATGTCGGTAGTCCCTCAACGAAGTCGCCCAGCTTCGGAAGCCGGGGAAGCTTTTGACTCAATGCCTCTTTCAAATCCTCGATCTCCCAGCGGCCCTCGGTCCGGATGTCGACCTCGATTGCGCTTGGCGCGATCACCTCGACGCGGTTGCCATAGGCCTGGAACACTTGCCCGGTTGCCGGACAGTCCGCCAATGCCAGCCAGCAGATCAGTGGAGACACGTTGTCCGGCGAAAATACGTCGAAGACACCTTCGGGCGGCGCCTTGAGAGAAGTCTCGATGCGCGTTCGCGCTGAGGGCGAGACAGCATTGGAGCGGACCCCGTACTTCGTTCCCTCGATCGCCAGGGTGCGCGACAGGCCGACCACCGCGAGCTTCGCAGCCGCATAGTTGGCCTGGCCAAAATTGCCGACGAGGCCAGCGAGGGAGGTAGTGTGCACGATGGAAGCCGCCACCTGCCGCCCCGCCTTGCCTTCATTGCGCCAGTAGGCCATGGCGTGACGCGACGGCGCCGCATGTCCCTTGAGATGGACGCGAATTACGGCGTCCCATTCCTCTTCGGACATGTTCGCGAACAGCCGATCCCGCAGGATGCCCGCATTATTGACCAGGATGTCGAGGCCACCGAAATGATCAATGGCCAGCGCGACCATCTCTTCGGCGTCCCGCCAGTCGGCCACGTCATGACCGCTGACGATCGCCCGGCCGCCATTCGCCCTGATTTCGGCGACGGTTTCCTGTGCCGGAGTTGCGTCGCGCCCATTTCCCTGAAGATCGCCACCCAGATCGTTGACCACGACTGCCGCACCCTGCGCAGCCAGCGCCATCGCGTAGGACCGTCCCAGGCCTCGGCCGGCGCCCGTGACAATGGCGACACGTCCTTCGAGGTGTCCCGGCATCAGATTGTAGCCCTTACATATGTGGAAACAGCTGTCACAGCGCCTCCCACCTGCTCCTGCGGCAAGGTTCACCTCCCTGAAATCTGACGTCGCCACTCCTCTGCTTGCCAATTGCGTAGCTGGACAGTGCCGACCGCTTGTGATGGACAGGAAAGAATAAAATGAATATGATGTCAACATCAATTTTCGCCGCGATCCTTCGGCAAACACTGGGCCTGATCGGACCGCGCGGGGCAAGGAGGACCAATGTCGATCAAAACTCCATTTTCTCCATCACGTCCGGCTTTCTCCCGGTGGATGTCCGAAAGCAACAACATCACCCAGCAATTCATGGCGATGGGTATAGATCCCGAGTTCATCAGCCTCGCTGGAGGACTTCCGGCGGCGGAATTCTATCCCGGCGACGCGATTGCGGAGGCGAGCCGGAAGGCGCTGGCGAGATGGGGCTCGGCCGCCCTGGAATACGGGCCGATCGAAGGTTTTCCGGCGCTTCGCGAACACATTGCGAGACGCATCAGCCAAGAGGCGGGTCGGCAGTTCACGGTGGACAATGTGCTCCTGACCGTTGGGGCCATGCAGGGACTTGACTTGCTGGGCAAGATCCTCATCGACCCCGGTGAGATGATCGTGGCCCAGTTCCCAACCTATGTCGGCGCACTGGACGCATGGCGGCCGCGCTCGCCCGTCTATGAGGCGCTCGACTGGTCGGAGCCCGGAACAAGCGTGGAGGCGCTTCGGACGGCGAAATTCGTGTATACTGTCCCGAACTATTCCAATCCGACCGGGGCGCTGGTTCCGACCGCCGCGCGCCAGGCGCTTCTTGAAAAGGTCCGGCAAGCCGGTACGTGGCTCGTCGAGGACGATCCCTATCTGCCGTTGCAATATGACAGGCCTTCCGGGCCGAGCATCCTTGCGCTGCAAGGCCGCATGGAGCCGGATGGCGAGTATGACGGGCCGGTGATCTACCTCGGCACGCTGTCGAAAAGCATCGTCCCCGGCTTGCGCGTCGGATGGACCATCGCCTCGCGCCAGATCATCCAGGCCATGGCGCTCGCCAAGCAGTCATCCGACATCAGCAGCTCGATGCTGACCCATGCGATCGCGCTTGAGCTTCTGGAAGCCGGCCGCGAGGCCACGCATGTCCCGACCATCGTCGGGCATTATCGGGAGCGGCGGGACGCGCTTTGCGCCGCCGCCGAGGTGCATCTCTCCGAATGGTTCGAATGGGAGATGCCGCCCGGCGGCATGTTCGTATGGATGCGCAAGCGCGATCCGCGGATCGACACGGACAGGCTATATGCGGCTGCGCTCGCGGAGAAAGTTGCTTTCGTACCGGGCAGTGTCTTCGATCCGGCCGGCCAACTGCGCTCGGCAATGCGCGTCAATTTCACGAGGAACGCACCGGACATTCTCGAAGAGGGCGTCGCGCGCCTTGCGCGGGCAACGAAGCGCTTCCTCACCTCGAACTACTGAAGGACGGGCAGGCGCAGTCGCCCTGAGCCGGCCTATACGCCCGGAGGATCCTTGCAGTAGACGGCGCGGTACCAGACGGTCGACAGCATCAAGGCGAGGTCGTCGGCGCGGGACGGGTCTTCCTCCTCGAACAGGAAATCGCGCGTCACGATCACTGAATAGAGATAGTGGAAGACCATCCCTTCCAGTGCGTGCGCGACCGCAAGCGCGGAGCCGTGCGGGCCGATCTTGTAGTTGCCGCGCCGGGTAATCGACCGCGCGATCGCCTCGATCCATTTGAGATGAACTGGGCGCCAGATTTCGCGGAACTCCGGCACCTGGCTCTGGAGCTGCACATGGCACTGCATGAGCCCCGGATTGGCGCGGTAGGCCGCAAGGAAGAAGCGATTGGTATTGAGGATCGCGTCAAACTCGCTGCGCCCGCGTCCGACCTGCCGCGCCCGTTCGTAGAGATACTCGATGAACTCCAGCACGACCTCAATCGCGATCTCGTTCTTGTCCTTGTAGTAGACATAGAACGTTCCGAGCGCGACTTCGGCATAGGCGCAGATGTCCGACACCTTGACGTCCTGATAGCCGCTTTCCTCGAGCGCGCGGGCGGCAGCGATCTTCAGCCGGTATCTCGTCCGGTCGCCTTTCGACGAGAAGGACAGGGTAGCGAGACCCTCGGCGAGATGATCGGCATATTGACCGATCTGGTCATCGATCGCGGCTGCGGCGGTTTTCGATCCGGCTTCACTTGCCATGGTGGCATCCTTTCAGGGGCGATATTGCACCGCGCCCTTCCTGAATCAACCTTGCGTTGGATAGCATGCGTTGACGGACGCAGAAAATTGATATTGACTTCATGTTCATATTGTATAATTCCTGATTTGGAAATGGCCCGCAAGCTCGGGGGTGCCAGGCGCCGCCCGTTGCTACGGCGGCCCTGTGCAGAACGGAAGATATCATGCCGCATCCACTTGCTTCCTCGCCTGTCTACATCGTCGGGGCGGCCGAGGCGCCGCTGGGGAAGGTACTCGACCAGAACGAATTCTCGATGGTTGCCATGGCGGCGCAGGAAGCGCTTTCAGAGGCCGGGTTGGGCATGCGCGACGTGGATGCCGTCTTCACCAACTACATGGGAGAAGAGGGCTCCGTTCAGCTCGGCGAATATCTTGGCCTGCAGCCGCGCTATGCCGAATCGTCCGACATGGGCGGCGCCTCTTTCGAGTTCTTCGTGCATCATGCCATGGCCGCGATCGCGACCGGCCGGTGCGAGGTGGCCCTGATCGCCTACGCTTCGCGCCAGCGCAGCCGGCGGAACCGCAAGAAGTCTGCCGCGGCGCTCGATGGCTCGCTCTCCGCCCAGTTCGAGACACCTTACGGCATCCATTTTCCAATCGGCCACTATGCGCTGAGTGCCGCGCGCTACATGCATCAGTACGGGGTCGGGCCCGAACATCTTGCAGAGATCGCAGTCGCAGCGCGCCAGTGGGCGGCGCTGAATCCGAAGGCGTGGGTCCGCGACCCGCTTACGATCGACGATGTCATGGCCTCGCCGCTGCTTTGCGATCCGCTGCGCAAGCTGGACTGCTGCCTGGTGACGGATGGCGGCGGCGCGATCGTGGTCGCGCGCAGGGAGCGGGCCCGCGACGCGGCAAAGCGTCCAATCCGCGTGCTCGGCGCCGGTGAAAGCCACGTGCAATGGCATGTCGCACAATGCCCCGACCTGACCGTCACCCCGGGGGTGGCATCTGGCCGGGATGCATTCGGAATGGCGGGCATTACCCCGGCCGACGTAGACGTGTTCCAGCCTTATGACAATTTCACCCACGCGGTGCTGCTCTATCTGGAGGATCTTGGCTTCTGCAAGAAGGGCGAGGCCGGCGACTTCGTCTCCGAAGGACGACTGCGGCCTGGCGGAGGCCTGCCCAGCATGACCTCCGGCGGTGGCCTCTCCTATTGCCATCCGGGGGCGCTTGGTATCCTTCTGCTTATCGAAGCCGTGCGTCAGCTGCGCGGCGAAGCCGGCCAGCGCCAGGTGCCGGATGCAAGGATTGCCGTGGCGCATGGTACGGGCGGATTGGCCTTTTCAACTGCTTCCACTGTGGTGCTTGCTCGTGACTGACAAAATTTCCTATTCCGACCTGGGTGCCGCCGATCCCACCACCGAGCCGTTCTGGCAGGCTTGCGCCGAAGGGAGGCTCACGGTGCAGCGCTGCACCGGCTGTGGATCGCACCAGTTCTATCCGCGCCCCTTCTGCCTGTCGTGCGAAGCGATCTCCCTGGAGTGGGTGGAGGCCAGCGGCAACGGCACGATCTATTCGCTGACCACTGTCCGCATGCCCGTCACGGACGAATTGCCGCCCCCCTATCTGCTGGCCCTCGTCGACCTCGAGGAAGGGCCGCGGTTGCTCACCAATATCGAGGCCGAGTCGGCTAGAATTGGCGATCGCGTAAAGGTCGCATGGCGACAAAGGGAAGGGCTCCCTCCGCTTCCGGTCTTCGAGCCCGCCGGCTGAAGGATGAGTACCGCCGCTGCGAGTCCCGTCGAAGATTGTATCTTGCGAATTGGCGAGCTGATTGGATTTCCGACAGTCTCGCGCGATCCGAACCGCGAGCTTCTACACTCCGTGGAAAGCCTGCTCGCCGCCCACGGCATCTCTTCGGACATCCTCTGGAACGCGGAAGGGACCAAGGGCAATCTCTGGGCCACCATCGGTCCACCCGATGTCCCTGGGGTGATCCTGTCCGGCCATAGTGATGTCGTTCCGGTCGACGGTCAGGCCTGGACCAGCGACCCATTCGTGCTCCGTCGAGCAGATGGACGACTCTATGGTCGTGGGGCCTGCGACATGAAGGGGTTCATCGGCATCATCCTTGCCGCGGTTCCCGCGCTTGTGCAGCGCGACCTCAAGGCGCCGATCCACATCGCGATCTCCTATGACGAGGAAATCGGATGCCTGGGCGTCACCAGCCTCATCGAGCGGATTGCGGCCATGCCGGTGAAGCCCGCATTGTGCATCGTCGGCGAGCCGACCAGCATGCGGGTCGTGCTCGGCCACAAGGGCGGAGGCCTGTTCCGGGTTTCGGTTTCGGGGAGCAGCGCGCATTCGAGCCTCGCCCCGACCGCGGTCAATGCAGTCGAATACGCGGCCGAACTGATCGGCTTCATCCGGGGCCTTTCGACCGAGCATGTCCACGCTGGTCCGCACGACCATGGCTATGACGTGAGCCATTCCACGCTATCGGTCACCTCGATCCATGGCGGGACGGCGATGAACATCATCCCCAACAGCTGCGAATTCACCTTCGATATCCGCTCGCTGCCGGAGGTGGATGCCGCTGCGCTCGTGAAGCGCATCCGGCACCACGCAGATACCACGCTCCTCCCTCGCATGCGTTCGGTTGCCCCGGATGCGACGATCGGAATCGAGACGCTGGTCGAGCTCGTGGGTTTGTCCACCGAGGAAGAACATCCGGCAGTGACATTCGTGAAGCGACTGGTCGGCCGCAACGATCACGCGAAGGTTGCCTTTGGGACCGAGGCAGGTCTCTTCAGCAAGAGGGCGGGCGTGCCTTCCGTGGTGTGCGGCCCGGGCTCGATCGAGCAGGCGCACAAGCCCGACGAGTTCATCGAGATTTCCGAGGTGGAACGCTGTCGCGTTTTCATTGACAGGCTCGCAACGCAGCTGGAACAATCCAGCCTGCCCTGGGCCTGAACTGTCAGTCGAAGCGCCGGCGCGCTGCAAGTCGGGAGGGGAATATGCCGACAAGAATATACGAAACCGAGGTCGAACTACTGCCAAAGGACGAGCTCAGTGCATGGGCGAGCATTCCGGTCACCATCGTCTCTGATGTGAGCGCCGGAAGATTTATCGCAGATCCGCGCATCCGTCCGCTGCGACCGTTTGCGTTGGGCAGGCGAATGGTCGGACAGGTCGTGACGGCCTGGTGCGAGCGGGGGGATTTCGGACCGGTCCTGCATGCGCTGGACCTCGCTCGTGCCGGTGAGGTCGTCGTAGTCGACGCGGGCGGCTGCCTGCAGACGGCATATGCGGGCGAGATCCTGTGCAGCTACGCGCGCAAGAAAGGCATTGCCGGCTTCGCCATCAACGGCGCATTGAGAGATATCGATACGATCGGCAACTGGGAGGATTTTCCCGCCTTTGCCTTGGGAAACACGGCCCGAGGGCCGATCTCGAAAGATCGAGGCTCCGTCAATGGCGAAATTGTCTTTGCGGGAATTGTTGCGCGGCCTGGCGACATCATGCTCGGTGACAATGATGGCCTTGCCATCATCCCGCGCGCGGAAGCCTCCGTTGTCCTGAAGGAAGCGCAGAAGCGCCTGGGCATGGAAGAAGACTGGGTGGCGCAGCTCGCCACTGGACGGACATTGAAAGACGTTTTCAGCCTTCAGGCCGTCAGGTGATGTTGCAGATTGCCTGCTGAACTTGCCCGTCTGCGCATGATCTATTCGGGAAAGCGGTGAAAAAACTGAGTAACGTCGAGCTCAGGTTCCTTACCAGTGTCTGTCTATTGTGATACTCCTTGTCTGCAACGCCGATCCACCCGGTCAAGAAGGGACATCACATGGAACACCCGACGCCCCAAACCTACCGCGGCAATGATCGGTTGCTGTTTGGCATCATCCTGGGCGTGCTCGCCTTCTGGCTGTTTGCGCAAACGACACTGAATATCGCGCCGGACATGGCAGCGGATCTCCAGCTCGAACAATCCCTGATGAATATTGCGGTGTCGATCACCGCGCTGTTTTCCGGCATCTTCATCGTGGTCATGGGCGGCCTCGCGGACCGGTTGGGCCGCGTCAGGATCCTGATGTATGGCTTCATTCTCTCCATCATCGGCTCGCTGCTGGTCGGACTGGCGCCCTCCGGCGGCCTCGGCAGCACATTCCTGATGCTCGGCCGCATCTGCCAGGGGCTTTCCGCGGCATTCATCATGCCCTCGTCACTGGCGCTGGTGAAAGCCTATTGGGAGGGAGCGGAGCGCCAGAGGGCAATTTCGCTCTGGTCGATGGGGTCGTGGGGCGGCTCGGGATTTGCAGCGCTTTTTGGCGGGTTGATGGCACAGAATGTCGGCTGGCGCTGGATTTTCATCATTGCCGCCATCGTATCTGTTGTCGGCATGCTCATGGTGCGCGGCACGCCTGAGAGCAAGGCTCCGCAAAAAGCAGACTACAAGTTCGACCTGCCTGGTGTGGTAACCTTCATGATCGCGATGGTGGCATTGCAGATTTATGCCACGCAAGGCAGCGCATGGGGCTGGACCAGCCTGGCCTCGTTTGGCCTGCTGGCTGTTGCTGTGATCTTCAGCATCCTGTTCTATCGGATCGAAAGCAATAATCCGAACGCGTTTGTCCAGTTCCGCCTGTTCAGGAACCTGACCTATACTGGCGCGACGACATCAAACCTGCTGTTGAATGCCACCGCCGGCATCATCATGGTCGCCATGCTGGTCTTGCAGCAGGGTGGCGAGATGACCGCACAGAAGGCTGGGCTTCTGACCATCGGCTATGCCATAACCATTCTTGCCTTCATCCGCTTTGGTGAAAAGCTGCTGCAGCGGCATGGACCCCGCAAGCCAATGCTTTGGGGCAGCTATATTGTCGCCGTGTCGATCGCGTTGCTGATGCCGACCAACCTGATGCTTGGCACCTATACCCTTCTGGCGATCATCGCATTTTCGTTGTTTGGCGTCGGCCTTGCCTTCTACGCCACGCCTTCTACCGATGCGGCACTGTCCAACCTGCCGGAGGACCAGGCAGGTGCGGGCGCCGGCATCTACAAGATGGCCTCTTCGCTGGGTGCATCCTTTGGCGTTGCCATCTCGGCCACGATCTACACCGCCATCGCCGGGGATCCGCAAGGAGTCGAGTGGATCGAAGGGGTCATAACCTTCACGGGTAACCAGGAAAACCTGGCTTCGCGTGAAGCGGCCTTCTTCGCCTTGCTGGCCAATCTTGTCATGGTGGCAGCCGCGGTCGTTTCCATCCTGCTCACCGTGCCGAAAGGCAAGTCAGTGGAGCGAGTCGATCCAGCCCCCGCCAGGCGTATCGATCCGGACATTTCGGGAGAAGTGACATGAATGCCATCGCCCGGCAGCTTGACACGGAGACGATGCGGCAGTGGTTCGAGCACATGCATCGCCATCCCGAACTTTCGATGCAAGAGACCAACACCGCAGCGTTCATCGCCGAGACACTACGAGGCATTGGCGGCTTCGAGATCGAAACCGGCATCGGCAAGAACGGCATCGTGGCCTCGCTCAAGGTTGGCGACAGCGACAAGGTGATCGGGCTGCGCGCCGATTTCGATGCGTTGCCGATCCAGGAAGAGAACGACTTTCCATACAAGTCGACCGTTGCGGGCGTTGCCCATCTGTGCGGCCATGATGGGCATACCACGATGCTGCTTGGCGCGGCCCGATATCTTGCCGATACCCGCAATTTCAATGGCACTGTACGGCTGATCTTCCAGCCCGGCGAAGAGACCATGGAAGGCGGTCCGGCGATGATCGCGGACGGGCTGTTCGAACGCTTTCCGGTCGATGCCGTCTTCGGCATGCATAACATTCCCGGTCTCGAGGAAGGCAAATTCTATTTCCACCCCGGCGAGATGATGTCGGCTGTCGACAATTGGGAGGTCGAGATCATCGGCAAGGGTGGCCATGGCGGCATCCCTGAACTGACCATCGATCCGGTCGTGGCCGGTTCGTCGATCGTGATGGCGATCCAGAGTATTGTCGCGCGCAATGTCGCGCCGGCGCATCGCGCGGTCGTGACCATCGGTGCGTTTCTGGCGGGCAATGCCGGCAATGTCGTGGCGAGCAGCGCCACCCTGCGTTTTTCCATCCGGACGACGACAGCCGAAGATCGCGAGATGGTGCTTGGCAATATCCGCCGTATCGTCGATCACCAGTCAAGATCGTTCGGCTGCAAGGCAGAGATCCGCGAGGGTATCCCCGGAGCCGTGCTGGTCAATGACAAGGAAGAAACCGAAAAAGCAGTAAGGATCGCGCAGGCGGCATTCGGCGAAGACCAGGTAATCTATCCCGGCCCATCCTTCCTTGCCTCGGAAGATTTTGCCTTCATGCTGCAAAAGAAGAAAGGCACGTACTGCTTTCTGGGCAGCGGGCCGGGCAAGATGGTTCATCACCCTGAATATTTCTTCAACCAGAACATTCTGCCTGTCGGTGCCGCGTATTGGGTTGCATTGACGGAAGGCTATTTGCGCTGACTGGATGCGTGACCTCGTCCGCGATCATGCCACGGCCGGCAACCTGAATGCCCCCGCCCGTATTTGAAGGCTCGGGACGGTCCATCGAACAGGAAAGGCTCTACCCCTCCTCCGCGAGCCTTGTTCCCCTGAGGAGGCCATGCTCTTCGAGGATGGGGTAGGCGATCGAGGCAAGCAGGGAGTTGATCTGCTTGAGGTCGCGGATCGTGTCGAGGTGGAGCGAGCTGGTTTCAATACTCTTGCGCGAGCCCTCGCGCAGTCGCTCGAAATGGCGTTGGCTGGTGTCGCGCTCAAGGTCGCGCATTCGGTCCTTTTCCCGCACCAGTTCCTGCGCGGTGACGACATCTCGGGAGATCAGGACGTTGAAAGCAAGGCGAGCATTGTTGAGGACGGAGGCATGCAGGTTTGACAGTTCGCGCCAGCCTTCAGGGGTGAAGACCAGTCCGCGGTCGAGCTTCTTCTTCACATGGGTCAGCATGTTGCGGGTGATGATGTCGCCGACCTGTTCGAGGCGCACGCAGGCATCGAGTAGTTCATTGGTGCGCAGGATCTCGGCCTCGCTCATCTGTTCGGGCGGGATGCGCACGAGATAGAGCTTGATGGCGGCGTGCTTGCGGTCGACCTTGTCGTCAAGGGCTGCGAGTGCGTCCATTCGGGCACGGTCAGGCTCCTCGAGAAGCTCCATGATGTTCTTCAGCATCACCTCGACGGTTTCGCAGACGCCGACGACGGCGCGGGTGACGTTGGCGAGTGCGCGGGACGGCGCGTTGAGCGCGTCGGGGTCGAGGGCGCTTGCCTCGCGGTCTTCAAGCTGCACCGCGGTTCGGGCGCTGGAGGAAAGCAGGCCGTCCAGCGCGCGGGTCACGAAGCCGGCGAGCGGCGCTCCGGCCAGCACCAGCAAGACATTGAAGGCGATATGGGCGTGGACGATCTGAAGCGGGGCGCTCGAGCCGAGCCTGTCGAGCGGCAAATCGAACCAGACGAGAACGGCCAGGGCGATCAGCGCACCAAGGCCGCGTACGGCAAGGTTGCCAAAGGGCACGATGCGGCTCGGCGGTGGCATGGTGCGCGACAGTATCGTGGCGATCAGCCCGCCACCGAGATTGGCGCCGAGAACCATGACGACGCCGAGTTCGGCCGGGATCAGTCCGCGTGCTGCAAGTGCCATCACCAGCAGGATGAAGGCGACGCTGGAATGGAAAAGCCATGTCATCACGGCAGCGATGAAGAAGGCGGTGACGGCGTCCCCGGCCAGATAGTTGATGACGACGGGGAGGATGCGGCTTTCGCGCAGCGGTTCGGAGGCCGAGCCGATCATCTGCAGCGACAGGAGCAACAGACCTATTCCAACAAGGATGCGCCCGAACTGGCGCCAGGTGCGGCGCTCGGTGGCCAGGAAGATCGTGGTACCGCAGAAGATGGCGACGGGCACCAGTAGCGACAGGTCGAAGGACAGCAGCTTGACGACGAGGGCCGAACCGAGATCCGCGCCGAGAACGGCGACAAGGCCAGCGGCCGCACCGACGATGCCGGAACCGACGAATGAGCCGACGAGAAGGGCAACGGCGGTTGAGCTCTGGAAGGCGATGGCAAGCAATGTGCCGGCGCTGGCCGCAGCAAGCGGATTTTTCAGCGTACTCCGCAACTTGCGTCGCAACACGTCACCATAGGCGCGCTCCACACCGGTGCGCACCATCCGTGTTGCCCACAGCAAGAGTGCAACTGCGCCCGCAAGGTGAATCAGGACGACGGAGCCGCTCATGGCCGGCTCATTGGCTCGGTTTCCATGGCAGCGAGAATATCTTGACGTTCGTGAAGGATTTCATGGCTTCGATGACCCCTCATTGCCTCGTCGTCATCCGGCGCACGAATGAGGGACGCGATCGGCCCGAAGGTGGCCGTCTCGCGAATCAAGACCAGGTAATAGTATGCGCGGTTCCTCCATAGACCGAATCTAGTGCGTTTCCTGTTGAAATGAAATCGTTCGCTCGTCCGGATCCTGTGACCTTGCGAGGAACAGCAGGCGACGCGATGCCGGCATCAATAACCTTGATGCCGTGGCCCGATCGGCATCATCCGCCAATCCCTTGGGGGCGCAGGTCCGTTGCCGGAAAGCAGGTTCCGCTTTCCGGGTCAAACGCTAGGATCCTGAATGCTTTCCCTGCGCAAAGATGGACTGCATCAGCCCGGTCAGGAAGGCCGAGCGCTGCAGGGCAAAGCCGGGATCGCGCACGGGCGGCGATTCTGACGGGTAATCACGCACGAACTGAAGCAGCTCCCTGCAATCGAGGCGCTTCTGGTCGACCTTGAAGCGCGCCAGATGGTGGCGGGCATTGTCCGGGGCCACGCCGGCTTCTTCCATCAATGAAAAGATCCTGTCCCAGCTGCGATCCTTGAAGTGCAGGTCGCGCGCGGCAGCCAATCCCGCCTCGGACTCGGTCGCCGAAATCATGCCGGCTTGCAGCATGGCCTCGAAGGTCAGCTCGACATCCACCAGCGCCAGGGTCAGCGCCATGTGCTGCAATTCTGCGGGCGCATGCAGGACGGCGACATCGGCGTCGGCGCGGCGCCTGCCGTCATGATAGTCCTGAAAGATGCGGCCGATGCCGATCATGCCGAAGGCAGCGCATTCGCTGGCCCGCAAGGCGCCCATGCTGGCCGCGCCGGCCACGACGATCCCCTGGTCGAGACAATAGAGGATTTCCTTGTGCCAGACAGACGGCTCGGTCTCGAAATAGCCGTCGACGAGGCCCATGATGGCGGCGCCGTCGCGGGCAGCGACCAGCAGGTCGCCCTTGCGGGCTGGCGGGCGAATCTCGATGCCGCGGGCGGCATCGGCATCGTCGCGATGCAGGCTGGGTCCGGCGAAGACGATCCGCTTCATTGCGCCGCGCCCTTCAGGGCCAGGAGCCGCCGCAGCGCATGGTTACCAAGCTTGATGACGCCTTCGCTGACCACCGTCTCCAGATCCGGGATGAGTGCGCGCAGGACGACGAAATCCGCCGTGTCGCCGGTGAGGGGGAACAGATATACATCTTTCGCGGCTGAATGCGCCGCGAGAATGTCGGCGAGGGCTGAGAGCAGGGCCGGGAAGTCGTTCTTCAGCCGCTGCGCGTTCTCCATGTTGAGCCGGTCGACCGGAACCGGCTCGCCCTCGGTGACCGGCAGGCTCGTACGTCCGTGGCGATAGCTGGCTTCCGGGAGATCCTCGCGCGAGCCCGCGATCTTCGTCAGGCGCGATTGCACGGCTTCCAGCAGCGCGGCCAGCGCAGCGTCGGCGCCGACCGGCCGGCAGGCGAATCCAGCCGCGATCCCGACAGCGGCCTTCTGTGCCGAATGGAACGGGCTTTCGACGAAACAACCGATCACCGGGACCGGAATGGTGCCGGTCACTTCCAGAAAGCGCAGATTCATTCCCGCATTGCGGACTGCCGCGATTGCCTCGACGAGGCCGGCGTGCCGGCTGTTGCTGCAATCGACTTCGCGCGAATGGCTGCCCCCGACGCCGACGAGATCGACCATGGTCGTTGCATCGTTCTCGATCAGCTCGCAGACCGCATGCACCGCCGCATGTTCCATGCTCGCGCCAGCCGCCAGTCCGATGGTCGACATGAGAAAGCCGGCATGATCCCACGGCGCATCGGACCGCATGTCCAGCCCGATCAGCTCATAGGGAGCATAGACCGTATTTCCGGAACGCAGGGCCTTGCCACGCACCCAGCTGCGCGTCCGGACTTCATCGATCTGGGCGCTCCGGCAACGCTGCATCCGCGCAAGAGGCACGACTTCCTTGCCGGCAGCGCGCATGCATTCGATGGAAGCAGAACAGGCAATGAGCGGCCGGGTCTGTTCGGCGATTGCGCCTTCGATGCATTCCATCACCGCGGAAATACGTGCCTGGGCATGCGACAAGCCTTTGCCCTGCGCGACCGAAATGCCGCGTGAATTGGGTCTTGAGGCAAACCAGACCGGGATGCCGATCCGGTCGAGGCCAGTCAGGTCGCCGACGCGGGTAATCCCGAATTGTGCGAGGAATTCCGGACTGGCCTCGCCATCCGCAAAGAAGGACCGGCCCGCGGGAATCCGGGGAAGTGGCCAGTCCGCCGGATCTGGAATCATTCGTAAGCTGTCCGTCATTCAGGCATTGCGCGTCCAGCATCCTGCAGGAAGAAAAGGCAAACCGGTACAGGATGCTGCTTGCTTCCCACAATGACGAAGCGCCAGGCAACCTTCACGTTACCCGGCGCTCCGGACCTTGCGCCTTCGCGATCAGTGCATGGAAGCTGGCTGGCCAGCTGCGCTGGCGGGCAT
>CAYLGY010000001.1:74077-117494 GCA_964383325.1 uncultured Rhizobiaceae bacterium
TGCGCCTTCGCGATCAGTGCATGGAAGCTGGCTGGCCAGCTGCGCTGGCGGGCATCGCAACGAAGCGCGAGACATCCCAGCTTTCGCCATCCGCGCTGGCGGGCATCGCAACGAAGCGGGAGACGTCCCAGCCTTCGCCGGCTGCGCTGGCGGGCATGGCGACGAAGCGCGAGACATCCCAGCCTTCGCCATCTGCGCTGGCGGGCATGGCGACGAAGCGCGAGACATCCCAGCCTTCGCCATCCGCGCTGGCGGGCATGGCGACGAAGCGGGAGACGTCCCAGCTTTCGCCGGCCGCGCTGGCGGGCATTGCAAAGAAGCGGGAGACATCCCAGCCCTTGCCCATGGCGCCGCTGCCGACAACTTCGAGGAGATCAGCGGTGATCTCGTCTGTCGAACGGCCGGTTTCCTGTGCAAGGGCCTCGATCTGTTCCAGCGGGATGTGAATCAGCTTGCGGGAATCTGCCTGAACCAGGACGATTCCGTCTCTTTCATGAACATCATCGCAGTGCGTGGACATTCAAACTTGCTCCTCTCGCATGTGTGTTTCCTTATCGCTGGCCACTACAGGCCCGCGATGCGAAGCCCCTTCAGAAAAAGTTCGCCGACTTTTTCGACTCTCGTTGGAGCCACCTTGATGATCTCGCCCGCCGGCTGGGACGGATACATTTCCTTTATCTTGCGCCCATAGGCGCGCGCCTCCGACTTCTGCCCCAGCAAGCCGTGACTTGCCGCCAGGAGCCGGACCGCCGGTTCTGTATTCTTCATCCGGCCGCAAAGATCAATGGCCGCGTCATAGCGTTCGTTGCAAAAAGCGATGCTTGCCCCGGCCCACCAGTAATGGTCGGGCGGCATGGGATTGAGTTCGATCGCCCGCTCGAATTTTTTCCAGCCCAGTTCGGCCTGGCCCAGATGTCCGAGCGCATCGGCATGCTCGACAAGGAGATCGGCGCAATTGGGGCTGAGCGCTTCAGCCTCGGCGAACTGTTCGGCGGATTCATCGAAACGCCGTTGATAGAGATCGATGATGGCGCTGATCCAGTAGCCGATTGCCGCGCCCCGGTCGAGCGTCATTGCCCGGCGGGCAAATTGACGCGATTTGAGCAGCAATTCCGGATCGTTGCCGCCGCGGATCAGCCATTCGAGATAAAAGGTCTGGGCAATCCGCCCGTAAGGCAAGGCAAATTCGGGGTCGGATCGCACTGCACGGCGCAGGAGCTGACGGGCGCGACGAAGCCCCGGCAAGGTGCAGTCATTCAGGAGGTTCAGCCCTTGCAGATAGAGGCTGTAGGCACCGCCTTCCGCGCTGAGGGATTTGCCACCCAACATTTCGCGTTCCAGCTCGGCAGCAAGGCTCCCCGAAATCTGCGCCGACATGGTGCGGAATGTCTGGAGGAGATCGCATTTCGAGGCGCTGTATTCGGCGGCCCAGGCGATGTTTCCTTCCCGGCAATCCGTCATCCGGATGGCAAGCGTCGGTTCCCTTCCAGGCTTGACGAATCCGGTCACCGTGAAGTCGGCGCGCAACTTGCTGTTGTCCTCCGGCACGCCGGACTGATGCAGGACTGCCAGCGAAGAGTGTGGTGCAAGCACGGAGAAGGTGCGGTAACGCGCCAGATCATTGGCGATGTCCTCGATCAGCGCTGCGAGCAGCGCCGGATCGGACTGACCGGCCGGATCGGATACGCTCAGTAGCGCCACGCGTGGCTTGCGTGCCTCCGGCCGGGCCTGCGCCGGCTGGCTCAGCCCCAGGACGGAGAATTCGTGCGCGGAAGACAGCACCCGCCTTGCCACTGCCTGCGTCTCTACGCTCGGCTCGCTCCGATATACGCGCTGCGTCATCTGCTGGAGGTCCGAATAGAGCTGGCGCGCTTCCTCGAACATGCCGTTGCGGCCGAACGCCTCGATGAAGGCGGTGTAGCTCGATTCCCGCTCCGGCTCGAGCGCCAGCACCCGATCTCGCAGCCGCGTGAGCACCGTGCCTGAGGCGCGGCCATAGCGGGTCAATTCATACAGGGTTGCGTCCACGTCGCGGAAATAGCGGTTTCGCAGCGCTGCCCGTTGCGAGAGCAGCCATTCCGAAAAGGCCGAAGTCGGCTCCTCGATCCCGGTAAGCAGTTCGTCGCGGTACAGCATCAGATGTGCCGACGGCTCCATCGTCGGCACGCCGTCATTCAGACGCAGGAAATGAAAGAGGTCGATGCGGTTCGCATCCGGACCGAGCGAAATCCCGGTCGGGCTCGTTGCCAGCAATTCTCCCGTTTCGGGCGCAAGCCTGCGCAGGCGCGAGAGCAACTGCCGCAGATTGGTGAGCGAATCTCCGTCTCGCCTGCCATCCCACAAGAGGTTGGCCGCTTCGGCACGCGTCATGCGCTGGCCCGATGCGCACAGGACCAGCGCCAGCAACATCAGGCCCTTGGAGGGAAATTTGCCTGCCGGAACGGAAATGACCTCTGGCCGCCCGAGCAGCAGCACGGTCACATCATGCAATCCATTCCCTGTTGCGCGAATCCGGAGACATTGCTGCATGGGCGCGATTATTGTGCCTGCAATCCGCGATTGCAATGGGAAAAACAGGACAGACTTCCAGTTTGGGCCCGAAACTGCCGGCTTCGGGCCCAGGCGGGATTATCGCGACGGGCCGTCCTCATATCCGACCTTGTCCACCAGCAGCGACGCCTCGCCGCGCAGTCTCGCGATCTCCGAAAGCGGCAGCCCATCCGCCTTCATCTGGCCGAAGGAGGCCACGATTGCGGACGGGTTCGCGCCAGGCGCGACCGGGTATTCATAGACCTGCTCGGCATAGATCTCCTGCGCTTCGGCGCTGGCCAGATACTCCATGAGCCGGATCGCATTGTCGCGGTTGGGCGCGCTTGCCACCAGCGACATGCCGGAAATGTTAACATGGGTGCCGCGATCCTCGACATTGGGAAACAGGACCTTGATTGCCGCTGCCCAGTCCTTCTGTTCCGGCTCCTTCTCGTTGGTCATCATCAGGCCGACATAATAACTGTTGCCGATCGCAATGTCGCATTCGCCGGAATAGATGCCCTGCGCCTGCGCACGGTCGCTGCCGGCCGGCTTGCGGGCGAGATTCTCCTTGAGCCCCGTCAGCCATTGCTCGGCCTCGGCGGCGCCATGATGTGCGATCATCGAGGCAAACAGTGCAATATTATAATCATGCTGCCCGCTGCGCGTGCAGATCTTTCCCTTCCATTTCGGGTCGGCAAGCTCTTCATAGGTGATGGCGGATTGCTGCACACGGTCCTTCGAGGCGTACACGACGCGCCCCCGGGTGGTCAGGCCGAACCAGTGACCCTCCGGGTCGCGGAACTCTGCCGGGATCGAAGCCTCGATTGCGTCGTTCTGCAAGCCTTCGGTCACACCGGCTTCCTTCGCCTGGGTCAGACGGCCGATATCAACGGTGAGGATGACGTCGGCTGGCGAGCTTTCTCCCTCGGCGCTGATTCGCTCGACCAGACCCTTGTCGAGAAAGAGCAGGTTCGTCCGGATCCCGGTTTTCTCGGTAAACGCTGTCAGCAGGGGCTCGATGAGCTGCGGCTGGCGATAGGAATAGATATTGACTTCCCCCTCGGCGAGGGCCGGCGTGGCAAGGGATGCCACTGTGAGCAGGCAAATGCCGGAAAGGGTCCTGTGGAACGACGAATTCATTCTGACCTCGCTTGCGCTTAAATATGAGAGAGTTTGTCAATTTATCTCTTGCCTATAACAAGCGGCGTCGGAAAAAGAAAGTGGACAATTGCGTTCATATATCTTAGAAGAATTCTAAACCGGCGCCGGGTGCGAGGAGACTGCAATGAGACTGACCCGCCAGACGAACTATGCCATACGGATCCTGATGTACTGTACGGCGAGCGGGGAGGGGCTGAACCGGATTTCGGACATCGCTCGCGCCTACTCGGTCTCCGAGTTGTTCCTGTTCAAGATTCTCCAGCCCCTGGTCAATGGCGGCCTCGTCGAAACCGTGCGCGGGCGAAATGGCGGCATCCGGCTCGCCCGGCCCGCGAGCGAGATCACGCTTCTCGACGTCGTGCTGGTGACGGAGGAAAGCTTCTCCATGGCTGAATGTTTCGACTCCAACCAGTCGGATTGCCCGCTGATCGAGAGCTGCTCGTTGAATGCGGCGCTGCGGGAGGCGCTCAATGCCTTTTTCGCTGTCCTCGAGAAACATACGATCGCGGAGATCGTGCGTGCCAAGCCGGACATCGCGGCGTTGCTTGGCCTTGAAAGGGGGTCGCCTGCGGCGGTATTGCAATAGTCTACCGTCGCATCGCGTGAGGACAGCTTGGCACAGAAGAAGGCGCACGAGGTCGAAGGCTGGCTGGCACGCCCCGATCCGCAGATCCGCATGGTGCTGATCTACGGCCCGCATCGCGGCCTCGTCGCCGAGCGGGCGGCAAGCTATGCAAGGTCAATCGGAATTGCTGCCGACGATCCTTTCGCCGTGCGGAAGTTCGATGGCGCTGCGATTGCGGGCGACACCGCCCGGCTGATCGACGAATTGCAATCGATTCCCATGTTCGGGGCGCAGAACCTGGTCTGGGTAAGGGATGCGACCCCGGCCGCGAAGGAAATCGCCATCGCCCTCGAAACGCTTGGCGGGAAGCTGTCGGGCGATGTTGCTCTGCTCGTCGAGGCCGGCGATCTGAAGAAGGGCGCCGCATTGCGCGCCGCCTTCGAGAAATCGCCCGACGCCATGGCGCTCCCCTGCTATGCGGATGATGGCCGGGCGCTCGACCGCATTCTGGACGAAGCGCTTTCGAGCGCTTCCCTGACCATGACGCTCGAGGCGCGCCAGGCCTTCCGGAGCCTGATCAGCGGCGACCGGCTGGCCGCCCGCGCCGAGATCGAGAAGCTCATCCTGTATTGCCACGGGCAAGGCCGGATCGAGACCGGGGATGTCCTGGCTTGTGCCGGTGATATTTCCGTGCTCTCGCTCGATGGGATTGCCGACCTGATCCTCGCCGGCAAGGTCGCGGAATTCGACCGGGCCTTCTCCCGGGCGGTAGCCTCCGGCACGCAGCCGTCGGCCTTGATCGGCGCGCTTCAGCGCCAGTTGCAGCAATTGCAGCAATTGCGCCATATGGTGGACCGGGATGGGCTGACGCCCCGCAATGCCGTGGCCGCAGCCCGTCCTCCGGTCTTCTTCGCCCGACGCGAACAGGTCACGGCGGCGCTCGCGGCGCTCGATGCGGCAATGATCGCCCGGATGCTGGCCAGGTTGCAGCAGGCCATGCCGGCCAGCCGGAACAGCGGCGCGCTTGCCGTCGCAGCCGCGCATCGAAGCCTGTTGTCGCTTTGCCTCGAGGCGGCACGGAGCGAGCGCCGGGCTTCCTGACTTGCCGGCAGTCAGGAATCTCCGTCCACCTCGCCTTCCTCCAGCAAGCGTGTCGCTCGCCAGCGTGTCAGGCATTCATTGATCTCCGCCGTCGTGTAGTGGCGGGCCGCTTCCTGTCCATATCCTTCCGAAAGCAGGAGTTCATATTGCGTATGCTCATGGCGGACATGAGAGATTGCGGCGAGCCAGACGGCGATCGAAACCGGCAGGTCACGGAATTTCGCCGCCAACGCCAGTTCCCGGATGCGCTCCATGTCGGCAAGCGGCGCCATGGGCAGGAGCGCCGTGAGCTGCCGGTCAATGGCGCGTCGACGGGAAGTACGCGGAGCCTTCATCAGTGGTTCGGCAGGACGTGGATCTCCCGCACCGCTGCCCGGTCCGGCTGTTGCAGTGCGAACATGACGGCATTGGCGACATCCTCGGCCTGCAACTTGTCGGGCTTGGGCTCATCGAAGAAGGGCGTATCCACCATTCCCGGGGAGATGAGGGTGCAGCGCCCGCCCCATTCGTGCATCTCGTCTGCAACATTGCCGGCAAAGCCGTGCACGAACCATTTGGATGCGCCGTAGATCGAGCCCGGACTATGCCTGCGCCCCAGCGCCGAGCCGGTGAGGAGAAGATGGCCCCCGGTCTTGCGTAGATGCGGGATGCTGGCTTTGGCAGTATAGAGCAGGGCGAGAATGTTGAGATCGATGATGCGCCGCCACTCGGCCGGATCGCCCTTCTCCGTGCCGGGGGTCTTCGCTCCGGCCCCCGCATTTGCGAAAGCGGCGTCGAGCCCGCCGAACCTCGCAGTGAGTTCCTGAAGCGCCTGTTCCTGCCGTTCGAGACTGGTCGCATCTCCGGGCAATGCCAGCGCCTGTTCGCCCAGTTCGGCACGGAGAGCGGCAAGCTTGTCCTCGCTTCGGGCCATCAGGCCGACATTCCAGCCCGCCTTGACGGCCGCGCGCGCGGTGGCTGCACCGATGCCGGTGGATGCGCCCGTGATGAAGAGGGTTCTCGGTTTCGACATGGCTTGCTCCCTTCTGGCTTGCGGATCCGCGCCTGGCGCCGGACTCGATTCGCGGGATCCTATCACGATCGCTGCACCGTACCATGCGCTTGACATTTTGACGGCCGACGGTACCGTTCCTGTGTGGACTTCGACACGGTTCCCGAGTTTCGGGACGCCAACTCTCCGATCCATCGCGCCCGAGCCGCCATTTTCCGGGCGGCGCTGGCAATCGCCCTTGCCATCCTGCCTGCTGTCTCACTCGCTTTGCCGCCCTCCGTCCTTGCGCCGTGGCTGGAGGAAGTAGCGCCGGAATTGACGCTCGATATGCTGGATGGCGAGGAGACTGCTCTCAATTCCTACCGGGACCGCGTCGTGATCGTGCACTTCTTTGCAACCTGGTGCGAGCCCTGCGTCGAGGAACTGGCTTCCCTGCGGGCGCTGAACCAGCGGATGAAGGACCAGCCGTTCGCAATTCTGGCCGTCAATGTCGGCGAGATCGACGCGCGGGTCCGCAATTTCGTCCGGAAGCATCCGGTGGAGTTTCCCGTCCTGATGGATCGGGATCGTGCCGCGACGAAGCTGTGGCAGGTCACGGCGCTGCCGAGCAGCTACGTGCTGAAGCCGGGCCTTGCCCCCGCTATTTCCGTCCGCGGCGACATTGACTGGGTGAGCCCGGAGACCCTTGCCGCGCTTGATGCGACGGTTCGTCCGGCGGCCAGGACCATTTCAACAACAACAGGCGAAGCAGAAGGAAGGAAACCAGAATGACGAGCAGACGTGAATTCCTGGCCGGTTCGGCCGCCCTTGCCGCAGCCGCATGGACGATGCCTGGCTTTGCCAGGGCCGCGGTCAAGTTCGATCCGCAACCCGGACAATGGCGCAGTTTCAATATCGTGACGCGCATCGAACTTCCCGAGACAAATGCGGCGGCGCAGGTCTGGGTGCCCTTGCCTTCGTTGCGGGAATGGGCCTGGATGCGGCCCGTGGGCGATTCGTGGACGGGCAATGCGGATACGGCCGAAATCGTCATGGATCCGAAACATCGGGCGAGACTGGTGCACGCAAGATTTGCGGCCGGAAAGGGCCCGGCAGTGATCGAGGTCGAAAGCATGTTCAGCACGCAGGATCGCAGCGCGCCCTTTGCGCTCTCTGCCGCGCCCGACCCGTTGACGGATGCCGAGCGCCAGCTATTTCTCGAGTCCACCGATCTGATGCCTACCGATGGCATTGTGAAGGAAACGGCCGAAGAGATTACCGCGGGTGCCGACAGCGAACTCGCAAAGGCGAGGGCGATCTACGACTGGATCGTGGAAAATTGTCATCGAGACGGATCCGTGCGCGGCTGCGGTACCGGTGACGTGGTCAGCATGCTGCAATCGGGAAATCTCGGCGGCAAATGCGCCGATCTGAATGCGCTCTACGTGGCCCTTGCACGTGCATCTGGGCTTCCGGCGCGCGACATCTATGGTGTGCGGGTGGCGCCGTCGCGCTTTGGCTTCAAGAGCCTCGGAGCCGGCTCGGAAAATGTGACCAGGGCACAGCATTGTCGCGCTGAAGTCCATGTTTCCGGCCATGGCTGGGTCGCGGTGGATCCGGCGGATGTGCGCAAGGTCATGCTGGAGGAGCCGCCCCGCGACAATCCGATCGATTCGCCGGTTGTGATGGCAGCGCGGGAGACCTTGTTCGGGGCATGGGAGGGCAATTGGCTCGCCTACAATACGGCCCATGACCTGGTATTGCCCGGTTCCCAGCACAAGCTGGCATTCCTGATGTATCCGCAGGCCGAGATCGACGGCGAATTGCTGGATTCGCTTGATCCCGACACGTTCCGGTATTCGATTACCGCAACCGAGATTGCAATGTGAATGAAGCGAGGGGGAGGTTCAAACCGGACCTCTCCCGTTCTTTCCGGCTCCTCGCGGAACAACTGATCTCCGGTTGGGTTCGAGACCTGTCGCAACTCAACGGAGTATCGAGTCATGAAGTATCCTCTCGCAACTGGCGCGGCGTGCGCCGCCGTCGTGGCGCTGGCGTCCCTGGCCCATGCCCAGACGAATGCAACCGCCGTCACGGAATTGAATATGCGCGCCGGGCCGGGCCCGCACTACCCGATTGTCGGGACCATCGGGGCCAATGGCACGGCTTCCGTGCTCGGGTGCCTGGAATCATCGAAATGGTGCCAGGTCTCTGCCGGTGGCACGGAAGGCTGGTCCTATTCGGACTATCTAGTGATCGATCAGAGCGGAACGCAGATTGTCGTGACCGAGCGCCAGCCGGATCTGGTGCCGGTTGTCACCTATGAGGCCGAGGAGGCGACAGGGGCCGGAGCCGTGGCAGGCGCAGCCACCGGTGCTGTGGTCGGCGCCCTGGTCGGCGGACCCCTCGGCGCTGCGGTCGGCGGGGTAGCCGGTGCGGCGACCGGCGGGATGGCCGAAGGCGCGATGGTCGAACCGGATCCGGCCATTCGAAGCTATGTGGTCGAGCATCAGGTAGACCCGGTCTATCTCGAAGGAGAAGTAGTCGTGGGCGCCGGCGTCCCGGACGTGGTGGAGATTCGGCAGATCCCCGATTACGACTATGGCTACGCCTATATCAACGGCCAGCCGGTTCTCATCGAACCGCAGGAACGCCGGATAGTCTACGTGGTCCGGTAGTTGCAGATTCAAGGCGAGCCGGTCCGGTGAGCAGACAGGAAGGGGCGGGGCAGCCCTACCCCTTCCTTCAGCCTGTTCCCTCGTTGGAGATCCGTTAGCGCATTGCCCGAGCCGTTCAGGCTTGCGCTGCCGCCTGCTGCGCTATCTGCCGCCGGGCGGCATCACGTACCGCATTTTGCACCTTTTCGAAGGCGCGCACCTCGATCTGGCGAACCCGTTCACGCGAAATATCGAATTCACCGGACAATTGCTCCAGCGTAAGGGGCTCCTCCGCCAGCCGGCGCGCCTCGAAAATCCGCCGCTCGCGATCATTGAGCACCTCAAGCGATTCCTGCAGCATGGTCCGGCGATTCTCCAGCTCATCCTGTTCGATCAGGATCTCTTCCTGAGAGGGCGATTGGTCGGTGAGCCAGTCCTGCCATTCGCCGGTCTCGCCTTCCGTGGCGCGGATCGGCGCGTTCAGCGACGCATCTCCCGACAGCCGCCGGTTCATCGAGATGACTTCTTCTTCGGACACGTTCAGCCGTGTTGCAATCTCTCGCACCTGGTCCGGCCGGAGATCGCCTTCGTCCAACGCCTGGATGCGGCTCTTGACCTTGCGAAGATTGAAGAACAGCCGCTTCTGATTGGCGGTGGTTCCCATCTTCACGAGACTCCAGGATCTCAGGATATATTCCTGAATCGATGCCTTGATCCACCACATCGCATAGGTTGCCAGCCGGAAACCGCGATCCGGCTCGAATTTCTTGACCGCCTGCATCAGGCCGACATTGCCCTCGGAGATCACTTCGCCGATCGGCAAGCCATAGCCGCGATAGCCCATCGCGATCTTGGCAACCAGCCGCAGATGGCTGGTGACGAGCTTGTGCGCCGCCTCGGTATCCGCATGCTCCTGGTAACGCTTGGCAAGCATGTATTCTTCCTCAGGCTGCAGCATGGGGAAGCGGCGGATCTCTTCGAGATAACGGGACAGGCCGGCCTCGCCAGCCGTGACGCTCGGTAGATTCTGGGCCATTCAGCACCCCTTTCTGTTTGTCTCTGCCCCCTTGATGGCAAGCAGCATCCGGCGTGCCGCACCGTGGCGCACACACCGCCTCTTCATATAGTGCGTGATTCAGGCAATTTCACGGTGGCC
The DNA here is from genome assembly GCA_964383325.1 of uncultured Rhizobiaceae bacterium. Lineage (GTDB taxonomy): Bacteria > Pseudomonadota > Alphaproteobacteria > Rhizobiales > Rhizobiaceae > CAYLGY01. The sequence goes on from CAYLGY010000001.1 coordinate 84,220, forward strand.
TAGGGTCACCTTGCCAACTGTTAGTGCGCGTCAGATGTTCCGCAGCGCTTCGACCAGAGCCGCCATGTCTTCGGGAATGGGGGACTCGAATCGCAGGACCTCCCCGCTTGCCGGATGGCGAAAGCCGAGCACTGCAGCGTGCAGCGCCTGGTGCGCCAGACCTTCTGCGAGCGCGCGCGCCGGTTCCGGCAAGGTCCGCGCCTTGGTGGCGAAGCCTCGGCCATAGAGCGGATCGCCGATCACCGGGTGGCCGATATGGCCGAGATGCACCCGGATCTGGTGCGTCCTTCCGGTTTCCAGCCGGCATTCGAGCTGCGCGGCGAGGTTCCCGTAGGCCTCAAGCACAGCGTAATGGGTCACCGCATGGCGCGCGTCGGCCTGTTCGGGCCGGACGACTGCCCGGCGAACGCGATCGGCGGCCCGTCCGAGCGGGGCATTGACGGTGCCGCGCTGCGGATCCGGGCAGCCCCATGTCAGAGCGAGATATTCGCGGACGAGGCTGCCGGAACGCCCGTGATCGGCAAACTCCGCCGCGAGTATCCGATGCGCCGCATCTGTCTTTGCGACTACCAGAATACCGCTGGTGTCCTTGTCGAGTCGATGGACGATTCCCGGCCGGTCCGGTCCGCCAATCGTCGAAAGCGCATTGCCGCAATGATGCAGCAAGGCGTTGACGAGCGTCCCGCTGCGGATCCCGGCCCCGGGATGCACTACCATACCCGCCGGCTTCTCGACCACGAGGATATGCTCGTCTTCATGCAGGATGGCCAGCCCCATCGCCTCGGCCTCGAGACAAGGCGGCTCGACTTGCGGGCGGCGCCAGGCGATCTTCTGTCCCGGAAACACACGCTGGGAAGGGGTTGCGGGCGCACCCTCGCAGAGGACTTCGCCGGCCTCGATCATTGCCCGTATGCGGCTGCGCGACAATTCTCCGCCCAGCCGCTCCGTCAGCCAGCGGTCGAGGCGCTGGCCTGCCGCCGATTCGCCGACGAGCTGTCCTTCCCAAGCCGCGGCCGCTCCTGTATCAGGTGACGGCATGTGTTGCTCCGGATGAATTTGCCATGACAAGCCCGTCCTTCGACGAAATTGAAGAAAAGCCGCTCGACCCCGCAATCGAGCGCGTGCGCCGTCGCATGATGCGCCTCATGCTGGTCTCGATCGGCATCATGATGATCGGCCTTATGGCGGTGCTTTTCGGCATTGTCTACAAGCTGAGCTCCAGCGATTCTTCCTCGCCCGCCGGCAGTCGCATGGAGTTCGACGCGCTGATCACCCTTGCTCCGGGCAGCCAAGTGGTCTCAACGACGCTGGAGGGTGGCCAGCTCTTGGTCCTGGTCGAGGACGAGGCCGGCCGCCAGAGCATCCTGTTGCTGGATCCGGTCACCGGTCGCCAGGCCGGACGCTTCACCTTCACGACACCATGATTGCGACGGCGTGACGAAGTGGCGGCAGGGCGAAGGAAAGCATTGCATTCCGCACCATGCTGCCCTATATCGGCCTCGTCAGTCTGCTCCCATCGTCTAGCGGTCAGGACGCCGCCCTCTCACGGCGGAAACAGGGGTTCGATTCCCCTTGGGAGTACCATTGATTTTCCTGAATGGATCCCATTCTGCGAGCCTTGTCTTCTCGATCGGCCTAGGCAGCCGCCCGAATGCTCATTCGGGAGGCCGGAGCGCGATTGTGTCTCCTGGTGAAGCATATTCTGCTCGGACGGGTTCGCTGGATCCGGGTCCGGCAGTCGCCGCCGCTGCAGGTCCTAGGACTCAGCCTCGAAGCGCTGGCTGAGGTTCCGGAAGAACTGGTCGGACAGTTTCTGGACCACGCCCGCAACCAGCCGTGCGCCGAGCTGGGCGATCTTGCCGCCGATGACCACGTCCCCCGCATATTCAAGGATGGAAGTGCCAGGCGTCTCCCCTTCGGTCAGGGTGATGCGCGCATCTCCCTTCGCGAAGCCGGCAACGCCGCCCTCTCCAGCCCCTGCAAGCACGACCGAGTTCGGTTCGTCCATCTCCGACAACTCTACCCGGCCCTTGAAGGTGGCCCGTATGGGACCGATCTTCGTCGTGATCGCGGCGCGGTAATTGTTGTTGTCCTGCGCTTCCAGCTCGGTGCATCCGGGGATGCATTCGCGCAGGACTTCCGGTTGCAGCATCGTGTCCCAGACCGTCTGCCGCGATGCAGGCAGCTCGTAGCGCCCTTCGATTTTCAGACCCAATTCATGCTTCCTTTTCAGTTGCCTGTCGAATGAAACCGTGAACGATCGCGGGCCGCAGCGGGATCTGGTTGACATTGGCGCCAATGCCGGACAGGGCATCGGCTATGGCATTCGCCACTGCGGGAACGGCGCCGATCACGCCGCTTTCCCCGACGCCCTTGAATCCGCCGACCGCATCGATTGTCGGAGTTTCTATGTGGTCGATCCGGATATCGGGGATATCGAGCGAGGTCGGCAGCATGTAGTCGAGCAGATTTCCGTTGAGCATCTGGCCGCTGGAATCGTAGATGAACTCCTCCATCAGCGCCTCGCCGATCCCCTGCGCGACCCCGCCATGGATTTGCCCCTCGACGATCATCGGATTGATGACGCGGCCACAATCATGGACGACGACATAGTCCTCGATCGTTACCCGCCCGTCATTGGCATCGACCGCGACGGCAGCAATATGGACGGCATTTGCGATCGTGACCATTGGCGGGTCGTAGATATCCGTCGCCTCGAGGCCATATTCTTCTCCCTGCGGCAGGCCCTGGTGGCCGATCGCATAGGCGGTGCGGGCCAGAGTTTCGATGGTTACCCGCGTGTCCGGATCGTCGGCCACCCACGCCTCGCCATTGCGCAGTACGATTTCGTCCGGCGAGACGCCGAGGTTGAAGGCGGCAAGGCGGCGCAGCTTTCCGGCGACCTTTTCTCCTGCACGGATGACGGCTCCGCCCGCCGTGATGGCGGAGCGGCTGGCGACGGTGTTGGTGCCGTAAGGGACGAGCGCCGTATCGCCCTCGACGACAGTGACGTCCTCGATGCGCACCCCGACCTGGTCGGCGACGAGCTGGGCGAAGGTCGTCAGATGGCCTTGTCCTGCCGATGCCTGGCTGATGAAGGCGCTGACGCCGCCGGTGGGTTCGACCCGGATCGTGGCGCTGTCATAGCCGGGCAGGCGGGACAGTCCCCGGGCGCGCCAGCCGCGAACGCCGGTGCCGGTAGATTCCGTGAAATTGCAGATGCCGATGCCGCGATACTTGCCGTCCGGGCAAAGCTTGCCGCTCCCGGCCTGCAGCCGCTCGTAATCGGCCATTTCCAGCGCGCGTTCGAGACAGGCGTGGTAGCGGCCGGTGTCGTAGCGCACCCCAACCGCATTGGTCCACGGGAATTCGTCGTCGCGGATCAGATTGCGCCGACGCACCTCGGCCGGGCTGATGCCCAGCGCGCGGCCGATCCGGTCCATCACGCCCTCGATGGCGAAAAAGCATGTCGGCTGCGCGACGCCCCGATAGGCGCCGGCCGGGCCGGTATTCGTCAGGATCGAGCGCGTCCTGTAGGCATAGTTCCGGATCCGGTAGGGCCCGATGAGCATTCGGGCTCCACCGGTCGCTTCCAGCGTCGTGCCGAACGGAAAGCAGGTATAGGCCCCCGCATTGGCAAGCATGTCCAGCCGGATGGCATGGATGACGCCATCCCGGTCATAAGCGACCTCGACATCGTAGACGTGATTGCGGGAGTGGATATTGTTGAGCAGTTCCTCGACACGGTCCTGCACCCATTTCACGGCTCGGCCGAGATGCCGGGCGAGCGCCACGACAACAGGTTCCTCCGGATAGATGTTCGCCTTTGTGCCGAAGCCGCCGCCGACTTCCGGCACGACGATGCGCAGCTTGGATTCCGGCATGCGTACAAGGCCGGCAATCCCTGTCCGCACAATGTGCGGGATCTGCGTGGAAGTATAGAGCGTGACCGAATCCCCGGTGTGATCGGGCGCCGCGAGGCAGCCCCTCGGCTCCAGCGGCACGCCGCCGACCCAACCGCTCTGGAACCGCTCATTGAGCACCAGGGGGGCGCTGGAAAAGGCGGTTTCGAAATCCGGGGTGGAGAAATGTCCTTCGAAACTCACATTGGACGGGATATGGTCGTGTACGGCCGGCGCATCCGGCTGCAACGCCTGTTCCATGTCCGCCACCGCATCCAGCATTTCATATTCGACTTCGACCAGAGCGATGGCGTCCTGGACGATATAGGGATCTTCCGCGACGATGACGGCGACGGACTCGCCGACATAACGGACCCGGTCGACCGCCACGGCATGGCGGACGCTATTCACATAGCCGTCGATCCGGGTTTCTGAATCGAGCGGCATCACCAGGCGCGCAATATCCTCGCCCGTATAGACGGCTACCACGCCCTCCAGCATGGCAGCCTGGCTCGTATCGACCGACAGGATGCGCGCATGCGCGTAGGGGCTGGGCACGAAGCCGATATGGACCGTATCCTGCGGCGTCGGGATGTCATCGAGGAACTGGCCCTTGCCCCGCAGCAGGTAGGCATCCTCGCGCCGCCTGACCGAGCGGCCGACGAGCTGATCACCGGGGATATCCTGATGCGCGCTCATGATGCTACCCCTGCAAGTTCGTTCTTTTCCTCGCGAATCCGCCGGGCCGCATGTTCCACCGCCCTGACGATGTTCACATAGCCTGTGCAGCGGCAGATATTGTTCGCAAGCGCATGACGGATTTCAGCCTCCGTCGGATTGTCGTTCTCCGCGAGCAATTCATGCACGGTCATCAGCATGCCCGGCGTGCAGAATCCGCATTGCAATGCGTGATGCTCATGGAATGCCTGCTGGACGGGATCAAGCTCGGCCTGCGAGCCGAAGGCCTCGACCGTGGTGATCTCGCATCCGTCGAGATCGGCGGCGAAATGCAGGCAGGCCCGGGCCGTCTCGCCATCGATCATCACGGTGCAGGCACCGCAAACGCCGTGCTCGCAGCCGATATGGGTGCCTTTCAGGCCAATCTTGTGACGAAGGAAGTCAGCGAGGAGGAGACGCGGCTCGACCAGTTCGACATGATGCCTGCCATTGATCCTGAGGGCGACCTTGATCTTGTCTGTCATTGTCTCATCCTCCTTTCCTGCCTTGCATCGTCCCGGGCCTCGCGCAGGGCTTGCGCTACCAGCACGCCTGCCAGGTTGCGGCGATAGGCAGCATCCGCATGGATGTCGGACGCGGGTTCGACGAACGATCGGGCAATGGCCGCAAGCTCTTCCAGCGCAGCGTCGCCGAGTTCACTGCCGACGGCCTTTTCCTCGACCGGCGTCAACCGTTGCGCGCCGTCGCCAAGGCCGATTCCCGAAACGCTTGCCCGGACGCACTTGCCGCTGTCATCGCACTCGATCCGTGCCGCCACGCCTGCAACGGCGAAACCATGCGCCCGCACGCCCACCTCGACGAAAGCTGCGCCCGTCCCCGGCTGATCGACGGGGAAACGGACTTCTTCGAGAAATTCGTCCGGCTCGACGCATGTGGCCAGCTCGGAAATGAAGAAATCGTGCGCCGGCACGCGCTTGCGGCCGGACGTGCCGTTCAGGATGAATTCCGCATCGAGCGTGAGCGCAACGGCCGGCAGTTCCGCCAGCGGATCATTGTGCGCCAGGCTGCCGCAGACCGTTCCCCGGTTGCGGATGGCGCTCGTCCCGACAAGCGGCAGGGTCTTGTGAAGCAGCCGGCAGCGGCGGCGGACTTCCTCATGGCGACCGGTCGCCGCCTGCCGGGCGGCGGCGCCGATCACGATCGTCCCGTCCTCGCATGCGATCCGGTCCAGCGCCGCGCAATGATTGATGCTGATGAGCGCCGCAGGACTCATCATGCGCATGTTCAGCAGCGGGACGAGACTCTGCCCCCCGGCGAGGATGCGGCAATCCTCGCCATATCGCGCGAGAATGTCGACGATTTCCTCAACGCTTTCCGCACGATGATATTCAAACGGTGCCGGCTTCATCTTCCACGATCCCCGAAAAAGGTTGCGGATCCGGGCGCCGCAACCTTGGTGGTCAAGGCGCCCGGCAATTTTCGTATCAGCCCTTCCAGCCCGGATAGGGATGGATCGGGGCCGCCGACCGGATCGACTCCGGATAGACGATTTTCTGCTCGCCATTCTGGAACTGCCCGGCATGGACCGGCGCAACCCGGTTCAGGCCGTCATCGTCGAAGGAGTTCGCGCCGAAGAAGGTCTCGGCCTTCACGGTCTGGAACGCCTGCTGGATGGCCTGGGGATCGTCGATCACGCCGGCATGCTGCAGGACCTGCGTATACGCGATGACGTCGTGTGCCGCGATGGCGGCGACGAAATCCGGCGGGTTGCTGCCATAGGTTTCGGCATAGAGCCTGTTGAAGTCGGGCCCGGTGCCCACATAGGGATCCGTCGTGGCCGCGATGCTTGCATCCCACAGCAACGGCACCAGCATGCCGTCAACGGCGCTTCCCAGCGGCTCGACGACGCCGCTCGGTGATTCGATGACGACGCATTTCGGGAACCAGTCGATGGACTGCATCTCCTTGACGATCGCAACGACATCGTTGCCGAGCGCATTGATGACCAGGCAGTCCGGATCCAGCCGGCGGGCGCGGGCTACCGCGGTTGCGTATTCCTGGGAGCCGGGGGGATAGTATTCGACGCCGAGCAGATCGAGGCCGGCTTCCTGGATGTCGACCGGGAAATACTCCTCGCCACTATAGACGCCCAGCTCGTCATTGGGCGTGACCATGGCGACCGTCCTTACATCCGGATCCTTCAGTTCCGAGGCCAGTTTCATCAGGCCGCGATACATCATGCTGAAGGGGGGCAGGGACGAGAACAGCCAGGGATCGCCCTTCTGCGGGGCATAGACCCCGTCCACCTGCGACCACAGGGCCATCATGGGACGACGGATGCGCTGGGCCACGGCCACATTGGCCTTGACGATGGCGCTGCCGCCCGATGCCAGGATCATGTTGGCGCCGTCATTGATGGCGGCGCGCTCGACCAGGCGGGCAGCCGTGGCGGCTTCGGTCCGGTCATCGTAATACTGGGTCTCGATCTTGTAGTTCTTGCCGCCGATCTCGACACCGGTGCGGTTGATGATATCAACCACCATGTCGATGCCCTTCCTCATTTCGGCAGCATAGATGTTGTACGCGCCGGTAAGCCCGACGACAACAGCCAGCTTCAAGGTTTCGGCCTGCGCCAATGCCGGAAGACTGCCGGTCGCGGTGAGCACGGCGGCTCCTCCGCTCAATTGCAGGAATTTTCGTCTATGTATCATAGTCTCTTCCCTCTTACCCTAGATAGCTCTTGACGAGCTTGCCATCCGACAGCAGGTCCACGGCCGTTCCCGTGTAGGCGATGCTGCCAGTCTCCAGAACCACCGCACGCTGGCAGAAGCCGAGCGCAACGGAGGCATCTTGCTCCACCAGCAGGATGGTGGTTCCCCTGGCATGAATTTGCGCCAGGATATCGAGAAGTGATTCCACGATGATCGGCGCCAGCCCGAGCGAGAGCTCATCGATCATCAGCAGTTGCGGCCGTCCCATCAGCGCGCGGCCGATGGCGCACATCTGCTGTTCACCCCCGGACATCGTGCCGACGAGTTGCTTGCGGCGCTCCTTGAGCCGGGGAAAATATTCATAGACCGTTTCCAGGCTTTCCTTGAGATTCCTGGCCGACTTGTCGGTGCGGGTGAAGGCGCCAAGTCGCAGGTTCTCCTCCACGGTAAGGCCCGAGAACACGCGCCGCCCTTCGGGGGCCTGCGTCACGCCCATGCGCACGATCTCCGCCGAATTGCGTCCGACGATCGACTTCCCGTGCAGGATGATGTCGCCGGCTGTCGGCTGAATGAGGCCGGAGATGGTCTTGATGAGCGTCGTCTTGCCGGCGCCATTGGATCCGACCAGAGCGATCAGATCGCCCTTGCCGATCGTGAAGGAGACGTCACGCAGGACCGGAATCATCCCGTAGCCCGCATTCAGCCCCTTGATTTCCAGCAATGGCATGGCCTGATCATCCATTGGAACCACTCCCTGCTGCGCCAGATGCCGACACGTCCCGGGCGCGGCGCGCGGTATTGCGTTCGAGCGCCGAGGAAATGTTGCCCAGATAGGCACGCTGGACTTCCTCGTTCGCCAGCACGGCCTCCGGCATTCCTTCCGCGAGCTTCTGGCCGCGGGCAAGGACGACGATGCGATGGCTGATCGCGGCGACGGCCTTGATGATGTGTTCGATGAAGAGGATCGTCATTCCGCCTTCGTTGAGCGACCGGATCAGCTTCAGCGCATCTGCCGCCTCGCTCTGGTTGAGGCCGCCAAGGGGCTCGTCAAGGAACAGGATGCTGGGTTCCGTCGCCAGGGCGCGCGCCACTTCCAGTCTCTTCAGGCCAGCGGTGGTGAGCGTGCCCGTGCTGGCGGCAGCCTGCGCGTCGAGACCGGTAAGCTCCAGAATTTCCCGCGCCTTGCGGGTCGCGCTGCGATTGTCGTGCGGGCGGCCGGCGCGGCCGAACTGCGCCGCCAGCGTGACGTTCTCCAGAATGCTCATGCTGTGGAAGGGCCGGGGAACCTGGAAGGTGCGCGCCAGCCCGAGATGGCAACGCCTGTCCGGAGACAGCCGCGTGATGTCCCGGCCCTCATACAGGATCGAGCCGGACGTCACGGGCAGCTCGCCGGTGAGCAGGTTGACGAAGGTCGTCTTGCCGGCGCCATTGGGTCCGATCAGGCCGACGATCTCGCCTCTGGCAATCGACAGGTCGACCGAATCCACCGCCTGCAGACCGGCGAAGCGCTTGCCGAGGCCCGTGCATTGAAGAACTGTCATCATCGCACCCTATAACGCTGGTAGTTGGCCTTCAGCGCCGCCGGCGAGATGGCCGAGGGGCCTTCCCGCAGCAGCCGGATGACACCGTCCGGGAGGAACAGGACGATCGCGACAACGATCAGACCCGAGATGATCAGCGTGTATTCCGCGAACTCCACGCCGATGAATTCATCGAGGAGAAGAATGGCGATCACTCCGATTGCCGGTCCCCAGACCGAGCTCTTGCCGCCGAGAAACACCATCACCACGATCTGGAAGGTCAGTTTGAGGGCAAAGGCCTCATTGGCCTCGATCACGCCCAGCCAGAGCGCCCAGACCGAGCCGGTAAGCGATGCGAGGGCAGCGCTGATCAGGAAGATGATGGTCAGCAGCGCCGTCGTCGGAACGCCCACCGCCAGCGCGGCATTGCGGTCGTCGCGAAAAGCGCGCAGCGCGGCGCCCCAGCGGGATCGGTCGAGGCTGAGCACGAATGCCGTCGCAATGGCGGCCATGCCGAGCATCAATCCGTAGATCAGCACGTTGAACTCGTATCCCGACAGCTCCTTCAACGAGGTGAAATTGGTGATGTTCACCGCGATGCCGCCGCGGAACTTGATCGACGGAATGCTGATATTGAGGACAAGGTTCCGGATCCCCTCCGCCACGAGGAGTGTCGCGATCACGAAATAGTGGCCCCTCAGGCGCAGCGTCGGCACTGCCATGACCAGCGCGATGGCCACCGCGGCCAGCATTGCCAGCGCAACGGCAAGCAGGAGCGGCACGCCATTGATCAGCATCACCGACATGGCGATGGCGCCGGTGCCGAAGAATGCCGGATGCGCCAGCGACAGAAGGCCGGCATAGCCCCCGATCATGTTCCATGCCTGCGCAAGCGCCAGGTACATCATGACGGTCGTGGCGACGCGAAGGGAATAATCGCCGAGGAAAAAGGGCAGCAGGGCAGCGCCGCCCAGCGCCAGCAGGGGCACGCCCCACACGCGCAGGAAGCTTTCCCCGCCCTCGCGCATTTCGGGCGCGCGTCCCGCTGCTACAGTATCATTCGTCATAGAACTTCCTTCCCATGAGGCCCGACGGCCGGACGAACAGGACGAGGAGTACGAAGAGCATCCCGACAAGCGTGCTGAAGGTCGCGCCATAGATGTTGCCTACGGCGCTGTTGGTGAAGCCGAGCACGATGGCGCCGGCCAGCGGAGCGATGATGCTGCCCAGTCCGCCGAGGACATTGACGATCAGCAGGTTGATCAGCAGATGGTCGCCCATCTGTGGCGAGATCGTGTACACCAGCGCCGCCAGCCCGCCGGTCGCGCCGGCAAGCATTGCCGACAGCGCAGCCGTGAGATGATAGATCGAGCGGATCCGGATGCCGACAAGCTGGGCGGCCTCCGTGTCCAGCCGGGTCGCGCGGATCGCCATGCCGAGCTCGGTGCGATCCATGAACCACCACAGCGCTCCGGTCAGCGTGAGCGCAATGACCATCACCACGATGCGGGCATAGGTCAGCGTTGCGTCGCCGAGCTGGACATTGCCCTGCAGATATGCCGGCAGCTGAATGCCCCGGACGTCGCCCGAGAAGATCAGCAGCAATGCGCCGATCATCACCAGATTGATACCGTAGGTGAGGGTCAGGCTCAGCGAGGGAGGGCCGCGCAGGATATGGTCGATCGCGATCCACTGGATCATCCAGCCGATGAAGGCGGTCACGATCATGCTGAAGGGCAGCGCCAGGAGCGGATCCATTCCCGCCTGCCAGAGCAGGTAGCTTGTATATCCGCCGACCGCGATGAGCGCAGCATAGGCGAGGTTGAGAATGTTCAGGACGCCCCAGATCAGCGAAAAGCCGAGCGATCCGATCGCGTACAGGCCGATCAGCAACAAGGCGTCGAAGAAAATCTGTGTGACAAGGCTTATCATTGCGCGGTTTTCCCCATTGTGGCGGCCTTGCGGCTCAGACCCATCGCAATCTTTTCGGCCGTGATCGGCAATGAATGCACCATCAGGCCCGTCGCGGTTGCGACGGCGCAGGCAATGGCCGCAGGCGGCTCGATGCAGGGCGGCTCCCCGACTCCCTTTGCGCCGTAGGGTCCGGCCGCGCTCGGAGATTCGACAAGGATCGATTCGACCCGCGGCATGTCCATCGAGGTCGGCATCTTGTAGTCGGTGAGATTCGGATTGAGGACAAGTCCGTCCCGGAAGACGATTTCCTCGCTCATTGCCTGGCCAAGGCCCTGGGCAACACCGCCCTCGATCTGCCCCTCGATGAAGGTCGGGTTGATTGCAAACCCGACATCCTGCGCCACGACATAACGGTTGATCCTGATCTCGCCGGTCGGCGGATCGACGCTCAGATCGACGGCATGGGCGTGGTAGCTCGGCGTGTTCCAGGCCGGCAAGGTGTGGTTCTCCACGCGCGAGCGGTCATGTGGCGTCGGCAGCGCATTGGTGGTGCCATGCGCGATCAGGCCGCCATCGCCCGAGACCTGGGCGAGGCGGGCAAGCTCGGCCAGCGAAATCTGACGGTTGCCTGAAAACACATGCTTGTCGCGCAGTTCCAGGCTGTCGACCGGCACCTGCAGTTCGCGCGCCGCCAGATCGAAGATCTTCTCGCGCAGCAAGGCCGCTGCGGCACGGCAGGCATTGCCGACCGAAAAGGTGGTGCGGCTGCCCTGCGCGCCATAATCATAGGGCGACATGTGCGTATCGACCGTGCCAAGGCGGACGTCAGCCAGGTCGACGCCCAGCTCTTCGGCCAGGATCTGTGCGGCGCCGGTAAGTGCAGCCGTACCCAGTTCGACCGCGCCACTGGTCAGCAGGACGGTGCCGTCAGGGGCAATCTTGACATAGACGCCGGCCGCGCCTCCGGTCGTCATCCACCAGCCGCAGACCACGGACTTGCCGCGATTGCGCTCGGGGCGGCGTTTGTCCCAGCCGATTGCCTCGGCCGCCTTCAGGAGGCACTCCCGGACGCTGACGGAATGCAGCACTTCTCCGGACGGTCCGGTGCCGCCTTCCTCCACCAGGTTCTTCAACCGCAATTCGAGCGGATCGATCCCCAGATCCTCGGCGATGAGATCCATGTGGCATTCCACGGCGAAATTGCCCATCGGCCCGGACGGAGCGCGGAATGACCCGGTCGGCGTCTTGTTGGTATAGACGGCAAGGCTCTCCAGATGGAGGTTGGCTACGTCATAGGGGCCGGCAATGATCTGTAGGGCGATTGCGGCCACGCCCGGACCGGAACCTGCGAATGCGCCCGTGTCGACGGTCACGCGCGCTTGCCGGGCGAGAATTCGTCCATCCTTCGAAACGCCGCTCTTGATGACGATCCGGGCGGGCTGGCGTGGATGGGCCGCAATGAGTTCCTCATGCAGCGTGGTCATGACCCGCACCGGCCGGCGCGTCGCCCGCGCGAGGACTGCGGCGAAATGCTCTACCCCGATCCGCAGCTTGCCACCGAATCCGCCACCAATGCCGGGAACGACGATCCGCACTTTCGACAGGCTGGTCTCGAGAATGGCGGAAAGGGTCGCCTGCACCTCGAAGGGCAGCTGGCAGTTTGACCAGACCGTCACCTCATCGCCGTTCCACTGGGCGATGGCGACCCGCGATTCCATGTAGCCGGCGTGGACGACCTGGGTTTCGAACGTGTGCTCATAGACCCGGTAGGACCCTGCAAATGCCTTTTCGACGTCGCCATTGCGGATCCGGGCCCTCGATGACACATTGCCGGATCGGTCAAGAACGGGAGAAGACGTGTAGTCACTCCACTCGGGATGCAGTTGCGGGGCGTCGGGCCGCAGGGCGTCCTCCGGCTCGAACACGGCCGGAAGCGGCGCATACTCGATCTCGATCAGCTCGAGAGCCCGGTCAGCGATCTCCGGCGTGCGGGCGGCGACGAGCGCGACGGGCTGGCCGGCAAAAAGCACGCGATTGCGCGCCAGAAGCGGCATGTCCTGGACAAGCGGTCCGTACCGGACGAAGGGCACGTCGGCGGCGGTCAGCACCGCATGCACGCCGGCAAGGGCGCGCGCCTTTTCCACATTCAGCCGCACGATGCGGGCATGCGGCTCGGAACTGCGGAATACGCGCCCGTACAGCATGCCGGGAAGCGCCATGTCGGAGACGTAATGGACGGCGCCCGTGACCTTCCCGACCCCGTCGAGCCTCGGAAGCCGCCGTCCGACCGTGCGTGTCATCCGCTCGCTCATGCTTCTTTCCATGATTTCTGCACGGCAACCGAGTGCACGGCGTCGACGATCTTCTGGTAGCCCGTGCAGCGGCAAAGGGTGCCGCAGAGGCCCTCGCGGATTTCCTCCTCCGAAAGCTCGTCGCCTTCGCGCTCGTCGAGGAACGATTTTGCTGTCAGGACCATGCCGGGAATGCAGAAACCGCACTGGACCGCGCCATGGGTGAGGAAGGCCTCCTGCAATGGATCGAGCGTATCCCCGTTCGCGAGCCCCTCGATCGTGGTGATGGAACAATCCTGGCACTGCGCCGCGAGCCGGATGCAGGACGCGACTGCCTTGCCGTCGACGAGCACGGTGCAGATTCCGCACTCTGCCTCCTGGCAATTTTCCTTGGTACCGGTCAGTCCGAGTTCGCTGCGCAGCACCTCGAGTAGCGTCAGATTCGGTGCCACGGACAGTGCGACGCGCTGCCCGTTGACCGTGAGCTGGAGGTCGATCCGGTTCATGCGTGGTTTCCCCTTGCGCGTTCGATACCGTTTTCCACCGCCCGGCCGACAAGCGCCTCGACGAGGAGGCGTCGGTACTCCGCAGATGCCCGCACGTCGCTGAGCGGGGCGCATTCCTGCGCTGCGAGGCTCGCGGCATGAGCGATCAGCTTGTGGTCCACGACCTTGCCTTCCAGCGCGGCCTCCGCGGCACGCGCCCGCAGCGCGGTCGGGGCCACAGCGCCAAGCCCGATCCGGACCTGTGACAGCACCCCGTCCGCAAGGGTCAGGCAGACCGCGACGCAGACCACGGAGATTTCCATCGCCTTGCGCCGGCCATTCTTGAGAAAGACCGATCCGGAACTTGGCGGCAGCCGGGCGAACCGGACCTCACGCAGCAATTCGCCGGGCCGCCGCAAGGTGCTGCCGGGCCCGACAAGGAAATCGGCAAGCGGAACCTGGCGGGACCCGCTGGCCGATTGCAGGGTCAAGACCGCGTCGAGCGCGAGGAGCGGCACGACGACATCGGCCGCCGGCGATGCGTTGACTATGTTTCCGCCGACGGTGGCGACATTGCGCACCTGGTGGCCGCCGACCAGATGGGCAGCCTCGACCAGCATCCGCAGATCCGACTGGAAGTCCGGATGGCGCTCGATGGATTTGTGGGTTGCCATCGCGCCGAGGCAACAGCCGTCTTCCGTCACCTCGATCGTGTCCAGCCCGTGCAGGCCGGAAAGGTCGATGAGATGCTCGGGATTGCGTCTTCCCCGCCGCATCTGGACGACGAGGTCTGTTCCACCGGCAATGAATTGGCCGCGCTCGCCGAACCTACCGGCAAGCTCCAGCGCATCCAGGACTGTCTGCGGCTGGTGGAGCTCGAAGATCACTCGACCTCTCCAAGGATCTTCCGGGCCGCGGGCCAGACTTCGCTGCCGAAGCGCCGGATCGTGTTATCGATGGAGCCGCCTTCCGGTGCAAACGGCATGGTGATGAAGGAATCCACGCCGCCCCGGCGCAGGTCCACCACGTGCTGCGTCACCTCCTCGACCGTGCCGGCCAGCGTGAACGCATCCACATGGCGGTCGGTGATCAGGGGCAGAAGCGGCAGATAAGGGGTAAAGCCGGACGCATAATGGGCGCCGGCAACCGATTGCAGCGCGTCTTCCGGAAGCGCGAGCCCCTGCTCTTCCAGCGTCGCCATCTTCAGGCGGCGGGCGCCGAGATAGCGCGCAACCGCAGGACGCAGAGTATCGCGGGCCTTTTTCGGATCGTCGTCGATGCACACATTCAGCCGGGCGATGATCTTGACCTCGCCGGGATCCCTGCCGGCCTCGCGGGCTCCCCGCTCCACCTGGGCGCGAAAGGCCTGCGCCTCGGCGACGGAAGCGCAGCCTTCCATCAACGCACCGTCCGCCACCTTGCCGGCCGAGCGCTGGCCCAGCGGCCCGTTGCTGGCGACATAGATCGGAATGTCGGCGCGGATCGGCGTGAAGCTCAGCCGGCCATTGTTGAACTTGATGATCTCGCCCTGGAAATCGACCTGCTCGCCGCGCAGCAGCGGCCGGATGAGGCGGATGGCCTCCTGGATGGCCAGCGCGGGCTTTGCCCTGTCGATTCCCAGCTCCGCAAATCCGGAGATGCCGGCGCCCATGGCAAGCATGGCGCGACCGCCCGAAATCTCGTCGAGCGTGGCGATTGCCGAAGCCGTCAGGGCGGGATGGCGCGCATAGGGATCGGTCACGCACGGTCCGAGCCGGATTCTCGAAGTCTGGCCGGCAAGGTAGGTCAGGCAGGAATAAACCTCGCGGTAGAATCGCTCATCGGCAAGCCAGCCCACATCATAGCCACTGTCCTCGGCGATTTTCAGATACCGGCAGAGTTCCGGCAATGTATGCCGGCTTATGAGAAGGAGACCGATCGACACAAGCGTTCCTCTCTGGTTTGTTGGATCATGCCTGTAGGCGGTCAGGCTCGTTCAATTCGTGTGGTCGTGAAGTAGATGTTCTTTTCCCGTAACAGGAACTTGCCGTAGAGTTGCTTGCGCATCTCCTGTCCTTCGGGAGAGGCCAGATCCTTTTCGTGCTGCTCGATGCTCGCCACGTCGATCCGCTCTATATATTGCCATCCCGCATTTTCGGCCCCGGAAACGGAACCCTCGATGCGGTGAACCTCATAGGCGAGATAGTTCGGCTTGCTGTCGACGAACGGATAATCCACCTCGCGCAGCCAGCGCTCATATTCCTCCGGCGTCACGCCGGGCTTGAGGGTGCTGATCAGGAACCGTACTGGCATGGGCTTTCTCCTATTCCGCCGCCTGGCCAAGCGATGCAGTATTGCCAATGATCTCGCCGATGACCCGCACCCGGACCCGGATCGCATTGCCGGGCATGTAGGCAATCGGCATGTCCTCGGATTCGATCATCCGCAACGAGGCCGGGTCCGCGCCGGCTTCCACGGCACGTTCGTTGGCCAGCCGCTTGGCCTCGGCGAGGGCTTCGCTGCGCTCCGCGCCCTGAAAGACCTGGTCCACCTCGCCGCTGACCTGGGCTGTCGCGGCACCGACGGCATTTGCGCAGCTTCCGTGCTCGACATGGACGACCTTTCCGACCCCTTCGAGCTGGTCCGGGACCAGTACGCTCCCGCCGCCGACGGCGATGAGGGTGGCAGGTTCGGCGCTGACCTTGGCGCGATCCAGGCCTGCTTCGAGCATTTCCCGGACGCTCGCCAGGATCGCGTCCACCGTTTCGGCGCGGATATGCGCGACGCGCTGGCGCTCGCCGACATCCATGAGGCCTGCAGCAACGGCGATGTCCGTCATGGTCAGCTGCGAGCCGCCGAAGACCAGCGCTTCCTTCGTCAGCCGGTAGCCGACGCTCCGGGGTCCGATGGTGCGCGCCTCAGGATCCACGAGGCTGCCGCCGCCAAGGGCAATGGAACTGACGTCGGGCATGCGGAAGAGCGTACGGATGCCGCCGACCTTGATGACGCCGTTTGCCTCCCGGGGGAACCCCTTGTTGAGGCTGCCGAAATCCGTCGTGGTGCCCCCGACGTCCGCGACGATCCCGTTCTCGATCCGCGACAGATATGCCGCGCCGCGCATCGAATTGGTCGCGCCGGATGCGAAGCTGTAGACCGGCAGTTCGACCGCGTGCCGCGCTTCGACGACGGTGCCGTCATTCTGGGTGATGAACAGGGGCGCCGAGATGCCGACATTGGCGATCGCCCGCTCGAAACCGCGCACGGTTTCTGTCGCAAGGCGGATCAGCGCCGCATTCATCAGGGCCGCATTTTCCCTTTCGAGCAGGCCGATGCGGCCGAGCCTGTGCGAGCACGTGACATGGGCATCCGGGACCGTTTCCAGGATCACCTTTGCCGCTTCCTCCTCGTCGAAAGGATCGAGCGGCGAGAACATTCCGGTGATTGCGACCGAAGTCAGTCCCCGCGCGCGAATTTCGCGGGCCGTCTCACGCAGCGCCGCATGATCGAGCGGCATGAAGGGACGCCCGTCATAGTCGCGCCCGCCTTCGATGTTCCAGACTCCGCCATTGACCAGCGCCGCAAGATCCT
This sequence comes from uncultured Rhizobiaceae bacterium, assembly GCA_964383325.1. GTDB lineage: Bacteria > Pseudomonadota > Alphaproteobacteria > Rhizobiales > Rhizobiaceae > CAYLGY01. Next base: position 101,288 of record CAYLGY010000001.1, read on the forward strand.
CCGGCCAGTCGCAGAACGGGGGTAGCGCGTCGGTCGCCGGAGAGCCGATGCGGATCGCCGCGATCTTCGACAGGTCCCGGCGCTGGATCACGGCATTGATGAAATGGGTGGTCCCGATCATCACCGCGGTGACCGACTCGTCCAGCGCGGCGCGACGGGCAAGCGCCTCGATCGCGTTCACGACGCCGCCGGAGACATCCGACATCGTGCTGGCCTTGACGGATGCCTCGATCCCTCCGGGGCCGATCAGCACGGCATCCGTATTGGTTCCGCCGACATCTATGCCTATGCGTTTCATGATGCAAACACCGACCGGAATGGAAAGGAATAGCCAAAGGCCTTCGGACCGACCCGCTTCAGCCCCTCTTCCGTCATGAAGAGTTCTGAGGACGGCAAGGCGAGGACGGTCACTCTCTGACCATAGCGGATGACCTCCGTGCCGATGGCTTCGCCGCTGTCATGGTCGAGGACGCAGATGAGATCGGGCGAGGATGCAATCGGCTGCCCGTCCTGCCAGGCAACGATCCATTCATTCTGGAAATCGAGCTTGAGCTCGTGATCTGCATGTTCGTCGAGTCCCGTCAATGACGTGCTGCCGCGCAGGAAGCCGTCCGTGGTCCTGCGTTCCACCTCGACCACCTTGCCGGAAAACAATAGTTTTCCGACTTCGGCCTCCAGGATCGATGCAACCGGATTCTCGTGCAGCTCGCGGGCGCGGATCACTGCCTTGCCGAGGCGGATCGCCCGGGTGACCGTGCGCGGCACGCCCCATTGCTTCACCTCCGCGCCGGTGCGCGGTGCCTTGCAGGTTGCTGCCATCGAGCCGAATTCCGTGCAGACCTTGCGGCTGATTCGCTCGATCCATTCCCAGCTCGACACGCGCGTTACGATCACTTCATTGCCGCGAGGATCGACGGAGGTCAGGGGCGCCGGCACAAGATTGCCGACGGCGAAGGTTGTCATCTGCGCTTCGGGATAGGCGCGGCCCATCGCATCAGCGTCAACGACCGGAATGTCGAGATGCCTGGCGGCCATGAACGCCTGCAGGGCATTGGCGCCGCCGATCTCGATGCCCATCACGGCGCGAAACCTGCGCCCCAGATGTTCTTCCATCAGCGAGACTGCCCGTGCGGAGACCCGGCTGTCCTGAAGCCGCTCCTGCCAGACCAGCGGCGCGCCTTGCGTCGAAACAACAGCGATCAGGTCCGCATCACCGAGCTCGTCAGGATCGATCAGGTGAATTCTCGCGCCCTCGGCATAGGCCCGGCGCATGTTGAGCAGGGAATGGTACGGGCTTCCGCCGCCTCCTGTGCCGAGGATCCAGCTTCCCACGGCCAGCGCCTCGATATCATCCAGTTCGAGCACTCTCATTCTACACCTTCACGTCGCGCTATCATGTTCGGACGGCTCCGGTACCGGCAGTACCCGCTCCGATGTTCTTGCGAGCCGATTGACCGCGCCGCGGACCACATCGATCAGCCCGGCCCGCTCCTGCGCGCTGACATGCGAGGTCGAATAGGAAACGCAGACGCCGAGCATGCCCTGGCCGCCGCGCTCGACCACGGCCACGGCGGTGGACCCGACCTCCGGCACTGCCTCGTCGAGGGAGACCGCGTAGCCATGCTTGCGCACCTCCGCCAGCTTCTCGAGCAGCGCTTCCAGTGTCGCGGGCGAATTCCGCGATCTCGGCGCCTGCCAGTCAGCATAGAGCCGTCGCACATCGGCGTCGGGGAGCTGGGCAAGCATTGCCCGGCCAATGGCGGTTTCCGCCGCAGGCATCCGCATGCCGAGCGGCGTCACCACCTGCAGCGCGTGCGTGCCGCGATGCGACCGCAGGACGACGATATCGGTACCGCTCAATGTCGAGACATAGCCGGTATGGCCGGTCTTCTTGCAGATTTCGGACAGGGCGGCCTCGGCCAGCGATGCCAGTGAATTGCGCTCCTGATCGCTTCGAACCAGTTCGAACAGCAGCGATCCGAGCCGGTAGCGCGGCCCCTTGCCCACATAGTCGAGAAGGCCGACTTCCCGCATCTGCTGCAGCAGGCGGCCAGCGGAACTCTTGGGCATGCCAAGCGTCCGGTGGATCTCGGTCACGGAAATGTCTTCCGTGTCGCCATTGAACTGGCGAAGCACCTGAACGGCCTTCCTGAGGGTAGTACTCACGTTATTTGTCTACTATAATGGGACACCTGTACAGGATAGCAGGAAATTGCTTCGTGTCAAGAATTCGAAAAGGGTGATTGAGCATTTTCTGATGGGGTCAAGGACCAGGCGTTTTCGTCCGAACGTCCGGAAAGGTCTGGCCTCGGCAGCCATGCATGCGCGTGGAGCTGCCGCCCAGGCTTGAGGGATGAACGGATCAGGGGAAAGCGGGAAGGAGAAGGGGAAATCGCGATGCTTCGCCGGTCAGCGGAGTCCGGAGCAGTCCGGAAGTCTCGTGAAATGCCCGGTATCGGGCCGGGAGATCACGGAGTCAGCGTAATCGAGGCGATCAAGGCTGGATGGGCAGGCAGGGGGCGGCCCTCCTCGCGGCGCCGTCCCCCGCAAATGTCGGCATTGCGGAGCCGCCCCGGGGGGGGGCGGCTTCCGCCTTGCGCAAGGACTCAGCGATAGGGATAGCCGGCCTTCTGCATGTCCGAGGCGTATTTCTTGAAGATCTCGACGACCCTTGCCGCGCGGGGGCTCTCTCCGGCCACCTCGTCCCAGAACTCCTCGGCGTCCTTGACGACCTGCGCCCATTCCTCGGCCGGAATCTCGGTCAGTTCCATCTTCTCGCCCTCGACGCGAAGCTTGGCCTCGCCGCCCCAGTACCAGATCATGCGGTAGTAATGCGACTGGTCGATCGTGGTGCGATAGAGTTGCTGCAGATGCGGGGGCACCTTCTCCCAGCTCGGCGTATTGACATAGTAGGAGCCGAACCATGCGCCGGTAATCGAGTTGGAAAGCGCGTACTTGCAGATATCGGCCCAGCCCATCTCGTACATTTCGGTGAAGCCTGACCAGGCAACCCCATCCAGATCCCCGGTGCGCAGCGCCACCTCGACATCATCCCATGGCACGGTAACCGGAACCATTCCGTAGCGCGACAGGAAGCGTCCTGCGGTCGGAACGCCGAAGACGCGCAGCCCGTTCAGATCCTGGAGCGAGCGCACGGGCCGGTTGACCGTGAAGACATGCAGCGGGTCCCATGCGCCGGTTGACAGATAGGTGACGTTCTCGACCTCGGCATAGGCCTCCTGCCAGATCTCGTCGAGGCCGTAATACATGAACAGCGCACCGATGTCGGGGCTGAACCGGGTGGCAAACGGGAAATAGCCGCCGAACACGGCGATATCGACCGGCGCCGCCATGGTGGCCTCGTCGGACTGGATCGCATCGAGCGTGCCGTTCTGCAGCGCCCGGAACAGCTCGGCGGTCGGCACGAGCTGGTCGGCATAATAGAGTTCGATCTCCATCTCGCCATTGGCCGCCGCGTTGAAGGCGTCGACCTGCCGCTTGATCACATGCTCGCCGAGGGAGGGGCCGGCATAGGTCTGCAGGCGCCAGCGGATCGGCGCCTGCGCTCGGACGATGGCCGGGGTCGCCAGAGCGGCGGGCGCCGCGAGGCCGGCCGCAGCGAGGAATTTGCGCCGGGTGGCGAGAATCCGTTCGGACGGGGATTGCTTGGTGTCAGTCATGACTTCCTCCTGTGGTTAGCGGACGTCAGCCGCGGAAATAGGCGGGCAGAAAGGTTGCGATCTGCGGAAACAGCATCAGCAGGACGATGGACAGGGCCATCATCAGCACGAAGGGGATGATGGAACGGTAGATATCGGTCAGCGAGATCTCCTTCGGCGCCATGCCCCGCATCAGGAACAGATTGTATCCGAAAGGGGGCGTCACATAGGCGATCTGGCAGGTCATGGTGTAGAGGATGCCGAACCACGCCATCTGGTGGTCGATGCCGAGATCGAGCCGCTGCACCAGCGGGATATAGAGCGGCGCGACGATGACCAGCATCGCGGTATCGTCGAGGAACATGCCCATCAGGATGAAGCTGAGCTGCATCAGGACGATCACCATCCACGGCGACAGCTCCCAATTGTGGATGAAGATGTTCTCGATGGCACGCACGGCGCCGATGCCATCGAAAACCGAGGAAAAGGCAAGCGCGGCCAGCACGATCCACATGAACATTGCCGTGACCGTCATGGTCTCGCGCGCGGTCTCGATCAGCAGGGCGATGTTCAGCCGTCTTTTCCAGGCCGCGGCGGCCGTCGCCGAGGTCGCCCCCACCGCCGAGCTTTCCAGCAGGTTGGTGACGCCGGTCACGAACAGCCCGATCATCAGGATGAAGATCATGACAGGCGCGATGCCGGCACGCAGCAGCAGGATCTTGTCGCGCAGCGGCATTGCGAGTTCCTCGTCGCTCAGGCGGGGTGCGAGCGACGGGTTGATCCTGACGCGCAGATAGACATAGAGCGCAAAGATCGCGGCCATCATCAGCCCGGGAAAGACGCCGGCGAGCCAGAGGTCCGAAACGGGCTGGCGCGCAATGACGGCGAACAGCACCATCACGACCGAGGGCGGCAGCAGGATGCCGAGGGTCGAACCGCCCTGCACGACGCCGGTGATCAGCACCTTGTCGTAGCCGCGGCGCAGCATTTCCGGCAAGGCGATCGCGGAACCGATCGCCAGTCCCGCGACCGACAGTCCGTTGATGGCGCTGATAATGACCATCAGGAAGATGGTGCCCATGGCGAGCCCCCCGGGGAGGCGGCCGCACCAGACGTGCATCATCCGGTACAGGTCTTCCGCGATTCCCGATTTCGCCATCATGTGGCCCATGAAGACGAAAAGCGGCAAGGTCAGCAGCGCGTACCAGGAAAACAGCTTGAACACTGCATTGAAGGGCAGTTCGGCCGCCGAATTACCGTAAAGCGACAGCGCCGAGGCGACGGCGACCGCGCCGATCATGGCGAAGACGCGCTGGCCGGTCAGCATGAGGATCACCATGCAGGCGAACATCAGCAGCGCGATCATTTCATAGCTCATCAGTCATTTTCTCCGCGGATCCGTGCGACATCACGGAAGAAGATGGCCAGGCATTGCATGATCATCAGGACAAGACAGAAATTGATCAGGACCTTGATGGGTACCAGCGAAGGCGCCCAGAGCGAGGGAAGCCGCTGATTGGTGAGCCAGGAATAATGCATCGACGAGATCCCGCCCCACAACAGGACCGCAAGGTAGAAGATGACCAGCCAGATCGTGATGGCATCGATGATCGACCTGCCACGCCGCCCGAGGCGCGAATAGATCAGGTCGAGCCGGACATGACCTTCATCCTTCAGGGTCTTCGGGCCGGCAAGGAAGTAGAACGCGACCAGCGTGAACTGCGCCGTTTCGAGGGTCCAGTTCTGGACGCGTCCGAAACCCTTGTCCGCCAGGACATCGAACAGCAGCACGAGGATCATGAAATAGATCAGGAACATGGCGAACCAGCCGATCCCGTCGGCAATCCTGTCCATGAACCGTACATATCTGCAGATGGCTGCGTTCATTTGTCGGCTCCTGCCTGGATGCCCCTCTCCATGTCGTCCTGCCGGATCATGGCCCGCCCTGCCAGATCTTCACTTTCGCAGCCGCGAGCGCGGCATGGAAGGCTTCTCCGGGAATTGAATCGCTCACCAGAATGTCCACCTCATCAAGCGGGCATACCCGATGCAATGCCCGCTTGCCGAACTTGGCCGACGCCGCCACGACAATGATCTTGTCGGCATTCTCGCACATGGCGCGTGCAATGGCCGCCTCGTCGAAATCCGCATCCATCGGCCCGATCGCGGCATCCAGCGCCGCCGCTCCGATAATGGCATAATCCGCGTGGAACTGCGCGATCTGCGCCAGTGCGATCGGACCGACCGTTTCGCCATTGTCCGGCGCATAGATCCCGCCGAGCAGGAACACCTGCGAATGACCCTGGCCATTGGCCAGGATGCGGGCAATATGCAGCGAATTGGTAATGATCGTGATCCCCGGCACCTCGGCCAGCGCCCTCGCGCAAGCCAGTGTCGTGGTGCCGGTGTCGATGAAGCAGGTGTCGCCGGGCGAAATGAGCGCGCGCAGATTCTGCGCGATGGTGGCCTTTTCCGCCGCCTGTTCGGACATGCGCTCCTCGAAGCTGCCCTCCACATGCAGGCGGATCCGGCGCGCCCCGCCATGCACCTTCTGTAGTGCCCCCGTAGCCGCGAGATGGGTGAGATCCCTGCGGATGGTCTCGGCAGAAACGTCGAAACGTGCGGCAAGATCGGGCACGGAAACCTCTCCGTCCCGCTCGACACACATCAGGATTTCTGCCTGCCTATCGCTGGGCTTCAATTTCGGTCTCCGCCTTCTCCCCATAGCTAGGTCCAAGAATGATGCCCGTGTCAACAGTCACTTGGTCATATTTTCTGCTTTTTCGACATTTTCAGCACCCAAGAATTGACTACTCGGTCATTCTGGGGAAGATTCGCGCAGGTGCAGTACAACAGGAGCCTCGAGTCACGATGCCGGCTGAAGCCCTGCCCGGACGTTTCGACGTAGCGATCATCGGCGCGGGTGTGGTGGGGTGCGCGATTGCGCGCCGCCTTGCCCTTGCCGGTGCGCGCGTCGCCGTCATCGAGAAGGCCCTCGACATTCTCGACGGTGCGTCCAAGGGCAATTCCGCCATTCTGCACACGGGTTTTGATGCACCGCCGGATTCGCTCGAACTGGCCTGCATCCGCGCCGGCTACGAGGAATATCTTTCGATCCACGCCCGTCTCGGCCTGCCTCTGGAGCGCTGCGGCGCCCTCGTCATCGCCTGGAACGAGGAGCAGGAGGCGGCACTTCCCGCGCTGATGGAGAACGCGATCCGCAATGGCGTGAGCGGGATCGAGCCACTCGACCAGGCAGCGCTTCGCAAGGCGGAGCCGGAAGTGGGAGCCGGGGCGCGCGCCGCCTTCCGGGTTGCTGGCGAATCCCTGATCGATCCGTGGTCCGCGCCCTTTGCCTATCTCCTGCAGGCCGTCGAGAATGGCGCCATGCTGCTCCGCGGCGCCGAGGTCACGGCAGCGAGCCGTGACGGTGACTGGCGCCTCGAGACGACGCGCGGCGAGGTTCGCGCCGGGCTGGTCATCAATGCGGCAGGCAATTTCGGCGATTCCGTCGACGAGATATTGCTGGGCAGGCGCGATTTCACCATCCGGCCGCGCAAGGGCCAGTTCGTTGTCTATGACAAGCCGGTTGCCGCGCTCGTGCGGCACATTCTGCTTCCCGTGCCGACCGCCGTGACAAAAGGCGTTGTCGTCTGCCGGACGGCATTCGGCAATCTCCTCGTCGGGCCGACGGCGGAGGACCAGGAGGACCGGCAGCAGGCGGCGCTGGATCCGGAGCAGCTCAAGGCGCTGATACGGCGCGGCGAGCAAATCGTGCCTGCGCTGAAGGGGCAGGAAGTCACGGCCATCTATGCGGGGTTGCGCCCGGCGACGGAACGAAAGGAATATCGCATCCGCGCGCATGCCGGGCAGGCCTGCATCACGGTCGGCGGCATCCGGTCGACCGGCCTGTCGGCGGCGCTCGGCATCGCGGCCCATGTGGAGAAGCTGGCGGAACTGGCCATTTCTCCGCTGGAGGAACCCGTCTGGCCGAGTGTGGGCAACATTTCCGAGTTCCAGCCGCGCGATTGGCAGGCAGCTGGCCATGGCGGAATCGTCTGCCATTGCGAGCTGGTGACGCGGCGGGAAATCATGCGGGCGCTGGAAGGTCCGCTCGCGGCACGGTCGCTTGCGGGGCTGAAGCGGCGCACGCGGGTGACCATGGGACGATGCCAGGGTTTCTACTGCTCGGCCGAGCTTTCGCGCCTGACCGAAGGGCATTTCGAACAGCCCATGGCGGAGAAGGTCCGATGAAGCTTCCGACCGAGACCGACGTCCTCGTCATCGGCGCCGGGCCGGCGGGGCTGGCGGCGGCGACAGAGCTTGCCGGCCACTGCCAGGTTCTCGTCATCGACCGGGAGGGCGCTGCAGGAGGCATTCCGCGCCATTGCGGCCACTATCCTTTCGGAATGCGGGAATTCCGGCGCCTGATGAAGGGGCCGGACTATGCCCGCGCCCTTGTCGCCCGCGCCGAGGCGGCCGGCGTTTCGATCGCGCTCCGGGTCAACGCCGTCGCGCTGCATGCCGGGCCGTCGGTCAGCGTGACATCCGATGAAGGCATGACGCGCATCAACGCGCGGCGGGTGGTGCTCGCCACCGGCGTGCGGGAAACTTCCCGCGCCCAGCGGCTGATCGGCGGTACCAAGCCTGGCGGCGTCCTGTCCACCGGCGCCCTGCAGGGCATGGTCTATCTCGAAGGCATGCGGCCTTTCCGTCGTCCGGTGATCCTCGGCACCGAACTCGTTTCCTTCTCCGCCATCATGACCTGTGCCAGTGCCGGCATCCGTCCGGTCGCGATGATCGAACCGGAGGCTGGTCCGACCGCGCGCTGGCCATCCTCGCTCTATCCTCGCCTTCGCGGCATTCCGGTCCATTATTCAACCCGGCTGACTGCGATCGAGGGAACGGACCATGTCATCGCCGTCGCAATCGACGGGCCGGGAGGCAGTCGGCGCATCGCCACCGACGGCGTGATCGTCAGCGGCAGGTTCCGTCCCGAAGCAACGCTGCTGGCAGCAGGCGGGCCGGTGGAACGCGACCCGCATACGGGCGGGCCGCGCATCGACGCCGCCGGACGCTGCTCCGATCCGGATTTCCATGCCGCCGGCAACATGCTGCATCCTGTCGAGACCGCTGGCTGGTGCTGGGCGGAAGGGCGGGCAGTCGGCCGGGCGGTTCTCGCCGGGCTCAAGGGCGACTTGCGCGGGCCGTCGCATCCGGTTTCTCTGGCGAGCGACGCGCTTTCCTGGGTCGTGCCGCAATTTACCGGCGAAGGCGGCGCGTTCGACCGGTTGCAGTTGCGCGTCAATCGACCCGTCCAGGGGCGTCTCGCCGTGCGGGTCGAGGGCCGCGAGGTCTGGTCGCGGCGAATCCATTCGCGCCCCGAGCGGCGCATCGTCGTGCCGATGCCGCGCGCCGGCGGCCCGGCCACCATTGTGCTGGAGGAAGCATGAGAGCGCTGGCCATTGACCAGGGGACGACATCCACCCGCGCCTTCGCGGTCGATTCATCGGGCATTGAGCTGGTGCATTCGGTCGAGCATCGCCAGTATTATCCGAGGCCCGGATGGGTCGAGCACGATCCGGAGGAATTGCTGGCGAGCATTTCCGCCTGCCTCGATGCGGCCCCCGCGGTCGATTGCGCCGGAATCGGCAACCAGGGCGAAAGCTGTCTCGCCTGGGACGCCCGGACCGGCAAGGCTGTCACGCCGGTGATCGTCTGGCAGGATGACCGCACAGCGGCCCTGTGCACGCGCCTGAAGCAGAAAGGCCATGAATCGCTTGTGCGCGCGCGCGCCGGTTTGCCGCTCGATCCCTATTTCTCTGCCTCCAAGCTGGGCTGGATCCTCCGGAACGTGCCGGAAGCGGCCGAATTGCAACGGCGCGGCAATCTGCGCCTCGGCACGACGGACGCCTTCTTCCGCGACCGGCTGACCGGAGTGTACGCCACCGATCCGACGACGGCCTCACGCACCTCGCTGATGAATCTTGCAACCGGCGCCTGGGATGCGGAACTGTGCGAGCTGTTCGGCGTGCCTGTCGATGCATTGCCCCCCATCCTTCCGACGACGGGCCAGCTCGGCAAGCTGCCGCGCGGCATTGAGCTGAGCGCCAGCATTGTCGACCAGCAGGCGGCGCTATACGGCCATGGCGCGCGCCAGCCAGGCGATGCCAAGATCACTTTCGGCACGGGCGCGTTCGCGCTCGCCCTTACCGGTCCGTTGCGGGAGAGCCAGGGCCTCCTGCCGACCATCGCCTGGGCAGAGGCGGGACGTGCGCCCATGCATGCCCTCGATGGCGGCGTCTATGCCGCATCCTCGGCGGTCAACTGGGCACGCAATCTCGGCTTGTTCGAGGATTGGCAGGAAATCGACGACTTCGCGGAGGCACCGGCCGTGTCGCGCGGGCTGGTCTTCGTTCCCGCCCTTTCGGGGTTGGCCTCGCCGCATTGGGACCGCGCGGCGCGCGGCGCATGGTTCGGTCTCAGCCTCGATACGACGCGCCAGGACATGGTCCAGGCGGTGCTGGAGGGAATCGCCTTCCGGACCGGCGAGGTCATTGCCGAGATGAAGCAGCAGGTCGAGATCCGCTCGCCGATCAGCCTCGATGGCGGAATGAGCCGCAATCCATGGTTCTGTCAGTTCGTGGCGGATGTGCTCGGCCGTACGGTCGCCGTCTCCGGCGAGCCGGAACTCACCGCGCTCGGTTGCGCCCAGCTCGCAGCGCGCGGAGCCGGGGGCGCGATCGATCTTGCGCCTCCATCCCGAAGGCTGGAGCCGCGCCCGTTCGAGGCCGGCTGGAAAGCACGGTTCGCCGCCGCGCGGCAATGCGTGCAGCAATTCGGCGCGCAGGGTTCCGCGGGCTGACCCCGCCGGAAAGCGGGGACCACTTTCCGGGAAGCTGATTTCCTGTTGGCGCAGATTCTCATCCGGAAAGCGGGGACCACTTTCCGGGAACCTGCGCTAGATCGGCGGCAGGCCGAGCCATTGGGCCGTTGCGTTGAGGATCAGGTTCACCGACAGCCCGGCGAGGATCATGCCCATGATACGCCGCAGCAGGTTCGCGCCGCCCTTGCCGATGATGCGCAGCAGCAGGTCGCCAAGCAGGAAGATCACAGCCATGCAGGCGAGCACCAGCGCCAGCATGGCGAAGGTTTCCAGCTGCTCGAACTTCGTATAGCGGTTGTTGTCCGTCAGGACGATGATCACCAGCATCGAGCCCGGCCCGGCAATGATCGGCGTCGCGACCGGAAAGACTGCGATCGCCAGGGGGTCTGCCTTCACCGATGCCGGCTTGCCAGCCTCGGTCTTCGCTTCTCCGAGCACCATCGAAATGGCGAACATGAGCAGCACGATGCCTCCGGCGATCTGGAAGGACAGCAGCGAAATGCCCATTGCATGAAGCAGGGACGGCCCCGCCAGGCCGAAGAACAGCAGGATGAGGAACGCGAAGCATACGCCAAGGATTGCAGCCTTGCGGCGACCGGCGGTATCCAGTTCCTCCGTCGCGCTCATGAACAACGGCGCATGGCCGACCGGATCGAGCATTGCCCAGAGCGTGACGAACTGGGTGATCAGCAAAGCCTGGTCTTCCAGCATCCGAATCCGCTCCTGTGCCGGAGTTGCTGTAATTTCTTCCGGTAGCTGTAACAGCCCTGTGGTCGGGCCAGCAAGCATTCTTCTCACGCTCCGGCCCTGCTTCCCGATGTCACGCCCTCTTGATCGGCACTCTGCGCGCTCCCCATCTGCGGGTTGCGGGCGGCCACCGGCCGAACAGGGCGGAAGCCGTCACGCACTGTCAGTATCTTGTTGGAGTCATGGAATGAAATTGTACTACATGCCGGGCGCCTGTTCGCTCGCGCCACATATCGTTGCCAATGAGGCCGGGATCGAGGTCGATCTCGTCCGGGTGGACGGCAAGACGAAGAAGACCGAAGACGACCAGGATTTTCTCGCGACCAATCCGCACGGCTATGTGCCGACGCTGGTGCTGAAGGACGGGCAGACGCTCACCGAGGCGCAGATCGTTGTCCAGTATCTGGCCGACCAGAAGCCCGAGACAGGGCTGATGCCGCCGGCCGGGGAAATGGAGCGCTACCGGGTCAAGCAATGGCTGGCCTTCATATCGTCGGAACTGCACAAGAATTTCAGTCCATTCTTCAAGCCGGGCACGCCGGAAGAAACGAAGAAGGCAAGCCGCGCGCACCTCGAAAGGCGCCTGAAACATGTCGACGAGCAGCTCGCGGGAAAATCCTTCCTGACCGGCGAGAGATTCACCGCCGCGGACGCCTATCTGTGGACCATCCTTGGCTGGGCCCGATTCGCGGAGCTCGACCTTGCGCCCTACGGCAATATCCGGGAATTCATGTCGAGGGTCGCTTCGCGCCCGGCGGTCATCAGGAGTCTTCAGGCAGAAGGACTCGCCTGATCCCGCGCGATATGCGAGGCTGTCTCATGGTGCGGTGCAGCTGCATCGCGCCATGATCGGCTTCCCCGGTGGGGCAGAATCCCTCAACCCCCGAAACGACAAAAGCCGCGCTATCACGCGGCCTTGCGAATTCCTGGAAACTGGAGCGGGCGAAGGGATTCGAACCCTCGACCCCAACCTTGGCAAGGTTGTGCTCTACCCCTGAGCTACACCCGCTCACTGCCGTATCCGGCGAAACGGCGTCTGTATGGCGCAGTCGCCGTCCGAATGCAACAGGAATTAGCGTGCCGCGCAGGGAAATTCAAGCGGCGGCGCAGGACCGGTTGCAATTGGCGGCGGCGCGTCCTACCTCGCGGCATAGGCATCGGCAACAGGATCGGCCAGAATGCATCTTTCGCCCGGACAATTGCTCGCTCGTCTCGAGGCGGACGGGTACGAGTTCAGCACCACGAATCACCCGCCGCTCTTCACGGTCGAGGATTCGCGGCGATTGCGCGGCGAGATTCCGGGCCGCCATACCAAGAATCTTTTCCTGAAGGACCGCAAGGAGCAGTACTTCCTGCTGACCGTCGGGGAAGACCGGGACGTCGATCTGAAGCGCGTTCATCAGAAGATCGGAGCCGCCGGACGGGTATCGTTCGGCAAGCCGGACCGCCTCATGGAATTGCTGGGGGTGATTCCGGGGGCCGTCACCGCCCTTGCCGTCGTCAATGACCGCGAGGGCAGGGTGCGGGCATTCCTCGACCGGGAGCTTCTGGAGCATGAATGGATCAACGCCCATCCGCTCACGAACGAGGCGACCACGACGATCCGGCGCGAGCATCTGATCGCCTTCATGGAATCCACCGGGCACCCGCCCGGATTGATCGATCTGGCCGATTGAGGGCAGCGGACAGCCATTCCCAACCCCGGAGAATGGTCCTAACCTGATCCGCGACAGCAGGATGGAAGAGACAGGCAATGACCCAGGACAGCAATCCCTACGGCAATGGCGCCGGCAGCTACACGACGGAAATCAGCTTCGGCACGGATGCCGCCCGGGCTCCTGACGATCTGATCAAGGATACGACCACGGCCAACTTCACGCAGGACGTGATCCGCGCCTCGATGCAGCAGCCCGTCCTGGTGGATTTCTGGGCGCCCTGGTGCGGGCCGTGCAGGCAGCTGACGCCGGTTCTCGAAAAGGTGGTCCGCGAAGCCAGGGGTGCGGTGAAGCTGGTCAAGATGAACATTGACGAGCATCCCGCCATTGCGGGGCAGCTCGGCGTCCAATCGATTCCGGCGGTGTTTGCCTTCAGGAACGGCCAGCCGGTGGACGGCTTCATGGGCGCCCTTCCGGAAAGCAAGATCCGTGAATTCATCGCCCGGCTCGGCGCAGATGCGTCCGATCCCCTTGCCGCGGCGCTCGAATCAGCGCAGCAGGCGCTTGCCGAAGGCCGGCTGCAGGAGGCGGGCCAGACCTTCTCGGCCATTCTGCAGCAGGACCCGGAAAATATCGCCGCGCTGGCCGGCCTTGCGGAAACGCTGTTCGAGATGGGCGAGAAGGAGGGCGCGCGCGAGGTGCTGGAAACCGTGCCCGAGACCAGCCGGGACGATCCGGCGCTGGCCACGATCCGGGCCCGCCTCGCCCTCGAGGAGCAGGTGGCCGGGCTTGGCGATCCGGCGGAACTCGGCCGACGGCTGGAATCGGACCCTGCCGATCATCAGGCGCGTTTCGACCTGGCGTTGATTCACAACGCCATGGGCGAGCGCGGGAAAGCGGCAGACGCGCTGCTGGAGATCGTGCGCCGTGATCGCGGCTGGAACGAGGATGGCGCGCGCACGCAATTGCTGCAGTTCTTCGAGGCCTGGGGGCCGAAGGATCCGGCGACGCTGGCGGCCCGGCGCAAGCTGTCGTCGCTGCTGTTCTCCTGATACGCCGGGAGGTAAAGGCGGGGGCGTTTCGTACCGGAAGCTGCGCAGAGACATGGCAGAGGACGCGATGCGGGCAGGAAATGTGAGCTATGCGAGACCTGCGGACATGCCGCAGCGCATTGCCATCTTCGTCCTGCCCTCCGCTCTCCTGCTGCCGGGCGGGCGCATGCCGCTGAACATCTATGAGCCGCGCTACCTGGCGATGATCGACGATGCGCTGGCCGGCAACCGCATGATCGGAATGGTCCAGCCGCGGCTGGACGGCGCGGTGCGGGCCGATGGCGAGCCGGAACTCTGCGCGGTAGGTTGTTGCGGGCGCCTTGTTTCCTGGGCCGAGTCCGGCGATGGCCGCTACCTGGTCACGCTGCAGGGCATCTGCCGGTTCCGGATCGAGACGGAACTGGCCGTAGCGACGCCCTACAGGCAGTGCCGCATCACTTCCTTCGCCGGCGATCTGAACGAGGGCGAAGGCGAGGCCGAAGTGGACCGCGAGGCATTGCTGCGGGCCTTCCGCGCCTTTCTGGATGCCAATGACATGCAGGCGGACTGGGAGAGCATCCGCCGCGCCGGCAATGGCACGCTCGTCAATGCGCTCTCGATGATGTCTCCCTATGGCGCGGCGGAGAAGCAGGCCTTGCTGGAGGCGCCGGATCTGAAGACGCGCGCCGAAACCCTGATCGCCATCACGGAAATGGCGCTGGCCCGGGGAGGCGGCTTCGATCCGCCGCTGCAATGATGGCAGGGACAGGAGCGGCATCCGGCAGGGACAGGAACGATCGCCCGCACGGGATGGACGTGCGCATGCTCGAGCTTCTGGTGTGCCCTCTGACGCGGGGTCCTCTGGTCTATGACGCGACGAGAAAGGAGCTGCGCTCCAGCCTCGCTGGCCTCGCCTATCCGGTGCGCGACGGCATTCCGGTGCTGTTGCCGGCGGAAGCGCGGAGGATCGCGGAGGAACCGGAGGGCGATTCCATTTGAACAGGAAAGGCTTGTCTTATGGCTTTCTATGCCGATCAGGCGAGAATGAACCGCCACGAGAGGGGCTGCATCCCTTCCGTGGCGGCGAGGGAGGGATCGCATCGAGGCTGGCCGTTGGACGGGCCGAATTAGAGTTGGATCACCCTCGTCTTTTCCCGAAGGCCTGAACGGATACCCGGGCATTGAAGCCCGAATGACAAGCAGAGGCTCGGCAAAAGATGACAAATATTACCATCGGCATCGATATCTCGAAAGCCACGCTCGACGTTTGCCGCGTGCCCGGCGGCGATACCCGGCAGTTCACCAACGACAAGCCCGGCCTGACGGCACTTATGCGCTGGATGTCGGCACAGGATGTTGTGCCTGTCCGGATCGTCTTCGAGGCGACCGGGGCCTATCATCGTCTCCTCGAACAACGACTTGCGGATGCACACCTGCCTGTCGTCAAGGTCAATCCTCGACAGGCCCGACGGTTTGCACAAGCCATCGGACGCCTGGCCAAGACCGATCGACTCGATGCCGCTTTGCTGGCCCGCATGGGCGAGTGCCTCGCGCTTGAACCGCGACCTGTCCACAGCGTTGCCTTAAGCGATCTCAAGGAGTTGCTGGTCTGTCGACAGGCTCTTGTCAAAGACAGGACGGCGGCCAGGAATAGGGTCAAGACCCTGACGCTTGCTCTACCAAAGCGCCAGAACACCGAGCGTTTGAAGCAGATTGATCGCCAACTCGCGGCCATCGACGACGAGATCGAGGCGCGCATCGCCGCAGAGCCCGATCTGGCGGCGCGGCACGCGATCCTTCTCTCAATCCCCGGCGTCGCAGAGATCACGGCCGCGACCCTCGTCATCGAGATGCCGGAGCTTGGCACCCTCGACCAGAGCGAGGCTGCGAGCCTTTCCGGACTGGCACCGCAAACACGCCAGTCCGGCCAGTGGACGGGACGAGCCTTCGTTCACGGTGGCAGGGCGCAGATACGCCAAGCTCTCTATATGCCAGCGCTGGTAGCGACCCGCTTCAATCCCGATCTCAAAGCCAAATACGACCAACTCGTCGCGGCCGGAAAGCCGAAGAAAGTTGCTATCACCGCCGTCATGCGAAAGCTCATCGTCCTCGCCAACGCACTTCTTCACGCACGCAGAAAATGGACGCCAAAATCCACTTGATCAAAACGGATACTCTAATGGAAATTCCGGCCTTTCGGCATGACCTTGTGGGTGCCTGGCGACGCGC
>CAYLGY010000002.1:0-44724 GCA_964383325.1 uncultured Rhizobiaceae bacterium
CGGCAATCGCGCCCATGATGAACTGGCCTTCGGCGCCAATATTCCAGTTGTTGGAGGCAAAGCAGATCGACAGGCCGACGCCGATCAGGATCAGCGGCGCCGCCTTGATTGCCAATTCATGCAGCGACCAGGTCTCGCGCAGCGGATCGATGAAATAGAAATACATCGCATCGACCGGATTCTTGCCGAGCAGCGCAAACAGCGTACTGCCGGCGATCACGGTCAGCACCAGCGCGATCAGCGGCGAAAGAAGGCTGAACAGCGTCGAGTGCTGCGGCCGCCTGACCAGTTCGATCCGCATCATGCCGCCCCTTTCGCCTGCGGCGCATCGCGACCCGGCTCCGTGCCGCCCATCAACAGGCCGATCTTCTCCAGCGTCGCCTCGGCGATGGGAATCGGCGCCGAGAGCCGGCCATGATGCATCACGGCAATCGCATCGCTGATCTCGAACAGCTCGTCGAGATCCTGGCTGATGACGAGCACGGCCGAGCCGGCACGCGCCAGCTCGATCAGGGCCTGGCGAATCCGCGCCGCCGCGCCTGCATCGACCCCCCAGGTCGGCTGGTTGACGATCAGGATGGCAGGCTGCCGGTCCAGCTCGCGGCCAATGATGAATTTCTGCAGATTGCCTCCCGAAAGCGCCGCCGCCTCCGGGTCGTCCCCGCTCTTGCGGACATCCATCGCTGCCGCGATGCGCCGCGCCGCCCGCGCCACTGCGCCATTGCGCACGATCCCCAGCCTGCCGAGAAAGGCGGCCCGATCGGTGGCATGGCGCGACAGGAGGAGGTTTTCAGACAGGCGCATCTGCGGCACCGCGCCATGGCCGAGTCGCTCTTCCGGCACGAAACCGGCGCCCAGCAGGCGGCGTCCGGTTATCGACAGTTTCCCCGCATCCCTGCCCCGCATGCGCACGCTGCCTGCATCCGCCTGGCGCACTTCGCCCGAGAGCGATTCGAACAATTCGCCCTGGCCATTGCCGGCGACGCCTGCAATGCCGATCAGCTCGCCGGCGCGGACATCGAGTGAGATGCCGTGCAGCGGAATCGAGAATGGCGTCGCCGGTTCGCGGTGAAGATTGCGGATCTCGAGCAGCGTCTCGCCAACCGGCGGAGCGCCCTCGGGTCGATGCGCCAGAGTGACGTCGGCTCCGACCATCAGCCGCGCGAGGGAAGAAGCGGTTTCCTGGCGTGGGTCGCAATGGGCCACGACCTTGCCATGGCGCAGAACCGTGGCCCGGTCGCACAGGCGCTTCACTTCCTCCAGGCGATGGGAAATGTAGAGGATCGACTTGCCCTCACCGCGCAACCGCTCCAGCGTCAGGAACAGCCGGTCCGCCTCCTGCGGCGTCAGGACCGAGGTCGGCTCGTCGAGGATGATCAGTTCCGGCTCCTGCAGGAGGCAGCGGATGATCTCGATGCGCTGGCGCTCCCCCACCGAAAGATCGCCGACCAGCGAATCGGGATCGAGCGGCAGCCCATAGGCCTGCGACAGGTCACGCGCCTTGCCGGCAATGGTGGCGATCGGAATGTCGCCGGGCAGGGAAAGGGCGATGTTCTCCGCCGCCGTCAGCGCCTCGAAGAGCGAGAAATGCTGGAAGACCATGCCGATTCCGAGCGCCCGCGCCGCGCCGGGGCTGCGGATCGCCACGGGCTCGCCCTTCCAGCGGATCTCCCCCGATAGCGGCTCCAGCGAGCCGAACAGCATCTTGACCAGGGTCGACTTGCCGGCGCCATTCTCGCCAAGCAGCGCATGAATCTCGCCGGACCGGATTGTCAGGTCGATCGAATCGCAGGCTCGCAATGTCCCGAACTGCTTGCTGAGGCCGCGCACCTCCAGCAGGGGTTGCTCTCCCCCGCCGGCTGCCTCCGCCACAGACCCCGATTCACCCCGGACAGCTGCTGCCATCAATTCCTCCCGGAGCCATGGTAAGCGCCTTGCCCGCAGGAGGTAAAGCAGCGTGTCCGAAATACAGCTTCAACAAAGGTCATGGCAATTCACGGCAAGAGCACGGTCGCGCCCAACGTGCGCCTGCCTTCGAGCGCCCGATGCGCCTCGGCCGCATCCGCCAGCGCAAAGGTCTGCCGGACCGGGACGCTGACATGGCCGGCGGCCATCATCGCAAAGAGCTCCCCCGCCGCATTTTCCAGCTCCTCGCGCTCCGCAACATAGCTGAACAGGGTCGGACGGGTGACGAACAGCGAACCCTTGGCGGCGAGCAGCGACGTATCCAGCAGCGGCAACGGACCGGAGGACTGCCCGAACGTCACCCACATTCCGAGGCGGCGCAGGCAGTCCAGCGAGCCTGGAAAGGTATCCCTGCCTACCGAATCATAGGCGACATGGCAGAGGCTGCCGCCGGTGATCTCGCGCACCGCCTCGACGAAATCGGTCTCGCGATAGTTGATCACATGGCGATAGCCGTTCTGGCGCGCCAGCTCCGCCTTTTGCGGCGACCCCACGGTGCCGATCGAATTGCAGCCGATATGGCGCAGCCATTGCCCGGCAATCGTGCCGACCTTGCCGGCAGCGGCATGAAAGAGGACCGTATGCTCCTTCTCGACGCGGAAGGTGCGGCGCAGCAGGTACCAGACGGTCAGGCCGGCCAGCATCGATGCCGCCGCCTGGCGGTCATCGACGCCATCGGGAAGCCTGACAAGCTGGTCTGCCGGCAGGACGCGTTCTGTCGCATAGGCGCCAACGCGCGAAAAATAGGCTACCCGGTCTCCGGCCTTCAGCTCCGTGACGCCAGCGCCAAGCTCCGTGACCACGCCTGCGCCTTCCCCTCCCGGAATCAGCGGCAGGCCAGCCGGCGCAGCATAGAGCCCGGTGCGGTAATAGGTATCGAGGAAATTCAGCCCGATCGCCGTCTGCCGGATGCGGACCTCGCCCGGTCCGGGCGGCGCCACCTCGATCTCGTCGAAACTGAGCACTTCGGGGCCGCCCGTGCGATGAATTCGGATCGCTTTGGCCATCTCACTTCTCCCTTGCACCTAGATTCGGGAAGATCTGCATGACTGCCCCGATGAAGAAAAGATAGATGCTCGTCACTCCAATGCCGGCACGCACCCAGGCATGGGCGTTCATGTCCTGCAGCAAGGCAACGAGGCCAAGGCCGCACCAGATGAAGAACACGGTCAAGTTGAGGCTGCGCAGTCGCCGGACCCGGACCGGATGCAGGAAATGCACCGGCAAGAAGCTGAGAATGGCCGAGATCACGACGATGGCGAAGGACAGGTACTCGCTGGTCTGAAGCACGAACAGGGTGAAGACGATCATGTTCCAGGTAACGGGGAAGCCCTTGAAGAAATTCTCCTTCGTCTTCATCCCGGTATCGGCGTAGTAGATCGCGCTCGACACGACGATGATTGCCGCCGACAGGAAGGAGAGGCCCTCGCCCATGAACCCGCTCTGGTAGAGCGCGAAAGCCGGCAGCAGCACATAGGTGACGTAGTCGATGATATTGTCGAGCAGGTCGCCCGACCAGGTCGGCAGGACTTCCTTGACATGGAGCTTGCGGGCAATCGGCCCGTCGATCCCGTCGACGAACAGGGCCATGCCCAGCCAGAAGAACATCGCCGCCCAGCGCTCCTCGCTCGCCGCCACCAGCGACAGGAAGGCGAGGAAGGAGCCCGATGCCGTCAACAGATGGACCGAGAACGCCTTGGCCTGCGGCGCAGTCACCTTCTTGACGGGTCTTGGCAAGGCAGGTTTCTTCACGACGGGCGCCATTCGGCTCCGTCAGGACCCAGCGGGCGGCACCTGCAGCAGACACCTCCCCAATGCCAATGCTCGAAAACCATCCTCGATCCCGATCTTCCCGAATTGCGCGCCGAGATTATGCCCACAGGCCGGATCGGCACAAGTGCCTCGCCGCACCTTCCCCCGTTCTTTCGACGGTACGCAGAAATCGCCCTGGCAGGGCAATTGCCTTTCCGCACTTGCCCTTCCCGCCCGGCGACGCAATATAGTCAGCAGGAACAGCAGCGGAACCTGCAGATGACGAACTCCATCAATACGGACATTCTGGTCGCCGGCACCGGGCCGGCAGGGCTCGTCTCGGCACTGCTGCTGGCAGCCCATGACTTCTCCGTGACGCTTGCCGGCCCGCCCGTGCGGCTGGACGATGCCCGCACCACTGCCCTGATGCGCCCGGCCCTGCAGGTCCTCGAGCGCATCGGCATCGATCCGCATTTCGGCGGCGAGGCCGCCCCGCTGCGGGTCATGCGAATCATCGATGCGACCGGCCGCCTCATTCGCAGCCCCACCGCGAACTTTCATGCGGCCGAGATCGGCGAGGACGCATTCGGAATGAACATACCCAATCGCGTCCTCAATGCCGCACTTGCGCAGATCGTGGAAAGCCGTCCCGCCATCCGCAGGATCGAGGGCCTTGTCCGGCAATGGATGCCTTCCGCCGATACGGTGCTTGCCCGGATCGACGGCGAAGCGCCGGTAGAGGCGCGGCTGGTGGTGGCCGCCGACGGGCGCAATTCGCCAGCCCGGGCTGCGGCGGGGATCCGGCTGCATGAACGGCCGCTGACGCAATCGGCCCTTATTCTCTCCTTCTCGCATGAACGCCCGCATGGCAATGTCTCGACGGAGTTCCATACGCCGCACGGGCCATTCACGCTCGTCCCCCTGCCCGGCAACCGATCGAGCCTCGTCTTCGTACAACGGCCGCGCGATGCGGAGGAAATGCTGCAGCTCGACGACGAGGCGCTCGGGCGCCGCATCGAACAGCGCATGCAATCCATGCTCGGCAAGATCACGCTGGACGGACCCCGCCAGGTCTATCCGCTCGCCAATGGCGTGCCGAGTTCCTTTGCGGCAAACCGCATCGCGCTCGTCGGCGAGGCTGCGCACATCTTTCCGCCGATCGGCGCCCAGGGGCTCAATCTCGGCATTCGCGACGCCGCGGATCTCGCACGCATCGCCGCCAGCCACCGCGCCGATCCCGGCTCCCCAGCCGCGCTCGCCGCCTACAATCGCGCGCGCCGCCCCGACATCCTCGCCCGCACCGCCGCCGTCGCCATTCTCAACCAGTCCCTCCTGACCGGTTTCCTGCCCCTGCAATTGCTGCGCAGCGCCGGAATCGGCCTGCTCGCCGGACTGCCGCCGCTGCGCGCCCTCTTCATGCGGGAAGGCATGCAGCCGGGAAGCGGTTTCCGCTCCGCCCTGCGATCATCCTGAGAAGAATGCGTCGGGCGGCAACAGGCCGCTCGAAACGAGCCAGAGGATCAGGGTCATCGTCAGGACCGAGACCAGCGTCGTCACGAGGATGGCTGCCGAGGCGCGCTCGACCCAGACGCCATATTGCTGGGCGATGACATAGACATTGGCCGCGCTCGGCAGGCCAGCGAGCAGGACAGCCGTCCAGACCCAGACCGGTGAAAAATCGCCGATCAGCGAGAGCACGAGATAGCAGACCACGGGATGGACGACGAGCTTGAGGAGAGTGATCGGCACCAGCGCCGCCGGGGCGCGCTTCAGTGGCCGCAGGCCCAGCGTCACCCCCATCGCGAAAAGGGCGCAGGGCGCAGCGGCATCCGCCAGGGTCGCGAGCAGCCGGTCGAGGGGCAGCGGGATTTCCAGCTCCAGCGCCGCTGCCGCAATGCCGAGCGCCGAGCCGATGATGAACGGATGCAGCAGCACCTTGCGCACCGCCTCCAGCGCGACAGGATGGAGCGGCCGGCCAGACTGTCCGGACATCGCCATCAGAAAGGGCAGGACCGAGAAATGCGCGAGATTCTCGAAGCAGACGATCAGCGCGACGGGCACTGCCGCCTCAGGTCCGAGGGCAAGCAGCGCGATGCCCGGCCCCATATAGCCGATATTGCCATAGGAAGCGGCAAACGCCTTGATGGCGCTCTCGGCCACATTGCCGCCGGAATGCAGTAGAGAACCGGCAAACATCAGGGAAAATACAATATAGGTTGCGAGGACGGCGCCGGCGATATAGGTCCATTCGGTCAACTGGTCGATCGGCGTGCGGGACAGCATCTGGAAAAACAAGGCCGGCAGCGCGATGTGGATGACGAACACATTCAACCAGCCGAGCGCAGTTTCGGGAAGGCGAACCGCGCGCGCGGCAACGGCTCCGATCAGGATCAGGCCGAAGAAGGGCAGTACCAGGCTGACGACATTCCCCATGCAATCCTCCGCCATGCGACATGCAGGCCCTGTGGTTCACCGCCCCTGAATCGCTCCTGCTGCTGGAAAGGCTCGACGAAATTGAAGACAGCAAAATATACGATCGGACAAGTCGTACGCCATCGGCTTTTTCCTTTTCGCGGCATAATCTTCGATGTCGATGCCGAATTCAGCAATACGGAAGAATGGTATGAAGCCATTCCGGAAAACATGCGCCCGCGCCGCGACCAGCCCTTCTATCACCTGCTCGCCGAGAACGAGGAAACGGAATATATCGCCTATGTCTCCGAGCAGAATCTCTTGCCGGATACTTCCGAGGTTCCCCTGCGCCATCCGCAGGTGAAGGAACTCTTCGACAAGGGCGAGGACGGCACCTATATCCTCAAGATCGGCCGTCACTAGAGCGTTTCCTGTTTGAATGGAACCGTTCGCGCGCGGGACCTCGCGGCCTGGCGCTCACAGGAATTGCGCAACGCCGCTGGCGAGTGGCTGCATACGGACTTCACCCAGCCGCGACCGTTCGAACCGGCTGCCGATGCGCACCAGCCGTACCAGCTCCTGGGGCTGGTCCCCGGGGCCGATTGCGGCAATCATGACGCCGCTACTGGCCAGCTGATCGACGAAATGGCGCGGCAGGCTCTCGAACGCCGCCCAGACGACGATGCGGTCGAACGGCCCCTCGCCCGCCAACCCTCTCGCGCCGTCGGCCTGCCGGATCGAGATGCCGCCGAAGCCGAGGGTCGCGAAACGGCGCGAAGCTGCCTCCACCAGGGTTCGATAGCGCTCGACGGTCTTCACCCGGGCGCCCATGCGCGCCATTACCGCTGCGGTGAAGCCGGTGCCGGTGCCGATTTCGAGCAGCCTGTGCCCGGGCTCCACCGCCAGCGAGGCCAGCACCCGCGCCTGGAAATCGATCCCCTCGATCGACTCCCCGCATGGGATCGGCACGGTGCGGCTCGACCATGCAAGGCCGGCATATTGCGGGTCGATGAACGAGGCGCGCGGCACGGATTCGATTGCGGCCAGGAGACCGGAATCCTGCAAGCCGGCGGCACGCGCCCGGAGCACGAATGCGGCGAAGCCTTCGCGGCCCGAATCAACCTTCCAGTGTTCCACGCAGCCCATCCATAACGTCATGAGCAGTCAGATCCAGCTTCAGGGGCGTCACGGAAATCTTCCGGTTCTTCAGGGCCGTGATGTCCGTTCCCTCGACCGGCTCCGAACTCTGGCGCCCGAAGCGCAGCCAGTAATAGGGCAAGCCGCGGCCATCGGCGCGTTCCTCGATCCACAGGCCATGCAGCAGCTTGCCCTGCCGCGAAACGGCGATGCCCTCGACCTGGTCCGGATGGCAATTGGGAAAATTGACATTGAGGAAAACGCCAGTGGGCAGATCGAGATCAATCAGCTTTTCCAGAACGCGCGGCCCGTGACTTTCCGCCACCTCCCATGGCACCTGCCGACGGCCATCATAGACATAGGCCTGGCTGAAGGCGATTGACCGGCAGCCGATCAGCGTTCCTTCCATGGCCCCGGCAATGGTCCCGGAATAGGTCACATCATCGGCGACGTTGGAACCCGCATTGACCCCGGACAGGATGAGGTCCGGCGGCTCCGGCATGATCTGCCGGGCGGCCATGATGACGCAATCCGTCGGCGTGCCGCGCAACGCATAATGCTTGTCCGAAATCCGGCGCAGGCGCAGCGGCTCCGAAAGCGAAAGCGAATGGGCAAGACCGGACTGGTCCACTTCGGGCGCCACGATCCAGACATCCTCGCTGAACTGGCGCGCGATCCGTTCCAGTACGGTCAGCCCCTCGGCATGAATGCCGTCATCATTCGTCAACAGAATACGCAATTCTACTCCTTCGCCGAAATACGTTCGAGACCGGCCATATAGGGCCGCAGCACGTCCGGCACCGTGATCGAGCCGTCCGCATTCTGGTAGTTTTCCATGACCGCGATCAGGGCCCGCCCGACGGCAACGCCGGAACCGTTGAGCGTGTGCACATGGATCGGCTGCTTCCCCGCCTCCCTGCGATAGCGGGCCTGCATGCGCCGCGCCTGGAAATCGCCGCATAGCGAGCAGGAGGAAATCTCGCGATAGGCGCCCTGCCCCGGCAGCCAGACCTCCAGATCATAGGTCTTGCGCGCGCCGAAGCCCATGTCGCCGGTGGAGAGGAGCACGGTACGGAAAGGCAGGCCGAGACGCTTCAGCACTTCGCTCGCGCAAGCCGTCATCCGTTCCAGTTCGGCGGCCGAGCTCTCCGCATCGGTGATCGAGACCAGCTCGACCTTGTTGAACTGATGCTGGCGCAACATGCCGCGCGTGTCGCGTCCGGCCGAACCTGCCTCGGAGCGGAAACAGGGCGTGAGCGCCGTCATGCGCAGGGGCAAGGCCGACGCATCGAGAATCTGTTCGCGCACCAGATTGGTCAATGGAACCTCTGCAGTCGGAATCAGCCAGCGGCGATCCGGATCCGGCAGGTCCTTCGTGACTACCCGCCCGACATACTGGCCCGACCCGGTCCGTTCCGCCTCCAGATCGCCGCCCGAATAGGCGACGAACTGGTCCTCGTAGAATTTCGGCAATTGCCCCGTGCCGAACAGGATGTCGTCCGTCACCAGGAGCGGCGGCTGTACTTCCATATAGCCATGTTCCTGCGTGTGCAGGTCGAGCATGAACTGGCCGAGCGCCCGCTCCATTCGCGCCAGCGCGCCCTTCAGCACCGTGAAGCGGCTGCCGGCAAGCTTCGCGGCAGTTTCGAAATCCATCAGGCCCAGCGCCTCGCCAAGCTCGTAATGCTCCTTCACATGGCCCGGGCTGGCCGGCTCGCCATGGGTGGCGACGACCACATTGGCGCTTTCATCGGGACCCACCGGCACATCCGGCAGCGGAACGTTCGGCAATTGCGCCAGGGCATCCTGCAGGGCCCGCTCAAGCCGACGCTGCTCCTCTTCGCCCGACTGGATGAAGCCCTTGATTTCGGCGACTTCCCCCTTCAGGCGTTCCGCCCGCTCCATCTCGCCATTGCGCATCGCATTGCCGATTTCCTTCGAGGCGGCATTGCGGCGCTCCTGCGCTTCCTGCAAGGCAGCGATATGGGTGCGCCTGGCCTCATCGAGCTCGATCAGGCGGTCGGCAGCCGGTTCGCTGCCCCGGTTGCGAAGCGCCTCGTCCAGCGCCGCGGAATTTTCACGAATCCATTTGATGTCGAGCATGGGAAATCACGTTCTTGGTCTGGAACGAAGCAAACGTCAAGCCGGCACCCGCGTCAGAGGCGGGCGCTCAACTCGCCGTGGTTTGCCTGGTGCCGTCTGCCGTGGAGGAGTTCGCCTCGCGGGCAAGCCGTTCTTCCTCGCGCTTCTTCTCGACCATGCGGGCGGACCAGATTGCCACCTCGTAAAGAAGGATGGTCGGCACGGCAAGGCCGATCTGGCTGATCGGATCGGGCGGCGTCAGGACCGCGGCGACGACGAAGGCGCCGACAATGGCCCATTTGCGCTTGTCCTGCAGCGCCCGCGCGCTCAGGAGCCCCACCCGCGCCAGCAGGGTGGTGACGACCGGAAGCTGGAAGACCAGCCCGAAGGAGAAGATCAGGGTCATGATCAGGCCCAGATATTCGGAGACCTTGGGCAGGAGCGAAATCTGGATCTCCTCGTCCGGCCCCACCTGCTGCATCGTCAGGAAGAACCACATCACCATCGGGGTGAAGAAGAAATAGACGAGAGATGCGCCGATGAGGAACAGAATCGGCGAGGCGACGAGAAAGGGCAGGAACGCCGCGCGCTCATTGCGATACAGCCCGGGCGCGACGAATTTGTACAGCTGCGCCGCGATCAGCGGAAAGGCAATCACCAGGCCGCCGAACATGCCGATCTTGATCTGGGTGAAGAAGAATTCCTGCGGCGCCGTATAGATCAGCTCGACCTTGCCCTGGTCGAGACCTGCCCAGGCGACCGCCCAGGTGAACGGAATCACCAGGAGGTTGAAGATCTGCTTGGCAAAGAAGAAGCAGATCAGAAACGCGACGAAGAACCCGCCGAGCGACCACATCAGGCGCGAGCGAAGTTCGATCAGATGCTCCATCAATGGCGCTGACGACTTCTCGATCTCGTCGTCTTCTTCCCTGCTCAACTCGATGCTCCGGGTTCGGTGGACTTTTCACTGGGTTTTGCAGCCGGCCGGGCGCTCGCCGCAGGCTTGGCCGCGGCGCCGCCCTTCGCGACCTTGCCAGCAGCCGGCTTGCGGGAGGCGCGCGGCGTCGCTGGCTTCCTTTCCGCCGCAACCTTGCCGGCAGCGGGTGCTTCTGCTTGCGCGGGCGCAGGTTGGACTGCCGGATCCGCACTCGCCGCCGTGGGCGCCGGCTGGATTGCACCCTTCGGCTCCTCCCCGGCGGGGGCAGCGGGTGCGGGGGCGACTTCAGCGACCGGGGCAGCAGGCACAGCGTCCGCCGCTCCTGTCGCGGCAGGCTTTGCTGCCGGCTTCACCGCATCGTTCAGCCCCGACCGGATGTCATCGCCCATTTTCTTCAAGGGGTTGAGATTCTTGCGGATCTCGGCAGTCGGATCGAGCTTGCGCGCATCCTGCGCAAGCTTCTTCACCTCATCGAGCTCGGCCTCCTTCATGGCTTCGTCGAACTGCTTGCGGAATTCTCCGGCCATGCCGCGCATCCTCGCCGTCGTCCGGCCGAAGGTCCGCAGCATTGCGGGCAGCTCCTTCGGCCCGACAACGACCAGCAGCACGATGCCGATAACGAACAGTTCGCTCCAGCCAATATCAAACATCATGTCTCATCCGGCCAGCCAATGACAGGGCAGCGGCAAGTCAGGACTTTCCGACCTTCTCGCGCCCGTCCTTCACCGACTCATCCGCACGATGCTCGACGACGCGGGCATCTTCCGCGCTTGCCGGGTCGTCATCGCTCATGCCTTTCTTGAAGCTCTTGATGCCCTTGGCCAGATCACCCATCAGCTCGGGGATCTTGCCGCGCCCGAACAGGAGCAACACGACCACCAGAACGATGAGCCAATGCCAGACTGAAAATGAACCCATGACTACCCTCTTTTTTAGCGTCCTGTCCTGATCTATGCGCTTTCGCTACGCCTTTCAAACACAAGTACATCAGAATTGCGAACTGAAATACGCATATCACGGATTCCGGGCGGAATGATGCCGCAGCGAATGCGGGCCTGAAGCGGAGATTCGAGCCCGGAGACCGCCAGACGCAGCACCTCCACGACCCCGAGAAACCGCCGCGACAGGATCCGGGCCTCGACGCCGGTTTCCCCGACTTCGATGCCGCTGAGGCGGATGGCCACGGTCGCGGCCTGCCCGTCCTGCAGATGCGGGGCAGGAAACCGCCCGAACGGCGTGTCGGCAGCACCGCCGGCAATCCTCGTCTCCAGAAGGTTGAGCTCGGAGAAGAAACCGGCGGTGAAGAGGTCCACCGGCCGCTGGTACAATTCTTCCCCGGTGCCGACCTGGACCAGCCGGCCACGCCGCAGGAGGGCGATCCGGTCTCCGAGGCGCATCGCCTCTTCCGCATCATGGGTAACGATGACGGAAGTCGCCCGGCTCTGCTGCAGGATTGCCAGGGTTTCGGAACGGATCGAATCCCGCAGGCGCGAATCGAGGCCGGAGAACGGCTCGTCCATCAGCAGGACCGCTGGCCGGGGCGCCAGCGCCCGCGCCAGTGCCACGCGCTGCTGTTCGCCACCCGACAGGACATGTGGATAGGCATCCGCATAGCCCGCAAGCCCCACCCTTTCCAGCGCCCGGCGAGCCTCCTGCTCCGATTCACTGCGGCTCAGCGCCGTCAGGCCGAATCTCACATTTTCGAGAATGGTCATGTGTGGAAACAGGGCGAAATCCTGGAATACCAGCCCGACGGCGCGCTTCTCCGGCGGCAGGAATACTGACGGGCCGGCAATCTCGCGATCATTGAGCAGAACCCGGCCGGAACTCTGCGCCGCAATGCCGGCCGCAATGCGCAGGAGGGTTGTCTTGCCGGACCCTGACGGGCCGAGCAGGCAAAGCACCTGGCCCGGCTCCGCAACCAGGCTCACCCGGTCCAGGATCACCGGGCCGCCGCGATATTGATGACTTACCTCTTCGAAAGCCAGCCTTGCCGCGAAGGAAACGCCGGCGGGCGCGGCCAGTGTACGCTCAACCATGCCGCCCATGCTCACCCATCATCGCCACCGGGCGCCAGCAGGCCGAGCTCCTCCAGATCGATATCGGTCAGCGCTTCCTCATCCTCCTGCAGAAGATCGGCGCTTGCAGGGGGAATCGGCATGGTGAAATCCGAAGGCAGGCGCGTCGAAAGGAGGCCAGCCCCTTTCAACTCGTCGATGCCCGGCAGATCGCGCAATTCCGAAAGTCCGAAATGATCGAGAAAGGCATTGGTCGTGCCATAGGTCACGGGCCGGCCCGGAGACTTGCGCCGACCGCGCATCCGCACCCACCCGGTCTCCAGCAGCAGGTCCAGCGTACCCTTCGAGGTTTCGACGCCGCGCACATCCTCGATTTCGGCGCGGGTCACCGGCTGGTGATAGGCAATCGTCGCCAGCACTTCGAGCGCGGCCCGTGACAGGCGTCGCGGCGTCACCTCGTCCCGGCTCATCAGATGACCGAGATCGCGTGCAGTCCGGAACGCCCAGCAATCGCCGATCCGCACGAGATTGACGCCCCGGCCTGCATAATGGGCCTCGAGCGCTGCCAGGACCTCGCCGAGATCCGTCCCCTTGCCCAGCCGCTCGGCGAGCGCCTGTTCGCTGACCGGTTCCGCGCAGGCAAACAGGATCGCCTCGACCCGGCGCATCGCCTCGCTGACGGGCAGGCCCACCGCCGCGGTGGCAAGCGCCTCCGCCCCATCGCCAGCCTCAAGGTGCCGGCTCGCCCCGTTCATCGCGCCCTCATCCATTGCGCCTTCATCCATCGCTCCTGGCAACCTCCCGCTCCGCTGCCGCGCGCCGGCGCAGATAGATCGGCGAGAAGGCTTCGGCCTGACGAATCTCCATTTTTCCCTCGCGCACCATTTCCAGGCTCGCCGCGAAACTGCTGGCAATCGCAGTTGCCCGCGCCGTCTCCGGCACGGCAAACTCGATCAGGAAGCCGTCCAGCGCCGTCCAGTCCTCGACCTTGCCGAGCATGCGCTCCAGCCGCTCGCGCGCCTCCTGCAGCGACCAAACCGAACGGCCGGCAATCTCCACCCGGGTGATCGCCGCCCGCTGGCGATAGCCGGCATAAGCGGTCAGCAGATCGTAAAGCGTGGCCTGAAAGCGGCTGTGCCGCTCGACCACGACCGTCTCCGGCATGCCGCGCGCGAAGAATTCGCGGCCCAGCCGGTCGCGATTGATCAGCCTTTCGCCAAGGCTCCGGATGGCTTCGAGCCGCCGCAGCCGGAATTGCAGCAGGGCCGCCATCTCTTCGCCGCCCGGTGCCTCGCTAGGTTTCTGCGGCACGAGCAGGCGCGACTTCAGATAGGCAAGCCATGCCGCCATGACCAGATAGTCGGCGGCGATTTCGAGCTTCAATGCCCGGGCCCGCTCGATGAATGCAAGATATTGCTCGACAAGGGCCAGGATCGAGATGCGGGCGAGATCCACCTTCTGCAGCCGCGCCAGATGCAGGAGCAGGTCGAGCGGCCCCTCGAACCCGTCGACATCGATCACCAGGGCGGCGGGACTGTCCGACTCGCCGCGGGACGGGCCGGACGGCGCATCGAACGGCAAGGCCCTGTCGCTGGCCCCGGCGCCACGCATTCAGGCCACCTGGCCCAGATGGAAGGCAAATTCCGCCCGCGCCCGCGCTTCCTCCAGCGCGCCGGCCGGCTGGCGCCGCGCCAGCGCCGCCGCCGCCCGCTCCAGCGACTTTCCCGCAAGAACCGGCGTCGCGGCCGCGACGGCCATCATTTCCGCCATGTCGCCATTGCAATGCAGCACCACATCGCACCCCGCCGCGAAGATCGCCTCGGTGCGCTCCCGGAAACCGCCACTCAGCGCCTGCATCGAGACGTCGTCGCTCATCAGCAAGCCGTCAAAGCCGATCTCGCCCCGGATGATCTCGCCGATGATGCGCGGCGAGGTCGTCGCGGGCCGGACGGGGTCGAACACCTCGTAGACGACATGCGCGGTCATGCCCATCGGGCAATCCCGCAATGCCCGGAACGGCGCGAAATCGCTCTGGCGCAGCAGCTCGGCCGGGGCGTCGACGCGCGGCAGTTCGAAATGGCTATCGGCACCGGCGCGTCCATGGCCGGGAACATGCTTCATGACCGGCAGCACGCCGCCGGCGAGCAGGCCGTCAATGGCCTCGCGCCCCAGCGCCGTCACGCTTGCGGCATCCGGTCCCAACGCCCGGTCGCCGATCACCTGGCTGGCGCCCTCGACCGGCACGTCCAGCACAGGCAGGCAATCGGCATTGATTCCGAGCCTTGCCAGATCGAAGGCATGCAGGCGTGACAGGAGCCAGGCGGCGCGAAGGCCCGCCTCGCGATCCGCCCGGTACAGGGCGCCGATGGCCGCAGCCGGCGGATAGTCGGGCGCCAATGGCGGGCGCAGGCGCTGGACCCGGCCGCCCTCCTGGTCGATGAAGATCGGCGCATCCGCCCTGCCGATACAAGCCCGCAGATCTGCGCACAGGGTTCGAACCTGCGCCTCCGTCCCGATATTGCGCGCAAAGAGGATGAACCCCCAGGGGCGTTCCGCCCGGAAGAATTCGGCTTCAGCTTCCGTCACGCGGATTCCGGACAGGCCGAGAATCATGGCTTTCGATTCGGTCATTGCGGAAGTCTAGAGCCTTTCCTGATGGAATGGAATCGCCGCCAGCGCCGCCAACAGGGCGGCGCCTGCCAAGAAGGACTACCGGATGGGCAGCAAGGATTATCGCGACACGAAGCAGCCGGCGCCCGCGCTCTTCAGCTGCTCGCAAAGCGCATTGGCCTCGCTGCGGCTGCCCCCGGCGACACGCACGCGATAGAAGGTGCCGCGGCCCTCGATTTCGGCCGGGTAGATATTGACCGCCCTGCCCGCGACGAGATTGCCGTAGCGGCGGGCAATATCGGTATAGCTCGCCTGCGCCAGCTCGCGCGTCGGTTGCGAGGAGACCTGCACCCAATATTCGACTTCGCCCGCCGGGGCTGTTGGCGCGGAGGCGACTTGCGTTGCAGGCGCCGCCGGCGGATCAGCCGGCCTTTCGGCGACAGGCGACGGCGCCGCCGGCTGTGCTGTCGATGGGCTCGCGGCCGGCGCGGCCTCGGCACGCTCCGTGCGTGGCGCGGGCGTCGGCACGACCTCGCCGGCAGCGGAATCGTCCGTCGGGCCTGCGCCCGCCTCCGCCGCTGCGCCCGAAACTGCCGGGCTGGTCGGCGCGACGAGGGCGTCACTGCCCGTCGTGGTGCGCAATCCTTCAGCGGTCACGGGCGCGGCTTCCTCCTCGCGCGGAACCAGCGTGCCATCGGGCTTGACGATCAAGGTGCGCACCCGGCGCGGCTCGACCGTGACGAATTCCTCGGCCAGCGCACCGCGATCGGTCTCCTCCGGCAGGATCCGGTCCTCAGCCTTGGCCGGCTCCGGAACCGGGGCATCATCCACCGAAGCCGGGGAATCATCGGCCGGAACCGGCACGGCGGCCGGAACCTCGCCGGAACTCGGCAGCACGACGCGCGGCTGCTCTGCCGTCGCGGCGGCAAGGTCGATCGGCTCCTCTTCGGTCGTGATCAAGGTCTGCTGGGCCGGCCTTTCGCTCTCGCCCTGCCCTGCAACCCGGTCGTAGACGGCCTTGTCCGCATTGGGCGCCATCGCCCCGCCGGGATTTTCGGGCTTGACCTTGAGCGGATCCGGATCGGCCTGAACCAGCGCCGGACCGTCGCCCCCGCCGCCATCGGAGAAGGCGAAATAGCCGATGCCGCCCGCAATCGCCACGGTGGCAACCGCTGCCGCGATCATCAGCCCGTAGCGGCGGCCATTGCCCTGCCCCGCTTCATCCTCATCCAGCGGCGCAAAGTAGAAATCGGGATCCTCCAGGTCCCCGTTGCCATAGCCTCGGGATGCCTCCGGACCATAGGCCGGCTCCGCAAGGCTGATCTCGTCCAGTTCTGCAGGAGCGGCAACCCCGCCCCGATGGCCCGCAGACTGGGTGCTCGCACTGGAGGCAATCAGGAAATCCTCGAACTCGTCATCGCGAACCGGTTGCGCATTTGCTTGCGGCTCCTGCGCATACGCACCTTCATCAAGCTCATCCCTTTGTTGATCAAAGCCACCCAACTCATTGATATCCAGACTATATTCATTATCCAGATATGTATCGGCAGGAAGGTCCGCCCCCACTTCGAGCGGAATCTCCGGTATGTCCAGATCGTCGCCCACCGGCTCGATCATGTCAGGCAATTCGGTGGTCTCGATCTCGGGAGCATCGCCGGCCATGGCCTCTTCCGGCGCAAATTCCGCCGGCTGAGCCGGAAGCTGTCCCTCCCCGTCCGCGAACATCTCCTCTTCGATCGGCACGCCGGCAGGATGCAGTGGCGGAGCCATGGAAGGCGCAACCGCTTCGTCCTCGGCCCATTGCTGCACAGGCACCGGCTCTGGCGTCTGGGGATGCGCTGCCTGGCTCAACCCGGCAATGACCTGGCTCAGCTCGTCCTCGAACTCCACCTCGGGGTCCTGCGGCGCAATTTCGTAAGGTTCGGGCGCCTCGGCCGTCATTGCCTCGGCCTCGTCAGGCTCCTCCCATGCCTGCGCCGACATGTGCTGCGCTGCGACGTCGCCGACCGGGTCGGCTGGCCCGACAATGGCCTCCCCGGCATCCGCGCTCACTTCCTCGTCGCCATGCGCTGGCGCCGTTTCCGTTTTGCCTCCGTCCAGCTCGGCCAGAAGCGCCTGCAACTGGCTCTCCAGGTCCACGGGGACCACGGGCTCGCCGGATTCCTGCGCCGGATCGGGTTCTTCCGCTCCCTCGGGGAAGGCCTCGCGCATCGCCGCGGCCAGATCGGCGGAGATTTCGGCTTCGCTTTCAGGCGCTTCGGGGCCGGGCTTGTGTTCCGGCAGATCGGAAAACGCACCCATCAGCTCGTTCTCGAGGTCGATGCCAGGTTCCTCTCCGGAGTTCCTGCCAACAGCCAGATCGAAGCGCATGATTTCCGAAAGCTCGGCGATCGGGTCATCTTCCTCGCGAGACGCAGGAATGTATCTGTCGGGTTGTTCGGGACCTGCCATATTTTCCCCATGCTTGCCGGCGCCGGTCAATTGCGACGCGTAATCATCCTGTTGCCGCTACCAGAGCAATGTGGGCAAAAGGTGACGTTACTATTGCCTGTACTGTCGCGGCTAACGCATTTCTTCAGGCGCATCTGCCCCGATCAGGGTCAGGCCGGAGGTCAGCACATGCGCAACTGCACGCACCAGCCCCAGCCTGGCTGCGGTCAATTCTGGCTGGTCGGCTTTAATAAAGCGTAAGTCCTCGCGTTCCGTGCCCCGGTTCCAGTGCGCATGGAGCGAGGAGGCAAGATCATGGAGATAGAACGCCAGTCGATGCGGCTCGTAATGTAGCGCCGCGCCTTCGATCACGCGTGGATATTCGGCAAGCTTGCGGATCAGCGCAATTTCGCTTTCATCGGTGAGGAGATGGATGTGCCGCGCAATCTCGTTGCGCTCGGCCGGGCCCAGTGCCAGCTCCGCATCGGCCTGGCGCAAGACCGAATGGCACCGCGCCGAAGCATACTGGACATAGAAGACCGGATTGTCCTTGGACTGCTCCATCACCCTGGCAAAGTCGAAATCGAGCATTTCCATATTGCGGCGATAGACCATCATGAACCGCACCGGATCGCGGCCAACCTCGTCGACCACCTCGCGCAGCGTGACGAAATCGCCGGAACGCTTCGACATGCGCACCGGCTCGCCATCGCGGAACAGCCGCACCAGATTGTACAGCACGACGGTGAGGCGGGCGCGGCCATTGGCGAGCGCCTGGCTGAGAGCCTCCATCCGCTTTACATAGCCGCCATGATCGGCCCCGAGCACGAAGACCATCTCATCGAAGCCGCGATCCAGCTTGTCCTTGAAATAGGCGACATCGGCGGCGAAATAGGTGTAGCTGCCATCGGATTTCTGCAAGGGGCGGTCGATATCGTCGCCAACGGCGGTGGACCGGAACAGGACCTGTTCGCGATCCTCCCAGTCCTCGGGCTTCTGGCCCTTGGGCGGCGGCAGCTTGCCGCGATAGACGTGGCCCGAAAGCGTCAGCTCGTTGATGGCGGTGCGGATTGCCCTTGCATTGTCCTCATGCAGGCGCCGTTCCGAGAAGAAGACGTCATGGCGCACATTCAGCGCCGCCAGATCGTCGCGGATCATCGTCATCATCGCGTCGATCGCGCGGTTGCGCACGATCTCCAGCGCCTCCTCCTCCGGCATGGTCTTCAATTCGCCGCCGAATTCGGCCGCCAGTTGCTGGCCGACAGGCACGAGATATTCGCCCGGATAGAGGCCGGCCGGGATCTCGGCGATAGGCTCGCCCAGCGCCTCAAGATAGCGCAGCCATACCGAACGGGCGAGCACGTCGATCTGCGCGCCGGCATCGTTGATGTAGTATTCCTTGGTTACATCGCCGCCGGCAAAGTCGATGAGATTGGCGATCACGTCGCCGACAGCCGCGCCGCGGCAATGACCGACATGCATGGGTCCGGTGGGGTTGGCGGAGACATATTCCACATTGATCTTCTGGCCGCTCAGGGCGCGCGAGCGGCCGTAATCGGCGCCCGCCTCGAGGATGGATAGCAGATGCTGGTGCCAGAACTCAGCGGACAGGCGCAGATTGATGAAGCCCGGACCTGCAATGGACACGTCGGTGAAGATCTCGCGGCCGCGCAGCGCCCCGGCGATTCGCTCGGCCAGCTCGCGCGGCTTCACGCCGGCGGCCTTCGCGAGCACCATGGCTGCATTGGTTGCGAGATCGCCATGGCCAGCGTCCCGCGGCGGCTCGACCGTGATACGCGTATAGGGGGATTCCTCTTCCTCCCCTTCCGGAACGCCAAGCTGTTCCGCCGTCTCGATGACAAGGGCGCGGATCGATGCGAATATGTTCATTTCTTGCATCATCGGGGTCGCTTCTTCTGAATCTGCACAGGCTGCGGCCTAGCCCAATTGCACATTGCGGTCAAACAGTCGTCGATATTCCTTCAGCGCATAGGTATCGGTCATTCCGGCAAGAAAGTCGCCGATATGGCGCGCCCGCACGGCGGCAGTCGCGTTCTCCATCCCCGACCGCCAATTCTCGGGCATGGCGCCGGGATCGGCCATGTAGGCATCGAACAGCTCGCTGACGACGCGCTCGGCCACTTCGCGCACCGCCAGCACGTCCGGATGGCGATAGAGGCGCTGGAAGAGAAATTCCTTCAACTCCTTCTCGCGCGCCTGCATCTCCTCGCCGAAGGCAACCAGCGCGCGCCCGGCATCGCGCACCTCATCTGCCGATTCGGGCCGCAATTGCGCCAGCCCCGCCAGCGTGTTCGTCACCACATCCTCCACCATCGCGGTGATTTGTCGCCGGGTCAGTTCATGCACCATCCGCACCGGATCGAGCTGGGGATGGCGCGCGCGGATCTCGCCGAGGATCCGGGCGCAAAGCGGCACTTCCTCCAGCATTTCGAGATCGAGGAGACCCGAGCGCAGGCCATCGTCTATGTCGTGGGTATCATAGGCGATGTCATCGGCAATTGCGGCGCATTGCGCTTCGAGCGAGGCATGACGATGGAGATCGAGCGGGAAGGCCCGGTCAACGGCGAGAATGGCCGGCGACACCGGATCCGGCGGGGCATGCGGACCGGTCAGCGGCCCATTATGCTTGACGAGGCCTTCGAGCGTTTCCCAGGTGAGATTCAGCCCCTCGAAGGCGGCATAGCGATTCTCCAGCCGCGTGACGATGCGCAAGGACTGGGCGTTATGGTCGAAGCCGCCCCAGGGCGCCAACCGCTCGTTCAGGACGTCCTCGCCGGAATGGCCGAAGGGCGTGTGTCCGAAATCATGCACGAGCGCAACCGCCTCCGCCAGATCCTGATCGAGTCGCAGCGAGCGCGCCAGCGCCCGTGCTATCTGCGCCACCTCGATCGTATGGGTGAGCCGCGTGCGGTAATGGTCCATCTCGTGGGCGACGAAAACCTGGGTCTTGTGCTTCAGGCGGCGAAAGGCGGTACTGTGGATGATCCGGTCGCGGTCGCGCTGAAAGGCGGTGCGTGTCGGGCTATCGGGCTCAGGCACGCGCCGGCCGCGGCTTTGCTCGGGATGACAGGCATGGACGGCGCGCGGTTCGTAGCCATAGCCGATCATGCGAGAGCCTTCAGGTTCCATTGCGTTGCGGGCCCGTTGACTTGGCGCTGTCCGCTACATACCTTTCCCTGAAAGGCACAGGCAAGCCCCGCCTCGCGGCGGACGGCATGAACCGCAGACAGACAGATGCAGAAGATCGAACTCAGCGAGACGGCAGCCGCCCGGATCAACCAGATTCTCGCCCGCGAACCGGACAAGATCGCCCTGCGCATTGCTGTGGAAGGCGGCGGCTGTTCCGGCTTTTCCTACCATATCGACCTCACCGGCGAGCGCAATCCGGATGATGTAGCGATCGAGAGGGACGGCGCGACGGTGCTCATCGACGAGCTATCGCTGGTCTACATGGGCGGATCCGTCATCGATTTCGTCGACGACCTGATGGGCCAATCCTTCCAGATCCGCAACCCGAACGCCGTCGCGTCCTGCGGCTGCGGCACCAGCTTCTCGATCTAGCGCTTGATCCCGGAAAGTGGATGCCGCTTTCCGGACAAGATCAAGCGCCAACAGGAAACAATGGATCCCGGAAAGTGGGTGCCGCTTTCCGGCCCACGGCGACCCGACCGGATCAGCACGGAAATGCGCGGCGGTCGAGCTTGTGGACGCCGCTTGCATCCAGCCTTCCCGCCAGCATTGCCACCGTTTCGCCACCGACCTGCACATCCGGGGCGATCTCGGCCAGCGGAACGAGGGCAAAGGCGCGCTCCGCAAGGCGCGGATGCGGGATTTCCAGCCCCTCCTCGCGCAGCGCCCGATCGCCGAACAGGAGGATGTCGATGTCGATGGTGCGCGGGCCCCACCGCTCGTCCCGCACGCGCTGCAGGGCGCGCTCCACCTCAAGGCAGTGCGCCAGCAATTGGCGAGGTGCAAGGCGGGTCGCCAGCTCGGCGGCGGCGTTGATGAAATCGGGCTGGTCCAGCCGCCCCCAGGGCGCGGTTCGATAGAGCGACGATGCCGCGACGATGCGGATCTGCGGGTGTCGGTCGAGCCGTGCCAGCGCTTCGGCAATGTTCCGCGCCGGATCGCCGAGATTGCCCCCTAGCCCGATGAAGACCCGCTCGCTCACCCCCTCATTCCGGCCAGGCAATCGTGACCTCGACATGATCGAGCACGCCGACAACCGGCGCCGCCGGCTTGCGGACCGTGACCTCGGCGCGCCGGATTTGCCCAAAACGCTCCGTCAGCGCCTGCGCGCAATCGAGGGCCAGCGTCTCGATGAGCCGCCGCCGCGTCCCGGTCACAATCCGTTCGATGACCTTGAAAACCTCCCCGTAATCTACTGTATGTTCGATGGAATCTTCCTCCAGCGACCCCGCCGGAACAACCTGCAGGCGCAGATCCACGTAGAATCTCTGCCCGAGTCGTTCTTCCTCTTCCAGCACGCCATGGCGGGCGAAGAAGGCGCAATTGCGCATCGAGATCCAGTAGGCGGGCCGTGCCTCAGCGTTGCTCATGCAAGCCTTTCCTTTCCGGCGCATGCGAAAGCACGGCATCAGCCATACGCATCGCATCGATATTGATCGCCACCTCATGGACGCGCACGATGGCCGCGCCCTTCATCCGCAGGATCGCCGTGGTGGCCGCCGTGCCCCAGTCGCGCACATCCCCGTCCCGTCCCGTTACAGCGCCGATGAACCGCTTGCGCGAAGTGCCGGCGAGGATCGGATGGCCGAGCGCGTGCAACTCGTCGAAACGCGCCATGAGGCGCAGATTCTCCGCCGGGTCCTTGGCAAATCCGAAACCCGGATCGATCACGATGCGGTCGGCCCCGACCCCGGCGGCCGCGGCGATCTCCAGCCCGCGCGAAAGGAAGTGGAACTGGTCCTCGATGACGTCGGGCAATTTCTGCCGGTCGCGGCCCGTATGCATGATGACCAGCCCGGCGCCGCTTGCCGCCGCGACCTCCGCAATGGCCGGATCGCGATGCAGGCCCCAGACATCATTCACCGCATGGGCGCCCGCCGCTACGGCTAGCCGGGCCGTTTCCGCGCGATAGCTGTCGACGGAGATCAGGCAATCGCCGCGCCGCGCCAGCGCCTCGATCACGGGCAGGATGCGGTCCTGCTCTTCCTGCGCGCTGACCGCCACGGCGCCGGGGCGCGTCGATTCTCCGCCAATGTCGATGATGTCGGCGCCCGCCGCGATCATGCGCTCCGCATGGGCGATTGCGCGGTCGGGACTGGCGTGGCGCCCGCCATCGGAAAAGGAATCCGGCGTCACATTCAGGACCCCCATGATCCGCCCCTGCGGGCCGAGATCCAGATGCCTGTCATGTGCGAGGTTCCAGCGATGCTGCACGGGGGCGGATTCCAGCTTCGGTCTGCCCCCTTTATCCTGTCCCGCCCGACGAAATCAACTGGCCCGATGGCTTGCAGTTCCCCGTCCGCTACGCCAAGGTTGGCGCCCACCATCGCATGGATCGATCATGAAGCGCGCGCCCATCCGCGGATCTTGCCTGCTCCTGTCGCTGCTGCTGATCGGCGGCAGCGCCGCAGCCGCTCCGTCACTCAGCAAGCGCTACACCCATTACACGCTCACCAGTTCCAGCCTGGCCGGGCTCGAAGCCGAAATGGCCCGGCGTGGACCGCGCATCAGCGGCTCGGGCGAGCGCCACCCCGGCGCCACCCGCGTCGAGATCAAGGCGAGCGTCGACTACACGGCCGGCAGCGGGCGATGCTCCGTAAGCAAGGTGCGCGTTTCGGTCGATGCCCGCATCACCCTGCCGCGCTGGAAACCGCGCCGGATGCCTTCGTCCGAAGAACAATTGCTGTGGACGACTCTCGCCGCAGACATCAAGCGGCACGAAGAGCGGCATGTCGGCATTGCCATGAACCATGCCCGCGAACTCGAACAGGCCATTGGCCAGGCCGAGGGTAGCCGGGATTGCACCCGGCTCGAAGCCCGGGTGGAACGGCTGACTGGCCAGATTCTCGAAAAGCACCGGCTGGCGCAGGACCGCTTCGACCGCATCGAGCGCATCAATTTCGAGGATCGTTTCGACCGATTGCTGAACTATCGACTGCAAAAGATTGAGAAGAAAAAGAAATCCCGCTGACTTCAGTTCACTTTCAGCTTCTTCTGGAGGCTCGTGGAAGAGGTCGTGTACTGGAAGACGATGCGCGCATCCGGATGGACGATCCGCTTTGCCGCCTGGGCCATGAGCGCGGCCTCATGGAACCCGGAAAGAATCAGCTTCAGCTTGCCGGGATAGGTGTTGATGTCGCCGATGGCGAAGATTCCGGGCGTCGAGGATTCGAACCGTGCGGTATCGACCGGAATGAGATTGTCTTCCAGCTCGATGCCCCAGTCGGCGATCGGTCCCAGCTTCATGGTCAGGCCGAAGAAGGGCAGCAGGCGGGTGCAGGCGATCTCGACCTTTCCCTCCGGCCCCTCCACATGCGCCGCGCGCAGGACGCCGTCTTCCCCTTCCAGCTCCCGGACCTGGCCGATCTCGAAGCGGATCCGCCCGGCATCGCGCAGCGCCAGCATCTTCTTGACGCTGTCGGGCGCGGCGCGGAATTCCGGCCGGCGATGGACCAGGGTGACGCTCCGGGCGATCGGTTCGAGCGCCAGCACCCAGTCGAGGGCGGAATCGCCGCCGCCGACGATCAGGAGGTCCTGGCCGGCAAAGGCTTCCTTGCGGCGCACTGCGTAGAAGACGCTCGCATCCTCATAGGCCTCGATCCCCGGAATGGGCGGACGCTTGGGCTGGAACGACCCCCCGCCGGCGGCAATGACCACCACGGGCGCCTCGAACAGCTCTCCCTGATCGGTGGTGACGCGGAAACCGCCCCCGGCAAGGCGCTCCAGCCCGGTGACCATGGAATTGAAGGTGAATTGCGGCTCGAAGGGGCGGATCTGTTCCATCAGCTGGTCCACCAGTTCCTGGCCGGAAATCCTCGGGATGGCCGGAATGTCGTAGATCGGCTTTTCGGGATAGAGTTCGGTGCACTGGCCCCCCGGCCGGTCGAGAATGTCGACCAGATGGCATTTCAGATCGAGCAGACCCAGCTCAAAGACGGCGAACAGGCCCACCGGCCCGGCCCCGACGATCAGGACATCCGTTTGGATCGGCGCTTCCATGGCGATTTCATCCCTGCTGTTCGGGAACATGAACGATGATTCCGTCCAGCTCATCCGTTACCACGATCTGACAGGAAAGTCGCGATGTCGGCCGCACGTCATAGGCGAAATCCAGCATGTCCTCTTCCATCGGCTCCGCCTTGCCGGCTCTATCCGCCCAGGCATCATCGACATAGACATGGCAGGTTGCGCAGGCGCAAGCCCCGCCGCATTCCGCCTCGATGCCGGGAACGCCATTGCGGATGGCATTCTCCATTATAGTCGAGCCATTTTCGGCTTCGACCGCATATTGGTCGCCGCCATGCGTGATGAAGGTAATCTTTGCCATGATCGATCCAGTTCCGAGGAAGGCCCTGCCGCGGAGATAGCCACTCCTGACGCCTTGTCAACTGATCGCGCGTTGCGACAAAGGCGCGCCCACCAGGAGCAGGCCACTGTTCCCCGTGTTTGCGGGGCCGTTAACCATTTGTTAAACCTTTCGCTCCGGACGCACTTTCCAGGTTCACATTAGAAATGCGTACCGATACGATGCGGACGGGTGTATTGGAAGTAACCGCACGCTGCCGGATGCGCGCATTTCTGCCGGCGAAGGCGTGCACAGTAACAGGGTACTGGCGGCATGGCTCGGAAATCCATCAAGGAAAAGCAGAACGAAACCGACGTCGACCTGGAGCTTGAAGCGGCGCTCGACGCCGAACTCGATCTGGCCGCGGCCGAGGTGAGTGGACTCGATCTCGACGTGTCGCCGGACGAGATCGATCCCTCCATGCACGAGCTTGAAGCCCAGATTTCCCGGGCTGCCGAGGAGATTGCCCTGGAGAGCCAGCCGCGCAAGGAGGCCGGAGGCAGCAAGGATGCCGCGACCGGCACGGAGCCAGGCGCCGCGCGGCCGGCCGCTGCCCGGGCGGGCGCAACAGTCGCGCCGGAGACCACGCCGTCCGCCAGTGCTGCGAGCCCGCAGACTTCCGATGAAATGTCGGCTGCGAGCGCGGAACGCAAGCCCGCGGCACGACGGGGCTGGGACGAAAAGGAATTGAAGCGCGCGCCGGCGGCGGAGCCGAAGCCCGCGGCGCGAAGCTGGTCCGACACGCCGCCTCCTCCTGCCCGTCCTGCGCCTGCCGCTTCAACCGCGGCCGCCGCGGCCCCTGCCGCACCCCATCGGTCCGCCCGCGAGGCGGAGACGGCACGTGCGGCAAAGCCGGCCAGGTCCCGCCCGGAGACGCCCGCCAGGACGCCGGAAACGGAAGCTGAACGCCCGGCCGCAGAGGCCGGTCCGGTCAATCTGCGCCCTGTCGAGCCCGCCACGGCAGGCCGCCGCGCGCCGGGACTGGCGCCCGCCAATGACGATCGCCGCAAGGATTATCGCAGCCTGCTGCAATCGATGAACCGGCGAGCGCCAAGAACGATATTGTGGCTGACCGGCCTCATTTCCGCGGCCTGGATCGCCGGGGGCATCGCCGTCGGCCATGCCATGTATGGCCCCGACCTGTGGAATCCGATCACCCTGTCGATGATCCTCGCCGAGCCGCAGGGCATCGCGCTGGCGCTCGGCGTTCTCCTGCCGGTAATCCTTTTCTGGTCCTTCGCCATCATGGTGCGCCGCGCCCAGGAGATGCGCCTTGCCGCCCAGTCGATGACGGAAATCGCCTTCCGTCTCGCCGAGCCGGAGAACCTTGCCGCCGACCGCCTGATCACGGTCGGCCAGGCCGTCCGGCGCGAAGTGCAC
Organism: uncultured Rhizobiaceae bacterium; assembly: GCA_964383325.1. GTDB lineage: Bacteria > Pseudomonadota > Alphaproteobacteria > Rhizobiales > Rhizobiaceae > CAYLGY01. Next base: position 26,279 of record CAYLGY010000002.1, read on the forward strand.
GCCATGGGCGAAGGCATCGAGCGCACGCTTGCCCGCGCGGTCGAGCTGGAATCGCTGGTGCATTCCGAGGTCAACCTGCTCGAACGCGCCTATAGCGAGAACGAAACCCGGATCCGCGGCCTCGTCAACGAGCTCGGCAATGAGCGCGACATGGTGGTGAGCCATGCGGAGCGCCTGCGCGCCTCGATCACTGGCGCCCATGAGCAGCTCAAGGAAGAACTGGCTGCCGCGAGCGGCATCATCCGCCAGAACGTGCTCAACGCATCGGACCTGCTGACCAACACGCTGACTGAGTCCGGCGCCGAGCTGATCGGGAAGTTCAACGAGAGCGGCAACCAGATCTACAATTCCATCGACCATCGCATGGATGATGTCGTCGCGCGCCTGTCCACTTCGGGTGAGGCCTTTGCCAGCCTGCTGGATTCGCGGATCTCGACGCTTACCAAGCGCACTGACGAAGTGACCGCCGGACTGTCGCGCATCCTCGACGAGCGCACGACCAGCATGGTCTCCCTGCTCGGCAGCGCCACCCGCTCCATGACGTCCGAATTCGATTCGCGTCTCGCCGATATCGAGAACACGCTGACGACACGCGGCAATGCGCTGATCACCGAGTTCCAGACCCGGGTGGAGGCGCTTGACGGCGGCTCCGAGAAGCTGAATGCGGCGCTGGAGCTGCGCGCCCGCCAGATCAACGAATCGCTGCTGGAGCGCACGCGCGAAATCGCCACGACCTTCAATGGCGGCAGGGACGAGATCGCGAGGGTGATCGAAACCGGCAAGTCGGCGATCAGCGAGCAGATGCAGTCGCTCATCAGCTCGACCACGACCGAAATCGAGAGCAGCACCGCACGCTTTGCCAATATCCTGTCGGAAAGCCGCAGCTCCATTTCCGACATGCTGCGCGCCGATGTCGAGGAGCTGGAAGTTCGACTCGGCCAGTTCAGCAACAAGCTGGCCGAGCATCGCGGCGAGCTCTCCGGCATCTTCGACGCTGATGTGCAGAAGCTCGAGGCGCGGGCAAGCGAATTCGCCCGCTCGCTGGTCGAGAGCCGGACCTCGCTCACCCAGGCAATCGAGTCCGACCTGTCGGCGCTCGAGGCCCGCGCCACCAGCTTCTCGCAGGCGCTGGTCACCAGCCGCGGCGAGATTTCCGACGCGCTGGCGGCCGATATCGAAATGCTGAAGTCGAAGGCGGACGAATTCGCCGCCCGGCTGCTCGAAAATCGCCGCAACGTCTCCAGCATCATCGAGTCGGATCTGGCGAAGCTGGCCGACAGCCGCCAGCTCATCGATGCGGCGCTGCAGGAGCAGCTCGGGGCAATTTCCAGCCGCGCCGACGAGGTCAATGCGGCCATTTCCCGCGACACCGCCCGGATCGAGGACACGTTCGCGCGCCAGACCGAAATCATCGGCGAGCGCGCCGCGACCATCCAGACCGCGCTGAGCTCGGGCGTCGAGAACATCCGCAAGACCCTGGAAGGCAGTGCCGTCCATGTGGGCGCCTCGCTGCGCGACAAGGTGCTCGAAGTCAGCAACACGCTGGCGGCTGCGGCCGACAAGGTCTTTGCGGAAGTCGACCAGCGCTTCACGACCCGCTCGGAACAGACGGCCAATCTCATCTCGTCGCGAGCCGGCGATCTTCTGTCCGTGTTCGAGCAGGCGGACCAGTCGCTCATTGCCCGCACGCACCAGAGTTCCGCTGAACTGGCCGCGCGCCACGAGATCGTGGCCAATGCGCTGGAGGCCATCGAAAGCCGCCTGAAGCGTAGCGCGGAGACCATTTCCGAACAGGTCAGCGACGGGCTGTCCGAGGCCGAGCGCCGCCTGCTGGACGGCGCCGAGCGCGCCGGCGGACGCATCAGCCAGCAGCTTGCCGATACCGAGGACCGTCTGGTCACCCGCGCCGAGGCGATCGTCGACTCCTTCGCCTCGCTCGACAACCAGATCCTGCTTCGCGCCAAGGATGCGAGCGAGACCATCGAGGAGCGCACGCGCCAGCTCAACGAGACACTGATGAGCCGGACGATGGAACTGTCGCAGATCATCGAGGGCAGCGCCCGCCCGCTAGTCGAGCGCTTCATCGAAAGCGGAGGCGACCTGCAGCTCGACCTTGCCGAAATCGCCGATCGCACCGCGGAGAAGCTTCGTTCGCAGAACGCGCTGCTCGTCGAGGCCATCGCCAGCCAGGCAACCGAGACGATCTCTGCCGTTTCCCAAGCCGAGCAGCGCCTTGCCGCCGGCGCGACGGAAGCGGCCCGCCGGATCAGCTCGCATCTTTCGGCGAGCGAGGAAAATCTCGCCAGCCGCGCCGAAGCGATCACCGCCGCATTCGAGACGCTCAACGCCCGGATCGCCGAGCGCGCCACCGAGGCAAGCGGCACGATCGACCAGCGCACGCGCGAGCTCAATGACATGCTTGCCGGTCGCTCGGCCGAGCTCAGCCGCATCTTCGACGAGACCGCCAAGCCGCTCATCGAGCGCATCGCCGAAAGCGGCATCGACCTGCAACGCGGCCTTGCCATGGCGACGGACGATGCCGCCACCAAGCTGCGCGAGCAGAACTCGATCATTCTCGGCGCCATCATGGATCGCACCGAGGAGACACTGAATGCCCTGCGCCAGGCCGAAGCCCGGCTTGCGGAAGGCACGGACGAGATCAGCTCCAGGCTGGAGAACCAGAACGCCGCCCTGATCGGCAAGATCGCCGATCGCGTGGAAGAGGCGCTTGGCGCCATCAGCGAGGCCGAGGAGCGCCTTGCCGCCGGCGCGGGTCAGGTCAGCAGCCGGCTCGGCGAGCAGAATGCGGCATTGCTGGCCGCGCTCTCCAGGCGTGTCGAGGAAGCGCTTGACGGCATCAGCGAGGCGCAGCTTCGCCTGGCCGACGGCGCCAGCGAAGTCAGCAGCCGGCTTGGCGAACAGAACGCTGCCCTGCTCGGCGCCCTGTCCAGCCGCATCGAGGAGGCGCTGGAGAATATCGGCCAGGCCGAGGCACGTCTCGCCGACGGCGCCGCCGAGGTCAGCAGCCGGCTTGGCGAGCAGAACGCCGCACTGCTCGGCGCCCTGTCCAGCCGGGTCGAGGAAGCGCTGGAAGCCATTGGCGCGGCGCAGGCGCGTCTTGCAGATGGCGCCGGCGAAGTCAGCAGCCGGCTTGGCGAACAGAACGCCGCACTGCTCGGCGCCCTGTCCAGCCGGGTCGAGGAAGCGCTGGAAGCCATTGGCGCGGCGCAGGCGCGTCTTGCAGATGGCGCCGGCCAGGCCAGCCAGCAGCTCGAGCAGCAGAACACGGCATTGATCAACGCCCTCGCCGCCCGGGTGGAGAAGGCATTGCAGGCCGTGGCGGAAGCGGAGAGCCGCCTCGCCGACAGCACGATGCAGGCATCGGAAACCATGCAGGGCCAGAATGTCGCCCTCCTGGAAGCCCTTGCCGCGCGCACCGAGGAGGCCGTGCAGGCCATGGTCGAGGCGGAGAAGCGCCTTGCGGAAGGCACGGAAAGCGTGACCGCCCGGCTGCGGGTGCAGAATTCCTCGCTCATCAATACTGTTGCCAGCCATGTCGAGGAGGCGGTCTCCGCCCTGTCGGACGCCGAAGGCCGCCTGGCCGAGAGCACGAATGTGGTCTCCGAGAAGCTGCGCCAGCAGAATGCCGAGCTGGTGGAAGCCATCGCCCGTCGCACGGACGAAACCCTTGCCGCCGTCGGGCTTGCCAGCAACAATCTGTCGCAGAACGTCTCGGACCTGCTCGACCGGCTGCATTCCTCCAATGCCCGCCTTGGCGAGCTCATCGAAACGGCCTCCAGCAATCTGGGCGAGGTCGACACGCGGCTGACCCGGGCGACCGAGCAGTTCGCGCAAGGCACAGGCGCTGCGGCCGAGACCTTCGTCCGTTCGGCGGAACTGCTCGAGAGCAATACGAACTCGCTGCAGGATCTGTCGAACAACACGCTCGACCGGATCAGCCAGATTGCCGAACGGTTCGACGAGCACGGCAAGGTGTTGCAGAGCGCGTCGGAACTGCTGGCCGCCGCCCAGAACGGGCTCGCCGCCAATCTCGACGAGCGGCAGGATGCGCTGAGCCGCCTGGTCGACGGGCTGGTGCGCAAGTCCGAGGAAGTGGAACGGGTGATGAAGTCCTTCGAGACGCTGGTCGGCCAGTCCGCCGACAGCGCCCAGAACCGGACCCGCAAGGCCGCCGAGCAGATGCGCCAGGCCCTGGCGGAAGTCGTCGAGGCGGCAACCGAGCGCTTTGCCGGCGCAACCGAAGAGGTGCGCGAGACCGCGGCCCGGATTCGCGCCGAGCTCGAGGCCACCCGCGCCGACATCAAGAAGGGCGTCTTCGATCTGCCGGAAGAGGCGAAACAATCGACGCATGCCATGCGTCGCGCCATTTCCGACCAGATCAGCGCGCTGAAGGAACTGTCCGAGATCGTCACCCGCTCCGGGCGCAATTTTGATCTCGGCGGCTCCGGCAAGCTTGTGCCGGAACGTGCCCCGGCCGCAGCCGCGGCGACGCTGAAGCCGGCGCCCCTGCGTCCGGAGCCGGTGTCCCAGGGCGGTGGCTGGGTGCAGAACCTCTTGCGGCGCGCCTCCCAGGAGGAACGCCTCGAGGTTGAGGAAGTGCCGGCCGCCGTCGCCGTGGCAGAAGAGGAAGCCGTGGCGGCGCAGCAGGAGCCGGCCCCGCGCCCGGCCATGAAATCCTCCGATACGCTGGGCTCGCTGGTGGCAGACATTTCCGGCGCCATCGATTCGGGCCTTGCCGCCGATCTGTGGCGGCGCAGCCTCGAAGGCGAAACCGGGATCTTCACGCGCGACCTGTACACGGCGCGCGGCCAGCAGACCTTCGACGAGATCAGCCGCCGCTACCAGGCCGACGAGCATTTCCGCGCCGCCGTCGACCGTTATTGCGGTGATTTCGAAAAGCTGCTGAAGAATGTCCGGCGCAATGACAGCGACCACCACATGGCCCAGACCTATCTCGCCTCGGATACGGGCAAGGTCTACACGATGCTGGCCCATGCGGCCGGCAGGCTGCAATAGGCCGCGGCACATGCGCGGCAGGCCGGAAGCGAACCGGTCTGCCGCCCCTCCTCGCCAGGCCCTGAGAGATCAGACGCCTCAGCTCACCGGCGGATGGAGCGCATCCACGATGGCGCGTGCATCGTAGCGCAGATCCAGCATGCCGTAGGTGGCGCGCCATTGTCCGCCGAGGCGCGTTTCCGCAAAGGCATCGGCGATGAAGCTGGAGCCGAGCCGGCGCAATTCGGCCGCCGCCGCCGCCAGCGCAAGCTGCTCAGCCAGGATGCGCGCCGCCGCCTCGTCCTGCGCCGCAACCTGCATGGCGGCCCGCAACACGCCGATGGTCGATTTCGCTTTCGTCCCGAGGTCGCCGGCGATCGATTCGATCACCTCGTCGAACAGGGACTCGTTCTTCTTGAGTACCCGCAGGATATCGAGCGCCATCACATTGCCCGATCCCTCCCAGATCGCATTGACCGGCGCCTCGCGATAATAGCGCGGCAGCGGCGCCTCCTCGACATAGCCATTGCCGCCGAGGCATTCCATCGCCTCGTGAATGAGCGCCGGCGCGCTCTTGCAGACCCAGTATTTGGTCGCCGGTGTCATGACGCGGGCAAAGGCGGCGGCGCCGCGGCTGGAGGCCGCCTCGTCAAAGGCCCGCGCCAGCCGGAAGGTCAGGCCGGTCGCGGCCGCCACATCCAGCGCCATGTCGGCGAGGACGCGCGCCATCAGCGGCTGGTCGATCAAACTCGTGCCGGACACCTTGCGGTGGCGGGCGTGGTGGACGGCTTCGGCAAGGCTCGCCCGCATCAGCGCCGCCGAGGCGATGGCGCAATCCAGTCGCGTCAGCGTCACCATGTCCATGATCGTCCGGACCCCGTTGCCCGGCTCTCCCACCATCTGGCCGATGGAACCGCGCAATTCGACTTCAGCCGAGGCATTGGAGCGATTGCCGAGCTTGTCCTTCAGCCGCATCAATTCGAGGCCATTGCCGCTGCCATCGCCCAGATAGCGCGGCACGAGGAAGCAGGAGAGGCCTTGCGGCGCCTGGGCGAGGATCAGGAACGCATCGCACATCGGAGCCGAAAGGAACCATTTGTGGCCGGTGATCCGGAACAGGCCGTTGCGCAGCGGCTCGGCGCGGGTCGTGTTGGCGCGAACATCCGTGCCGCCCTGCTTCTCGGTCATGCCCATGCCGATGGTCAGGCCTGCCTTGCCGGCAGGCGCCCGCTGGCTGGAATCATATTTGCGCGTGGTGATGCGTGGCGCCCATTCGGCAAAAAGCTGCGAATCCGCCATCAGCGCGGCGAGCGAGGCACTGGTCATGGTGACGGGGCACAGATGGCCGCTTTCGAGCTGCGCCATCAGATAGAATCGCGCCGCGCGGGCCTGGTGGCGCTGGCCGCCATCCTCGCTGGCATTCTCCCAGATCGAGGAGGCAAGGCCGAGCGAGACCGAACGACGCATCAGGGCGTGATAGGCCGGATGATATTCCACCTGATCGATCCGGCGTCCCTGGCGGTCATGTGTGCGCAGGCGCGGCACTTCCGTATTGGCCAGCCTGGCCAGTTCCTGCGCCTCGGACGCATGGACGAAACGTCCGACGGCATCCAGCTCCTGGCGCACCGAATCGGGCATCGCCTCGCTGAGCTGGATGAGGAGCGGATCGGAGCGATAGGCATTGGCGCCGGTCAATAATGGCGGCTGGTTGGGTATTTCCCTGCTCAAGAATCTCACTCCCTTCCCTCTTGGCGCCGTGTGGCCGCAGCCACCTGGCGGGCCGCGACCTTAGAGCCTTTCTGGTTCAAATGGAATCGCCTGCGCGCGCGTCCCCTGCCGGAAAATCCGGGACCGGCCCGATTCCATCTTGCGGATCGCAAGCCGCCTCCGTATAGCACCCGTCCAGCATGAACGATCCAGCCAATTTCCCGATCTTTCCGCATCGCCACCTCCTGGGCATCGGCAATCTTTCCGTGCCAGACATCGAGTGCCTGCTCGACCGGGCAGATGCGGCGGTCGAAATTTCGCGCCGGACCTGCAAGAAGAACCCGACCCTCGCCGGCCGTACCCAGATCAATCTGTTCTTCGAGGCCTCCACCCGGACGCAGGCATCCTTCGAGCTGGCCGGCAAGCGGCTCGGGGCCGATGTGATGAACATGGCCGTGGCCTCATCCTCGGTCGCCAAGGGCGAAACGCTGATCGACACGGCCATGACGCTGAATGCGATGCGGCCGGACATTCTGGTGGTGCGGCACGGATCGGCCGGCGCGGCGGCGCTGCTCGCGCAGAAGGTTGGCTGCTCGGTCATCAATGCAGGCGATGGCGCCCACGAGCATCCGACCCAGGCCCTGCTCGACGCCCTGACCATCCGGCGCAACAAGGGACGCATTGCCGGCCTCAATGTGGTGATCTGCGGCGATATCCTGCATTCCAGGGTCGCCCGTTCAAATATCCTGCTCCTGAATGCGCTGGGTGCCAATGTACGGGTTGTCGCCCCCTCCACCCTCCTGCCGGCCGGGATCGGGCAAATGGGCGCGCAGGCCTGCCTGCGGATGGAGGAAGGGCTCCCCGGCGCCGACGTCATCATGGTACTGCGCCTGCAGCGGGAGCGGATGGCGGGCGCATTCATCCCGTCGATCCGCGAATACTATCATTTCTTCGGCCTCGACATGGCGCGGTTGAGGCTTGCCCGGCCCGACGCGCTGGTCATGCATCCCGGCCCGATGAATCGCGGGGTCGAGATCGCCTCCGATATTGCCGATGGACCGCAAAGCGTGATCGAGCAGCAGGTGGAAATGGGCGTGGCGGTGCGCATGGCCGTGATGGAGGCGCTGCTCGATCCACGCCGGGAGGCGGCGCCATGAGCTGGCGGGTCTATGAAGGTGCGCGCATTCTCGATCCTGCCCGCGGCCTCGACGAGATCGGCACGCTGATCGTCCGGGGATCGGTGATCGAAGCTGCCGGCCGCGAAGCGCTGAACCAGGGAATTCCCGACGGGGCGCAGCGGATCGACTGTACCGGCCTTGCCCTGATGCCGGGGCTGGTGGATGCGCAGGTGCATATCGGCGAGCCGGGCAGCGAGCATCGCGAGACCATTGCCTCCGCCTCGCGGGCCGCGGCGGCCGGCGGGGTGACCACGCTGATCATGATGCCGGACACGCTCCCGGCGGTGGACAATGTAGCGCTGGTCGAGTTCGTGCTTCGCGCGGCCAAGGAAAACTCGCTGGTTCGAATCTGCCCGGCGGCCGGCATCACGCGCGGGCTCGAGGGCCGGGAAATGACCGAGTTCGGCCTGCTTGCCGCCGCCGGCGCAGTCATGCTGACCGATGGGCGCAATTGCATCCGCAATGCGCAGATCATGCGCCGCGCCCTGACCTATGCCCGCGATTTCGGCGCGGTAATCGCGCACCGGACGCTGGATCCCGACCTTGCAGGAACGGGCGTAATGAACGAGGGCCTGCTCGCCTCGTGGCTCGGCCTGCCCGGCATTCCGCGCGAGGCGGAACTGATCCCCCTCCTGCGCGACCTGGCGCTGGTGCGCCTGACAGGCGGAAGCTACCATGCCGCGGCGCTGTCGACGCAGATGTCGATGGATGCGGTGAGATCGGCAAAGGCGGAGGGGCTCGACGTCACCGCGGCCGCGACGATCAACCATCTTTCCCTGAACGAGAACGATATCGGCGAATACCGGACCTTCTTCCGGTTGTCGCCGCCCCTGCGCGCCGAGGAGGACCGGCAGGCCCTGATCGCCGCCCTTGCCGACGGAACCGTGGACATGATCGTCTCCGCGCATGATCCCCAGGGTGCCGATACCAAGCGTCTGCCCTTCAGCGACGCCGCCGATGGCGCCATCGGGCTGGAGACCCTGCTCGCGGCGGCGCTGCGGCTGCATCATAATGGCGAAGTACCGCTGCTGCGCCTGGTCGAGGCCATGACCATCGCCCCGGCGCGCCGCTTCGGGCTGGATGCGGGAAGCCTGGCAGCGGGCGCCGCGGCCGATTTCATCCTCGTCGATCTCGACCGGCCCTGGCTGGTCCGGGAAGCCGAGCTGCGCTCCCGGTCAAGGAACACGCCCTTCGAAGGCGCCCGCATGCAGGGACGAGTCTTGCAAACGGTCCTTGCGGGCCGCACCATATTCCCGGAATGAACCGGACGCAGCCAGGGAGGCAGGAATGTTGACTGAATGGGTCGTCGCGCTCGCCGGCGGCTATCTGGTAGGGTCGGTCCCTTTCGGATTGCTGATCGGGAAGGCTGGCGGCAAGGGCGACATCCGCAGGATCGGCTCGGGCAATATCGGCGCGACCAACGTCTTGCGCACCGGCAGCAAGCTGCTCGCGGCGTTGACCCTTCTGGCCGATATTCTCAAGGGCACGGTTCCCGTGCTGATTGCGCTGCAGCTTTTCGGCGAGAAAGGCGCCATCGCGGCGGCAACAGGCGCATTTCTCGGCCATCTGTTTCCGGTCTGGCTGCGCTTTCGCGGCGGCAAGGGCGTCGCCACCTATATCGGCGTGCTGGCGGCCCTGGCCTGGCAGGCGGCACTGGCCTTCGCCGTCACCTGGATCGCGGTCGCGGCGCTTTCACGCTATTCCTCGCTCGCGGCGCTGACAGGGGTGATCATCGTACCCATCGTCCTGATGCTGCTTGGAAACTCCCTGCTCGCGGCAGTCTTTGCGGGTCTTGGCGTCCTCGTCTTCCTGCGTCATCGCGACAATATCCGGCGTCTGGCAGCGGGCTCGGAATCGCGCATCGGGAGCGGCGGATGAACGAGGCGGCGCGACCGCGCCTCACCTTCCGCCAACGCCGTGACTGGCTGCGCCTGATTCGCACCGACAATGTCGGCCCGGCGACCTTCCGCGACCTGATCAACCGGTTCGGCACCGCCGAATCCGCGCTGGAAATGCTGCCGGAGCTGATCCGACGGGGCGGCGCGCGCAGGCAGATTCCCGTCGTGAGCGCAGAGCAGGCCGAAGCCGAGATGGCGGCGATCGACAAGGCGGGCGCACGGCTGGTGGCCATTGGCGAGCCGGAATATCCCCGGTTGCTGACACAGATGGACAACTCCCCACCCCTCGTCACGGTGGCCGGCGAGCCGGCGGTCTTCCTGCTGCCGGCAATTGCCATGGTCGGCTCGCGCAGCGCCTCGGCAGCCGGCATCCGGATGGCCCAGCGTCTTGCCGCAGGCGTCGGCGCCGAGGGGTATGCGGTGGTCTCCGGGCTGGCGCGCGGCATTGACCGCGCCGCTCATGAGGCCAGCCTTGCCACCGGCACGATCGGCGTGCTTGCCGGCGGGATCAACCGGCCCTATCCACCGGAGAATGTCCCGCTCTATCGCCGCATCCAGGAAGAGGGCGGCGCGATCATCACCGAAATGCCTTTCGGCTGGGAGGCGCGGGCAAGGGATTTCCCCCGTCGCAACCGGCTGATCGCAGGACTTGCCTACGGGCTCGTGGTCGTCGAGGCCGCGATGCGTTCCGGCTCGCTGATCTCGGCACGGCTGGCAGGCGAGATCGGCCGGCTCGTCCTCGCAGTGCCGGGATCGCCACTCGATCCGCGCGCCGTCGGCACCAATGCCCTGATCCGCAATGGCGCAATTCTCGTCACGAGCGCTGCCGAGCTGATCGAGGAGATTGCGCCGCTGACCGGAGCCACACCGCCGAAGCGGGATCTCTTCAGCGAACCGCCGGATTTTTCGGCGGCACCGCCACCGGCGGAAACCGAGCGCGAACGCGTGCTCGAACTGCTCGGTCCGGTGCCCACCTCGACCGACGATCTCATCCGGCACAGCGGCCTGCATCCGGCCCAGATCTTCATGGTCCTGCTTGAACTCGACCTTGCCGGGCGGCTGGAGCGCCATTCAGGCGGCGCTGTCTCGCTGCTGCCCGGAGACGGATAGCGTCCCCTCGCCGTTCAGCGCATCCCGCGCCTCCAGATGAGCCATCTCGATCAGGAAGGAGAGCATGTCACACCCTTCCGCCTCTGCCATCGCCCGCAGCTGCTCCAGCATGGACTGAATATACTCAAGCGTTTCCACACGCCGCTTCGCCGGACTTACAGCCATACAATCCGCCCCCCTGCCTGTCGTGAATAGTACACCTGCCTGCGCCAATCCATGGATGAAAATGAGGTTGAAAAACCTTGAGGCACTCACCCTCTTCGGTTGTAACCTACGATTCCACATATTACTATTAATTGCAATCCAATTATTTATACAACTTTCCGTTGTAGTCTTCCGTCAATGCTTAAATGTAGTGTCAGCACTTGACCGGAGAGAAAAGCACAGCCATGTGACGATTGGAGCCATTCTGGACCTACCGGCCCGCTAGCCGGCAGGAAGCGCCCATGTCCTGCTCGTGCGCGTCGAAACTGCGCCCGGACCGATCGAACCGGACAGGAAGCGAACCGATCCGGAGCGCCAAGGCGGGTTGGCGCTCGAGTCAATGAGGGAAGTTTGTCGAAAATGGATGTCGTCATCGTCGAATCGCCGGCGAAAGCGAAAACGATCAACAAGTATCTCGGGCGGGGCTACAAGGTCCTGGCTTCGTTCGGGCATGTTCGCGACCTGCCGGCCAAGGACGGTTCGGTGCGCCCGGACGAGGATTTCGCCATGTCCTGGGCAGCCGACAGCGCATCCTCGAAACGGCTGACCGAGATCTCGAAAGCGGTCCGGGAAGCCGATTCCCTCATTCTGGCGACCGACCCCGACCGCGAGGGCGAGGCGATTTCCTGGCACGTGCTGGAAGTCCTGCGCCAGAAGAAGGTCCTGAAGGACAAGCCGGTCAAGCGCGTCGTGTTCAATGCCATCACGCGCAAGGCGGTACTGGATGCGATGGCCAATCCGCGCGAAATCGACAATTCGCTGGTCGAGGCCTATCTGGCGCGCCGCGCGCTCGATTATCTCGTCGGCTTCAACCTGTCGCCCGTGCTGTGGCGTAAACTGCCGGGGGCGCGGTCGGCCGGCCGGGTGCAATCGGTTGCATTGCGACTGGTCTGCGATCGCGAGGCGGAAATCGAACGTTTCGTGCGCCAGGATTACTGGCAGATCGCCGCGAAATTGGCCACGCCGCGTGGCGAAGGTTTCGAGGCCCGCCTGACCGAGTTTGCCGGCGCCAGGCTGGGCAAGCTCGATATCGCCAGCGAGGATGAGGCCGAGGACATCCGCAAGATGCTTGACGGCGCCCGGTTCGCCGTTCGCTCGGTGGAGGCCCGGCCCACGAAGCGCAATCCGGCGCCGCCCTTCACCACCTCCACGCTGCAGCAGAGCGCCTCGTCCCGCCTGGGATTTTCGGCTTCGCGCACCATGCAGGTGGCGCAGCGCCTGTATGAAGGCGTCGATATTGGCGGCGAGACCGCCGGCCTCATCACCTATATGCGAACGGATGGCGTGCAGATCGCGCCGGAGGCTATTGCCGGGGCACGCGAAGCCATCCTTGCCGAGTTCGGCGAGAAGTACCTGCCGGAAAAGCCGCGCTACTATTCCGCCAAGGCCAAGAATGCCCAGGAAGCGCATGAGGCCATCCGCCCGACCGATTTTGCCCGTACGCCGGCCGAGATGCGCAAATATCTCGATTCCGACCAGGCAAGGCTTTACGAGCTGATCTGGAAACGCGCCATCGCCAGCCAGATGCCGCCAGCGGAGATCGAGCGCACGACGGTCGAGATCGATGCCATGAACGGAGCGCAGGCCGCACGGCTGCGCGCGACCGGCTCGGTGATCCGCTTCGACGGCTTCATCGCCGCCCATTCCGACCGGAATGACGAGGACAAGGACGACGAAGACAAGCGCCTGCCGGAGATCCGGCCCGAGGACGCGCTGGAGCGCGAGGCGATACTGGTCAGCAAGCATACGACCGAGCCGCCGCCCCGCTATTCCGAGGCGGCCCTGATCCGCAAGATGGAGGAGCTCGGCATCGGCCGGCCGTCGACCTATGCGTCGACCCTGAAGACGCTCGAGGACCGCGAATATGTCCGCATCGAGCGCCGGCAGCTCATTCCGGAAGCCAAGGGCCGGCTGGTTACAGCCTTTCTGGAGGGGTTCTTCCGTCGCTATGTCGAATTCGACTTCACGGCGGCACTGGAGGAGAAGCTCGACCAGATTTCGGACGGCAAGCTCGCCTGGAAGGAAGTGCTGCGTGACTTCTGGGAGGAATTCTCGCAAGCAGTCGCCGGCATCAAGGATCTGCGCGTGTCGCAGGTGCTCGACGCGCTGAACGAGGAGCTGGCGCCGCTGGTATTTCCGGAACGTGCCGATGGCGGCGATCCGCGCAGCTGCCCGCGTTGCGGCACGGGCCAGCTTTCGCTCAAGATCAGCCGCTACGGCGCCTTTGTCGGTTGCTCGAACTATCCTGAATGCGGCTTCACGCGCCAGCTGGGCGCGGAAGGCGAGGATGCGGAAAGCGCTGGCAGCAACGGGCCGGACATGCTCGGCACCGATCCTGCGACGGGCGAGGAGATCACCCTGCGCACCGGCCGTTTCGGCCCCTATGTGCAGCGCGGCGACGGCAAGGAAGCAAAGCGCGCCAGCCTGCCGAAGGGCTGGAAGCCGGAAGACATCACCGAGGAAAAGGCGCTCGCCTTGCTGGCGCTGCCGCGGGAGATCGGCATCCATCCCGAGAGCGGCAAGCCGATCTCGGCCGGCATCGGACGCTATGGCCCCTTCGTGCTGCATGACGGCACCTATGCCAATCTGGAGAATGTCGAAGAGGTGTTCACCATCGGCATCAACCGGGCGGTCGCCGTGCTTGCCGAGAAGAAGAGCCGCGGTGCGGGGAGCCGGGCCGCCGCCAGCACGCTGAAGGATCTCGGTGAACACCCGGAAGTGGGTGGCCGGATCACCGTGAAGAATGGCCGCTATGGTCCCTACGTGAATCATGGCAAGATCAATGCGACGCTGCCGAAGGGGATGGAGCCGGAGGGCGTCACCCTGGAAACGGCATTGCAGCTCATTGCAGCCAAGTCGGCAAAGGCAGGCAGCCCGCGCCGCAAGTCAACAAAGGCAGGATGATTGGCGAAGGACAAGCCTGCTAGAGGAGGATCGCCTGCCCGCGATGCGGAAGCCGGCATGCCTTCGCGCGACCAGATCCTTGCCTTTCTGGCGGAACATCCGGAGCGCTCCAGCCGCCGCGACATCGTCAAGGCCTTCGGACTTAAGGGACCGGCGCGAATTGCCCTGAAGGACATGTTGCGCGAATTGCAGGCGGACGGGCTGATCGAGGGCGGGCGCAAGCGCCTGGTGCGCACCGGCTCGCTGCCTCATGTGGCAGTGCTCGACATTCATGGCCGCGATGGCGATGGCGACCTTTTGGCGCGCCCGGTCGAATGGAACGGCGCCGCTGACGAGCCAGCGCCGGTCGTGCTCATCCGTCAGGAGCGTAAGGGCGGCCGCCAGGGCCCGGTGCCCGGCATCGGCATGCGCGTCCTAGCCCGGACCTTTCCGCTGGCGGCAGGCGTCGGCCCCGCCTATTCGGCGCGCGTGATGAAAATCCTCGAGCGGCGGCGGGAACGGGCGCTCGGCGTGCTGCGCCAGGCCGAGGACGGCACCTGGCGCATGGAACCGGTCGATCGCCGCCAGAACGAGATCATGCTGCAGGCCGGGGAACTGGGCGCGGCGCGGCCCGGCGACCTGATCGAGGTCGAGCCCGTACGCAGCTGGCGGGGCGGGCTGACCATTGGCCGCGTGGCGGCGGTGATCGGCTCGGTGGCATCGGAAAAATCGATCTCGATGATCGCGCTGCATGCGCATGAGATACCGCATGTCTTCCCGCAGGCGGTGCTCGATGAAGCCGCTGCGGCGCAACCGGTCGCGCCGGGCGAACGCGAGGACTGGCGCGACATCGGGCTGATCACGATCGATCCGGAGGATGCCAAGGATCATGACGATGCGGTCCATGCCCAACCCGATGCGGATCCGGCCAATCCCGGCGGACATGTCGTGATCGTGGCGATCGCCGATGTCGCGGCCTATGTCCTGCCGGGCAGCGCCATGGACCGGGAAGCGCTGCGGCGCGGAAATTCTGTCTATTTCCCCGATCGGGTCGTTCCCATGCTGCCGGAACGGATCTCCAACGATCTCTGTTCGCTGCGCGAGGGCGAGGACCGGCCGGCAATGGCGGTGCGGATGCGTTTTGCCGCCGATGGCCGCAAGCTCGATCATCGCTTTCATCGCATCATGATGCGCTCGCGGGCCCGCCTCTCCTATGTGCAGGCCCAGAATGCCGCCGACGGACAACCCGACGACAAGACCGCGGCGCTTATGGAACCGGTGCTTCGCCCGCTCTGGGCCGCCTGGCATGCGCTCGATCGGGCCCGCAAGGCGCGCGAGCCACTGGAGCTTGACCTGCCGGAGCGCAAGATCCTGCTGCGGCCGGATGGCACCGTCGACCGGATCGTCGTCCCCGAACGGCTGGAGGCGCATCGGCTGATCGAGGAGTTCATGATCCAGGCCAATGTCGCGGCCGCCGAAACGCTCGAAGCCGCCCGCCAGCGGCTGATCTACCGCATTCATGATTCGCCGTCGCTGGCCCGGCAGGAGGCGTTGCGCGAATTCCTGCGCACGCTCGGGCAGTCGCTGGCGCGCGGCGCCGAACTGACGCCGAAGCGCTTCAATGCCATCCTGCGGAACTTTGCCGGCACGGAGCATGAGCAACTGGTCAATGAGGTCGTGCTGCGCACGCAGAGCCAGGCGGAGTATTCTCCGCATAATATCGGTCATTTCGGCCTCAGCCTGAAGCGATACGCGCATTTCACGTCACCCATCCGGCGCTATGCCGATCTGGTCGTTCACCGGGCGCTGATCCGCGCCCTCTCGCTTGGAGAGGGTGGCCTCGCGCCCGAGGAGGAAGCGCGGCTGGAGGAAATTTCGGGTCTCATTTCCATCAGCGAGCGGCGCGCCATGCTGGCCGAGCGCGACACGATCGACCGGCTGGTCGCTTCCCATCTTGCCGAGCGGATCGGCCAGCGCTTTGCGGGCAGGATTTCGGGCGTCACCCGCGCCGGCCTGTTCGTCCGCCTGCAACATATTGGCGCAGATGGTTTCGTTCCGGTATCCAGACTCGAAGACGACTATTATGTCTACGACGAAACCGGCCATGCCCTTGTCGGAAGGTCCAGCGGAAGCGGCTACCGGCTCGGGGATCTGGTGGAAGTGGAACTCGTCGAGGTCGCGCCGATGGCCGGCGCAATGCAGTTCGAAATGGCAAGCGAGCCGCGCCCCCTGCCGCAATCGGCTCGCTCCTATCACAAGTCCCGCGGCAGGAGCGGAAACCGGCAGCGCGCAGTGGCGCGTTCCCGTCCCCCGCGCAACAGGAGCTGAATCCGGCATGGATATTCGTGTATATGGCGATGGTCAGGTGCATTCTGACGGCGAAGCGCGGGACCTGCGCCGGTCCGTCTGGCGGGGACTGGCCTGCCGATGCCCTGCCTGTGGTGTCGGCAAGACCTTCCGCGCCTTTGCCAAGGTCGTGGACCGGTGCAGCCATTGCGGTGAGGAACTTCACCACCACCGCGCCGACGACCTGCCCGCCTATCTCGTCATCCTCGTGGTCGGCCATGTTGTCGTCGCCGCCTTCATGGGCTTCGAGGCCCTGTTCGACATGACGATGTGGCAACATCTGGCAATCTGGATCCCGATCACCATCCTCTCCTCGCTCGCCATGCTGCCGCCAGTGAAAGGTGGCGTCGTCGGGCTGCAATGGGCTCTGAAGATGCACGGTTTCGGGGGCGAGCCGGACCGGCTGGAGGATCACCCGGAGCTGTCGAAACATGAAAGCTAGATCTGCTTCCGATCTGATCGGAATGACGCGCAAGGAGATGGAAGGCGTCGATGCCGAGGATGGCGCCATGGGGGCGGGACCGCGGCGTCCCGTGGATTCCGCCACGCTGATCCTGCTAGACTGGCGAGACGGCGTGCCGCACGTGCTTCTCGGACGCCGGGCGCGCCACCATGCCTTCATGCCGGGCAAATTCGTCTTTCCCGGCGGGCGCACGGATCCGGCGGACGGGCGCATCCTTCCGATGAATGACCTCGACCCCGAGGAAAAAATCCGCCTGATGGCCGGCCCCGGACGATCCGTCAGCGCCACGCGCGCCCGCGCCATTGCGCTCAGCGCCATCCGCGAGACCTATGAGGAAGCCGGCTATCTCCTCGGCCAGCCGGGGCAGTTGCGCACCACAAGCCCGTCCTGGTCCGGTTTTGTGGAACAGGGCGTGGTCCCGGATCTCTCGCCGCTGCGGTTCGTCGCCAGGGCGGTGACGCCGCCAGGACGCATCCGCAGGTTCGACACGCGCTTCCTGGCCGCGCCCCTGTCCGCTGTTTCCGTGCAGCTGGCGCAAGGCGGGCCGACGCAGGAGCTGGAGGGGCTGGTCTGGCTTTCGCTGGAAGAAGCCATGGAGGCCGACATTCCGCGCATCACCGCGGTCGTGCTGAGCGAGCTGGCACTGCGACTCAAGGCAGATCCGGAACTCAGGCCGGCCGGTGCGCCGATCCCCTATTTCCGCTTCCGCGGCGACCGGTTTCACCGCGACACGATCTGATTTACGCCAGTAGCGCTTGACTTTCGTGGCCCGATCCGTATTTGTCGCGGCCATGAGACTGCGATGGCGCCACGGCGTCCGCGGGATGTTCTCCACAAGATTGCGGAAAGCGATATGGCCAAGGCAACGACCATCAAGATCCGGCTGAATTCCACGGCCGATACCGGCTATTTCTACGTGACGAAAAAGAATAGCCGCACCATGACCGACAAGATGCGCAAGCGCAAATATGATCCGGTTGCGCGCAAGCATGTCGAATTCGTCGAAGGCAAGATCAAGTAGTTCAGGCTCCAGCCTCGATCCTCATGCCCCTTCTCGAGGGCCTGTCCGGTGGAATGAATTGTGGAACGAGCTTCAGGTGCCATGCGCGCTTGCATGGTCTTGCTCGATGTCAGCAAAGCGAAGCTGGAAAAGCAGAAGGGGCCGACCGGCACGGGTCAACGGTACGAGGAAACCGTTACTGACCTGCGCCGATCGGCGGACCCCACGGACCCAGGAGATGCGGCGGACCTGAGCATCATGGGGTATTGCCGAGAAACCTGCCTTGCGGCAATCGCGATTTCGACCGGAACATTTCGTAACATTCGCGCAAAGTTCCGGTGAAATCAATCCTTCCTTAACCATGCCGGGCCATCGCCTGCAAACAAGGTTAACGAGGGCAAGCATGTCCAACGCCCCGCGCGTCTTTCGGCCCCTTGCGGCGTGAGAAGCGGACCAGCTCCGCCTTCGACCGGAAATCCGCCGCATTTCTCAGTGTTTGATACAGCATGATCCCGGAAAGTGGTCAGCGCTTTCCGGACAAGATCATGCGATGCAAAAATGCCATGATCCCGGAAAGTGGTCAGCACTTTCCGGACAAGATCATGCGAAAGCAAAAATGCCATGATCCCGGAAAGTGGTCA
>CAYLGY010000002.1:44824-82675 GCA_964383325.1 uncultured Rhizobiaceae bacterium
CTTTCCGGACAAGATCATGCGAAAGCAAAAATGCCATGATCCCGGAAAGTGGTCAGCGCTTTCCGTAAGGAATCCGGGCGGTCGCACGGAATCCGATCGTGGCGCCGATTCGATTGGAGAGAACCCTGATCCGGGGGTCGAGGATCATGCGGAAAGGATACCGGAAATGCGCAGCAGTTTCGTCCTGATCCTTGGCGCGCTTCTACTCGCTGCCGGCAATGCGCAGGCAATTTCACGCTATCCCCTGTCCGGCCTCACCTGCGAGGCGGCGCGCGCGCTGGTGCAGCAGGAAGGCGCTGTCATCTTCCGATTTCCCTCTCCCCGCAATCGCTCGCATGTGTTGTATGACCGCTTCGTGCATCATGGCGGCCACTGCACCTTCGGCGAAACCACCGTCCTGCGCAGCGTTCCGGCGGCCGATGGAAGCTGCGCGCTACTGATCTGCCAGCAGCGCAGCGGCGATGATCCCCTGTTCCGGCGCGGCTTCGGCGATTGAGTTTCCGGTCGGGCACGGCCTGCGAAAAATTTCCATTCAACCGGAAAACGCGCTACATCACGGCGCTGTTTCGCTGAAACGGCGTCGTGACGGAAGAGGAGCGAATGATGGATTCGAGACGCATGGTAGTCGTGACCGGAGGCAGCAAGGGCATCGGTATGGCCTGCGTGGAAAAATTCGCGGAAGCGGGCGACCGGGTAGCGCTCGTCGATGTCGACCGGGAAGCGGGCCAGTCCGTGGCGGCAGGATTTGCGGATGGCGCGGTCCATTTCATCCATGCCGATCTCAGTGACGAGCATGCCGCGCGCGCCGCGATCCGCGAGGCGAAGGCAGTCTCCGGCAGGCTGGACGTGCTGGTCAACAGCGCCGGAATCGTCTCGGGTGCGCCGATCCTCGATTTCACGGTCGAGCAGTTCGAGCGTGTCTTGCGCGTCAATGTGCTGGCAAGCTTCATCTGCGCCCAGGAGGCGGCGCGAATCATGGTGGAAGGCGGCCATGGCGCGATCATCAACATGTCCTCGATCAATGGCACGGTCGCCCTGCCCGACCAGGTTGCGTATTGCGCCTCCAAGGGCGCGGTAAACCAGCTCACGCGCTCGATGGCGCTCGCCCTCGCGCCGCAGAATGTGCGCGTCAATGCGGTCGCGCCGGGCACGGTGCTGACCGACATGGCGCGGACGGTCCTGCAGGGCAGCGAGGCCATGTCGGCCATGTTGAGCCGAACACCGATCGGGCGTGGCGCCGAACCTTCGGAAGTCGCCTCTGTCGTCCATTTCCTCGCGAGCGACGCCGCCTCCTACATAACCGGGGAAATCATCACGGTCGATGGCGGCCGGATGGCCCTGAACTACACCATGCCGCAGCAAAGTCGTTGAGCCTTCGGCCCTGAACAAGCTTCGACTTGCCATTTGCGGCGAACCGGCTTCAACTGGGCGCGATGAACACCGATCTGTTGCAGCGAGTCGAAGGGAGCCGGCAGGAAGTCGCGGAGCTTGCCGCCGAGCTGATCCGTTTTCCGACGGTCAATCCGCCGGGCGAAGCCTATGCGCCCTGCGCCGAATTTCTTGGCAACCGCATGGCGCGCTCGGGCTTTGCGGTCCGCTATCTGCGCGCCATCGGCGCACCTGGCGACAATGACAGGCACCCGCGCGTCAACGTGGTCTGCCGACTGGAAGGCAAGCGTCCGGGGCGGACCGTGCATTTCAATTCGCATATCGATGTCGTCGAGGCCGGCCAGGGATGGTCTGTCGACCCGTTCGCAGGCATCATCGCCGACGGCAGGGTCTATGGCCGCGGCGCCTGCGACATGAAGGGCGGGCTTGCTGCCTCCATCATCGCTGTCGAGGCCTTCATCGCTGCGTACCCGGATTTTTCCGGCGCGATCGAGATTTCCGGGACGGTCGACGAGGAATCGGGCGGCTTCGGCGGCGTTGCGTTCCTGGCGCAGCAGGGCCTGTTCTCGAAGCCGCGGGTCGATCACGTCATCATTCCCGAGCCGCTGGACAAGGACCGGATCTGCCTTGGCCATCGCGGCGCCTGGTGGGCCGAGATCGAGACCCTCGGCGCCCAGGCGCACGGGTCCATGCCCTTTCTCGGCGATTGCGCCATTCGCCACATGGCCGCGGTGCTGGAGGCCTTCGAGGCCGATCTCTATCCCGCGCTCGACCGCAAGCAGACGCGCATGCCGGTGGTGCCGGAAGGGGCGCGGCGCTCGACGCTGAACCTCAACGCCATTCATGGCGGACAGGCGGAGGGCCATGAGGGCCTCCCCTCCCCCAACGTGCCGGATTCCTGCCGGCTGACGCTGGACCGCCGCTTTCTGCTGGAAGAGCGGCTTGAGGATGTGAAATCCGAAATCATCACGATTCTCGACCGGCTGAAGCGGGAGCGGCCGCGCTTCGACTACAAGGTGCGCGACATTCTCGAAATCCTCCCGACCATGACGGAACAGGATGCGCCGGTGGTGAGGGCCATTGCGGCCGGGATCCGGAGCATTTTCGGACGCGAGCCGGATTACGTGATCTCGCCGGGTTCCTACGACCAGAAGCACATCGCACGCCTTGGCCACCTGCATGACTGCATCGCCTACGGACCGGGCAGGCTCGACCTGGCGCACCGTCCCGATGAGTGGGTCGGAATCGACGACATGATCGATTCGGCCAAGGTCATGGCGCTCGGCCTCGACCGGCTGCTGCACGCCCCGGATTGACCAGACGCGCACGATTCCTGCTGACAGGAAGGGCGATGGTGGCTAGTTTCGAGGCGACGGGCCGGAAATGATTCACGAAACGGGCGGCCCCCTGGGAGCTTCATCATGACGGGAAAACGATCCTTCCTCGCCGCTTGCGCCTTGCTTCTTGCGACAGGCACGGCATTCTCGGCGCGCACCGACCTCGTGGTCGGCCTCGTGCTGGAGCCGCCGCATCTGGATCCGACCGCGGGCGCGGCGGCCGCCATCGATGAAATCGTCTATGCCAATGTCTTCGAGGGACTGACCCGCATCGGCCCCAGCGGCGAGGTGCTGCCTGCCCTTGCCGAGAGCTGGGAAATCTCCGAGGACGGCAAGGTCTATACGTTCCGGCTCCGCGAAGGGGTGCAGTTCCATGATGGCAGCGAATTTGACGCCAGCGACGTCAAGTTCTCGCTGGATCGCGCCCGGGCGGAAGATTCGACCAACGCCCAGAAGCCGCTCTTCGCCCAGATCGATACGGTCGAGGTCGTCGATCCGCGCACCGTGCGCGTGGCGCTAAAGCGGCCCCAGGGTGCCTTTCTCTACAATATGGGCTGGGGCGATGCCGTGATCGTTGCGCCCGAGACTGCCGCGACCAACCGGGAAAACCCGGTCGGCACCGGGCCGTTCCGGTTCGATTCCTGGGCGAAGGGTTCCTCCATCACCCTCTTGCGCAACGGAGATTATCATGGCGAGCCCGCCGCGCTCGAACGCGTCGAGTTCCGCATCGTGCCGGATGCGGCCGCCGCTGTCCCTGCCGTGCTCTCGGGCGATGTGCAGGCATTTCCCAACATGCCCGCCGGCGATTCGCTGGCGCAGATCCAGGCCGATCCGCGGTTCGAGGTGGTGGTCGGCGCGACCGAGGGCGAGACCATCCTCGCCACCAACCAGCGCAAGCCGCCCTTCGACCAGCTCAAGGTGCGCCAGGCCATCGCGCATGCGCTGGACCGCGAGGAGATCATTCTCGGCGCGGCCGCCGGCCTTGCTACGCCGATCGGCTCGCATTTCTCGCCCGCCAACGAGGCCTATCTCGATCTGACCGGGACCTATCCGCACGATGTCGAGAAGGCCCGGGCCTTGCTCAAGGAAGCCGGTTACGAAAACGGATTCTCCGCCACGCTCACCCTGCCGCCGCCGGCCTATGCGCGCGAGGGCGGGGAGATCGTAGCGGCGCAATTGCGCCAGATCGGCATCAACCTGGAAATCGTTCCGATGGAATGGGCGCAATGGCTCGACCAGGTATTCACCCGCAAGGATTACGATCTGACCATCATCTCGCATACCGAGCCGAACGATATCGAGATCTATGCCCGGGATGATTACTACTTCCAGTATGACAATCCGGACTTCGATGCGGTGATCGAGGAACTGGATGGAGCCAGCGATCCGCAGAGGCGAATCGAGCTATACCAGCAGGCGCAGCGCATTCTTGCCGAGGATGCGGTCAACGGCTTTCTGTTCCAGTTGCCCAAGATCGGCGTCTGGGACGCCGGGCTCGAAGGGCTGTGGCACAATTCTCCAGTGCAGGCCAATGACATGACCCGGGTGCGCTGGAAGGAGTAGCGGCGGGTCACCGCCCGGCTCCGGCGCGCCGATTGGAGGGTCCGGATGATTGCCCATATCGGCAGGAGACTCGCGCTTGGCGGCGTTACCCTGCTGCTGGCATCCGTGGTGATCTTTGCAGTGCTCGAAATCGTGCCGGGCGACCCCGCCCGGCTGATGCTCGGCATCAATGCAACGGAGGATGCGGTGCAGGCGCTGCGCCGCGAGCTGGGCCTCGATGCGCCGGTGCTGCTGCGCTATGTGGAGTGGATCTCCGCCATGCTCGGCGGTGATTTCGGCCGCTCCTATACCTATTCGGTACCGGTGTCCGCACTGATTGCCGAGCGCGTCGTCGTCTCCCTGCCGCTCGCCCTGATCGCGCTTCTCCTGTCGACGGCCATCGCCCTGCCCGTCGGTGTCTTTTCAGCGGCAAGGCGCGGGCGCGCCGCCGACAGTCTGGCCATGGGCGCGGCCCAGCTCGGCATCGCCATTCCGAATTTCTGGTTCGCGCTGCTGCTCGTCTATGTGTTCGCCGTCGGCCTGCGCCTCCTCCCCGCCGGCGGCTTTCCCGGCTGGTCAGCAGGGATCTGGCCGGCGCTGAAGGCCCTCATCCTGCCGTCGATTGCACTGGCGCTGCCCCAGGCGGCGATCCTGGCGCGGGTGACGCGCGCGGCGCTGATCGAGGTGCTGGACGAGGATTACATCCGCACGGCGCGCGCCAAGGGCCTGCCGGTTCGCTACGTCCTGTGGCGCCATGCGCTACGCAATGCCATGATCCCGGTCGTCACCATTCTCGGCCTGCAATTCGCCTTCCTGCTCGCCGGCACCATCATCATCGAGAATGTCTTCTATCTTCCCGGCCTTGGCCGCCTGGTCTTCCAGGCGATCACCCAGCGCGACCTGATCGTCGTTGAGGGCGTCGTCATGCTGCTGGTCGCGGCGGTCATCCTCGTCAATCTCGCCGTCGATCTCCTCTATGCGGCAATCGACCCGCGCCTGCGCCACGAGGCCAGCCGATGAGCGACCGGCCAGCGTCGCTCGCCTCGATGCGCATGGGCCTTGGCAGCCCGGCATTGCTGGCCGGGGCCGCCATCACGCTGGCAGTTGCCGCTGCGGCAGTCATTTCCCTGTTCTGGACGCCGTTTCCGGTCACCGACCTGCCGGTCGCGCAGCGCCTGCGCCCGCCCTCGATCACCCACCCGTTCGGCACGGACCAGTTCGGCCGTGACATCCTGTCGATGATCCTGGTCGGGGCGCGCAATTCCATTGCCGTGGCGCTGGTGGCCGTGGGCATCGGCATGGGCATCGGCGTGCCCATCGGCTGCTGGGCCGCGGCTCGCGGCGGTCTCGTCGACGAGGCGCTGATGCGTTTCAACGATGTTGTCTTCGCGTTTCCGGCGCTGCTCTCTGCTGTGCTGATCACGGCGATTTTCGGCCCCGGCGCCCTCAATGCGATCATTGCCATCGGGATTTTCAACATTCCGGTTTTTGCCCGCGTTTCACGAGGCGCGGCCCTGGCGCTGTGGCCGCGGGAATTCGTCCTTGCCGCCCGTGCGTGCGGCAAGGGCAGGCTGCGAATCTCGATCGAGCACATCCTGCCGAACATCGCCAGCCTGCTGCTGGTCCAGGGCACGATCCAGTTCGCGCTCGGCATCCTGGCCGAATCGGGCCTGTCCTATGTCGGTCTCGGCACGCAGCCGCCCATGCCGAGCTGGGGCAGGATGCTGTTCGACGCCCAGACCCGCATGGCGGTGGCGCCGCACATGGCGATCTTCCCGGGCCTTGCCATCGTGATCACCGTGCTCGGGCTGAACCTGCTCGGCGATGGCCTGCGCGATTTGCTCGATCCGCGCCTGAGGCGCAGGCGATGAGCCTCCTCGAGATTTCCGGACTGAAGCTCGAGATTGCCGGACTGCCCGTCCTGCGCGATGTCGAGCTTGCGATCGCTCCCGGCGAGACGCTCGGCCTCGTCGGTGAATCCGGCTCTGGCAAGTCCATGACTGCGCTGTCCATCCTGCGCCTGCTCCCCGAATCCGCCAGGCTCGCCGGCTCGATCCGGTTTGACGGGCGCAACCTTGCTACCGCCAGCGAGCCGGAGATGTGCCGGCTGCGCGGCCGCTCGATCGGCATGGTATTCCAGGAGCCCATGACCGCGCTCAATCCGGTCAAGCCGATCGGCGTGCAGGTGGCGGAAGGAATTGCCTGGCATGGCGGCGTCAATCGCGCTGATGCCGAGGCAAGGGCGAGGGCCATCCTGGCGCGGGTCGGACTGCCGGAAGACCGCTTTCCCCTCACCCGCTACCCGCACGAACTTTCCGGCGGGCAGCGCCAGCGCGTCGTGATCGCCATTGCCTGCGCCCTTCAGCCTCGGCTTCTGATCGCGGACGAGCCCACCACGGCCCTCGATGTCGTCATCCAGGCGCAGATCCTCGATCTGCTCAGGGATCTCGTCGAGGAACATCGCATGGCGCTGCTGCACATCACGCATGACCTTGCCGTCATTGCCGACCTCGCCGACCGCATCGCCATCATGCGCGACGGCACGGTGGTGGAAAGCGGCCCGGCAGTACAGACGTTGCGGGAAAGCCGTCACCCCTATACGCGCCAACTTGCCGAAGCCTCCACCCATGTTCCCGTGCGGAATGTAGAGCCTGCGCCGGCATCGGCGTCGACGCCGCTTCTCTCCGTCCGGGAGGTGACGCGGGAATATGCCGGGAGGCGGCGATCGTTTT
Organism: uncultured Rhizobiaceae bacterium; assembly: GCA_964383325.1. Taxonomy (GTDB): domain Bacteria; phylum Pseudomonadota; class Alphaproteobacteria; order Rhizobiales; family Rhizobiaceae; genus CAYLGY01. The sequence continues at coordinate 51,825 of CAYLGY010000002.1, forward strand.
TCCGGCCCCGCACGGTGACCCGGGCTGTCGACCGGGTCAGTTTCGACCTCGCGGAGGGGCAATCGGTGGCGCTGGTCGGCCGCTCGGGTTGCGGCAAGTCCACCCTGGCGCGCATGATTCTCGCGCTCGACCGTCCGACGGCAGGAGCGATCCGCTTTCTGGACGAGGATGTCACCGCCCTGCCGGAGACGAGGCTGCGACCGCTGCGCCGGCAGATGCAGATCGTCTTCCAGGATCCTTTCGGCTCCTTCGATCCGCGCCACAAGGTGGAGCGGCTGGTCACCGAGCCGCTACACCTGCTCGATCGCCGGCCGGGCCGCGAAGAGCGGCGGCACCTCGCAGCGCAGGCGCTGGCGGAGGTCGGCCTGCCCGCGACCAGCCTCGACCGGTTTCCGCACGAATTTTCCGGCGGGCAGCGCCAGCGCATCTCGATCGCCCGCGCCATCATCACCCGTCCCAAACTCGTCATCTGCGACGAGCCCGTCTCGGCGCTCGACGTCTCGATACGCGCGCATGTGCTCGACCTTCTCGCCGATCTCAACCAGCGGCTGCACATCGCCTATCTGTTCATTACCCATGACCTGACGGTCGCCCGCGCCATTACCGATGAGGTGCTGGTGATGCATGAGGGCCGGATCGTGGAGCGCGGGCCAACGGCGGAAGTGCTGGCGAGCCCGGCTTCCGAGGTAGCGGCGGAACTGGTCCGCGCCGCGCCGGATCTGGAGAATGTCCTGCGCGGTCGAGTTAAATCCAGGCCAGGGTAAAATAGATAAAAATTATTGAATAACATCTCAGCAATACTTATTACTCATGTTGCGGAGGAGCAACGATGCTGCGCCGAGCGATGTTTTGCTTGACGCAGGAAAGCGGGGCGGTTTCAATGCAGGCGAGTTTGTGGGAGCCTGCGTAATCGTGATTCCTTTCGATCTTTCCGACGACCAGCGTGCCATCCAGGAAATGGCCCGGAGCTTTGCCGATGATCGCGTGGCGCCGCTGGCGCTGCAATGGGACCGGGACAGTCATTTCCCGGCCGAGATCATTCGCGAGACCGGCCCGCTCGGCTTTGGCGGCATCTATGTGCGGGAAGACAATGGCGGCTCGGGACTCGGCCGCCTCGATGCCGTGCTGGTCTTCGAAGCGCTGGCGCGTGCCTGCCCTGCCTTTTCGGCCTTCATCTCGATCCACAACATGGTCGCATGGATGATCGACCGTTTCGGCGATGACCGCCAGCGCGAGTTGTATCTGCCCCGTCTCACTGCCATGGAATGGTTCGGCTCCTATTGTCTGACCGAACCGGGTTCGGGTTCCGACGCCGCGGCGCTGAAGACGAAGGCCGTGCGCGAGGGCGACGAATATGTGCTGAACGGCGTCAAGCAGTTCATTTCCGGCGCGGGCGCCAATGACCTCTATCTGGTGATGGCACGCACCGGAGAGGACGGACCGAAAGGCATTTCGGCCTTCCTGATCGAAAAGGACGCGCCCGGCCTTTCCTTCGGCGCGCTCGAACACAAGATGGGCTGGAACATGCAGCCTACCCGCCAGGTGATCCTGGAGGATTGCCGGGTCCCTGCGGCGAACCGGATTGCAGGGGAAGGCGAGGGTTTCCGCATCGCCATGGCCGGGCTGGATGGCGGCCGGCTGAACATCGCCGCCTGCTCGCTCGGCGGGGCTGATGCGGCACTGGAAAAGGCGCTGGCCTATTCCGGGGAGCGACAGGCCTTCGGGCAGCGGCTCGACCGGTTCCAGGCGCTGCAGTTCCAGTTTGCCGACATGGAAACGGAACTTGCTGCCTCGCGCATGCTCCTTTATGCCGCCGCCAGCCGGCTGGACGCCGCCACGGCAGATGCCGGCAAATGGTCCGCCATGGCCAAGCGCTTCGTCACCGATCGCTGTTTCGACATCGCCAATTCGGCGCTGCAGATCCATGGCGGCTATGGTTACCTGCACGATTACGGCATCGAGAAGCTGGTGCGTGACCTGCGCGTCCATCAGATTCTCGAAGGCACCAACGAGATCATGCGCCTCATCATCGCCCGTCATCTGATTGGCCACAGACAGGAAACGACATGAAAACGATCGCATTCATCGGCCTGGGAAACATGGGGAACCCGATGGCCGCCAATCTGGTCAAGGCCGGACTGGCCGTGCGCGGCCACGACCTCTCCCCCGCCCATCTGGAAACGGCCCGTGGCAATGGGGTGACCGTCGCGGCCAGTGGCGCGGAAGCCGTCGAGGGCGCGGATGTCGTCATCACCATGTTGCCGGCCGGCGCGCATGTGCTCTCGGTCTACCGGCAGATTCTCCCGGCGGCGAAGGCCGGATCGCTGTTCATCGATTGCTCCACGATCGATGTCGACAGCGCCCGTAGCGCCCATGCGCTCGCGGCTTCTGCCGGCATGCTGTCGGTCGATGCGCCGGTATCCGGAGGCGTGGGCGGCGCCGCAGCTGGCACGCTGACCTTCATGGCCGGCGGCGAGGACGGGGCGTTCGCCCGGGCAGAACCGGTTCTGCAGCCAATGGGCGGCCGGATCGTCCATTGCGGCGGTCCCGGCAGCGGGCAGGCTGCCAAGATCTGCAACAACATGATCCTCGGCATCTCGATGATCGGGGTTGCCGAGGCCTTTGTTCTGGCGGAGCGGCTTGGACTGTCGCACCAGGCCTTGTTCGACGTGGCATCCAGCTCTTCCGGCCAGTGCTGGTCGCTGACCACCTATTGTCCGGTGCCGGGTCCGGTGCCTACATCGCCCGCCAACAGGGATTACCAGCCCGGCTTTGCCGCGTCGCTGATGCTGAAGGATTTGCGGTTGGCCCAGGAAGCGGCCCAGCGCAATGGCGCCGTGACGCCGCTCGGCGCCGAGGCGACCCAGCTCTACGCGCTTTTCGAACAGCTTGGCAATGGGGGTACGGATTTTTCCGGGATCATCCGCTTCCTGCGCGGCAGCGAAGACAGGCCTGCATAAGGCATCGACAGAAAGGATCGCAGCGCGCAGGTTCGCAGGCCTGCCGGCAGCGCGGATGCCGCAAGCCCGGCAACATGTCGGCGCTCCGGATTCCCGGCGGGCCGCTCTGGCCCATCAATCTGTTCTGGTCTGCACCCAATGGCAGTAGAGCCGGGGAAGCGCCGCTGGATGGCGCATCCGGATTCTCATGGGTGGCTTCAGATCATGATGTCGGCAGGATCGGAGTCCTGAATTGCCCTTTGAAGATACAAATGTTTCCCGCAAAGCGTTCACTTACGGGTTCCCGCGCAAGCCTTTGATGGCGTATCCGGATGATCCGGCACAATTCCTCTGCCGGTCGAGCGCCCGAACGCTCGCCTCATGAATCGGAGACGTGTTCGGGCTTGCCCTCATGGCTTGTGCCTGCCAGCTCTTCCAGCTCCTTGCGGGTCATCGATTCAAACATTTCACGCGACGCGCCCTTGAGGTCAGATTTTTCCGTTTCGCCGCGCTTGGCCGCCAGGGCAGCGCCGGCGGCCTTCTGCTGGGCTTTCGATCTTGCGGGCATGATGACGAACTCCTCTCGGTTTCGTTGCCCCCTTTGCAAGAACCATCCTGGCGGCGATTTGTTCTCCCCGCCCCACGCGTCAGGCGACGTCGAGGACGATCTTGCCGATGTGCGGGCCCTCCTCCATCCGCTCATGGGCGCGCCAGGCATCCTTCAGCGGAAAGATCATGTCCATGACCGGAGCGATGCGGCGCTCGGCCAGCAAGGGCCAGACCTGCTCCTCCAGCTCCCGGGCGATGCCGGCCTTGACCTCGATGGATTGCGAGCGCAGGGTCGACCCGGTGTGGACAAGCCGCTTCAGCATCAGCCGGGTGAAATTGACTTCCGCCTTCGCCCCGCCGAGAAAGCCGATCTGAACGATCCTGCCATCCGTTGCGGCGGCGGAATAATTGCGCTCGATATAGCTGCCGCCGACCATGTCGAGAATGACGTTCGCGCCGCGGCCGCCGGTCAGTTCCCGGGTGGCGGCGACGAAATCCTCTTCACGATAGTTGACGACGCGATCGGCGCCGAGCCTGGCGCAGGCCTCGCATTTCTCCGCCGTGCCGGCCGTCGCGACGACACGGGCGCCGAATGCCTTGCCGAGCTGGATTGCCGTCGTGCCGATGCCGGACGAGCCGCCATGCACGAGAAGGGTATCTCCCTCCTGCAAGCCGCCGCGCTGGAACACATTGTGCCAGACCGTGAAGAAGGTCTCGGGCAGGCCGGCGCCCTCCGTGAAGGTGAACCCATGCGGCAGCGGCAGCACATTGCTGCCATGGACCGAAACAAATTCGGCGTAACCGCCGCCATTCGTCAGGGCGACGACACGCTCGCCCATGCGCCAGCGCGGCGTCTCCGGACCGATGGCGACGATCTCGCCGGAGACTTCGAGGCCCGGAAGATCGGAGGCCCCGGGCGGCGGCGGATAGTCGCCCATGCGCTGGATCACGTCGGGGCGGTTCACGCCCGCGGCGCGCACCCGAACGAGGACTTCACCCGCACCGGGCTCCGGAACGGGTCGCAGCTCCGGCTTCAGGGCCCGCGGGCCTCCCGGACTTGAAATCGCGACTACGGTCATCCTGTCATTCTGGCTCATCGGTACTCCACGCTCACATGTCTGTTCCCCGGCAGGAAGGTCAGGCCGGCACTGTCGCCGGCGGGAGGCCGGGCATCTCCCTCGCGAATCATGGCCAAGGCGGGGGTTCGCCAGTTTGGCCCGCAGCGGCCCACAGTGTATGCTGCATCGCGCGTAAGGCAAACAGGAGTTGGCATCATGCAGTCAGATGATGTTGGCAGGCGCCCGGAACCCGTGCACCAGCTTGGACAGGACCTCAGCCTGTTGTCGATCGACGAAATCGACAGCCGGATTTCTGCCCTTAGGGAGGAAATTGCGCGCCTGGAGGCGGAACGCCGGTCCAAGGGAAACAGCAGGTCCGCTGCCGAAGCGCTGTTCGGCCGCTGACCGACCTTCGCGCGCGACGGCCGCCCGCGGGGTGCAGAGCGGCGGTCGGCCGGATTGTCAATGTGTCCTGGGTTTCTCCAGTTGCCGGATCTCGTCCTTGATTCTCAATTTGCGACGCTTCAGTTCGCTGATGGCGAGCGGATCGACGGAGGGATGATTCAAGGCCTCGTCGATTTCGCGTTCAAGTTCGCCATGCTTCTTCTGAAGCTGCTCGATTCGGCTGACAAGCGACATTATCGGCTCCTTTGCCATTCGTCGGAAATACCGCCCGCCCGGCCGCCCGTTCATGACGGTACGTCAACATTGTGCCATCAGATTTGTTTCATGTCGAATTGGCGGGCAGCAATTTCCGGTCTATATTGAGTCCGGACAGCCCGTGCAGCGATTGCAGGAACGCTCGTTGCGCGGGGGATGAATGTTGAGCGATGGAACCCAGGAAACGTCATGTCTGAACAGGATCAGGCCGACATCCGACTCGAATTTGCCCGTCTCAAGCAGGAACATGCCGATCTCGATGCGGCGATCAATGCGATGATGAATACCGGCTGCGACTCGTTGCAGATCCAGCGGCTGAAGAAAAGGAAGCTTCAGCTCAAGGACAGGTTGCAGGCAGTTGAAGACCGGATTATCCCGGACATCATCGCCTGATTCCCGATTCCCGGAAGGATCCATCGCATGGGACCGAGCACCGTCGATGTCGCCCTCATCATGGGCAGTCAATCCGACTGGGCGACCATGCGACATGCCGCCGAAACGCTGGCGGCGCTGCATATCTCGCACGAATCGCGGATCGTCTCGGCCCATCGCACGCCTGAGCGGCTATATGAATTTGCCCGCGGGGCCCGCGGCGCCGGTTTCAAGGTCATCATTGCCGGCGCAGGCGGGGCGGCGCATCTTCCGGGCATGACTGCGGCGCTGACCCCCCTGCCCGTATTCGGCGTTCCGGTCGAATCGAAAGCGCTGTCCGGGCAGGATTCGCTGCTGTCGATCGTCCAGATGCCCGCCGGAATCCCGGTCGGGACGCTCGCCATCGGCAGAGCCGGGGCGATCAATGCGGCGCTGCTCGCCGCCGCCGTGCTGGCGCTGACCGATTCCGGCATCGCCGCCCGCCTCGATGCCTATCGCGCCAGCCAGACTGAACAGGTCGGTCAGTTCCCGGATGCAGCGCAATGACGGGGCCTCTGCCAGCCAATGCCACCATCGGCATACTCGGTGGCGGCCAGCTCGGGCGCATGCTGGCGATGGCGGCAGCCCGGCTGTCCTACCGGACGATCATCCTGGAACCCGACGCACAATGCCCGGCGGCGCAGCTTGCCAATCGCCATATCGTCGCGCCCTATGAGGACGGGGCCGCGCTGGCGGACCTTGCCAATGCCTGCGATGCAGTCACCTTCGAATTCGAGAACGTTCCCCTGACGGCACTGCAGCAGCTTGTGGACAGAGTCCCCGTGATGCCGGGCTCCAGGGCGCTTGAAACGGCGCAGGACCGGCTGGTTGAAAAGCAGCACCTCAACCGGATCGGGGTGCCGACCGCACGCTTTCGTCAGATTGACGGAGATGAGGACCTAGCCGCGGCGCTGGCGGAATTTTCGGGGAGCGGCGTCCTCAAGACCCGCCGCCTCGGCTATGACGGCAAGGGGCAGCGGCGGTTCGAGAATGCCGGCGGCAAGGAAGCGGCCGGCGCCCATGCCGATATGGGATCGGTGCCGTTGATCCTGGAAGAGTTCGTCCGCTTTGAATGCGAGTTCTCGGTCGTGGCGGCACGCAGTCGCGATGGAACGATGAAGACCTATGAACCGTCGCGAAACCTGCACCGCAATGGCATTCTGGCGGTTTCATCCGTGCCGGCAGGCCTGCCGCAGCCGGCAGCGATGGAAGCGCGGGAGATGGTCTGTCGCCTTGCCGGTTCGCTGGAATATGTCGGCGTGCTCGCCGTGGAGTTCTTCCTGCTTCCCGACGGGCGCATTCTGGCCAATGAGTTCGCGCCCCGGGTGCATAATTCGGGCCACTGGACGGAGGCCGCCTGCGGGGTTTCACAGTTCGAACAGCATATCCGCGCGGTTGCGGGCCTGCCGCTTGCCGAGCCAAATCTCCACTTTCCCTGCGAGATGCACAATCTGATCGGCGAGGAGGTGCTGCAGGCGCCCGATATTGCGGCCATGCCGGATACCGTCCTGCATCTGTACGGCAAGCGCGAGATCCGGCCGGGTCGCAAGATGGGTCATTACACGCGCCGGACAGCGCCGGAGCAGGCCTGAAATCTTACTACTCCGTGACGATCTTTACCTTGTCTCCGGCCGATAGCGTCGCGCTGGCCGGCAAGGCATTGAGCAGCCGGAACAAGGCCAGCTTGCGTTCGGTGCCCTGCATCCTGGCGGCAAGGCTGCCGACCGTATCTCCGGGGCGTACTTCGACGATCCGGATGCGCAAGGGCTTGACGTCACGCCGCTCGGCCTCGGTCAGCCGCCGGAAGCTTGAGGTGACGCCGCCGGCGATCGCCTGCAGCTGGTCATTGCTGAGCGGCGCCGCGGTCAGGAGGCGGAAGATCCGGTTGCCGGAGCGGATGACGGTGACGTCGAATCGCCAACCATCGGCGCGCGCCTCGCCTCGGGCTGCCTCCATTCCGTTGATGCGAAGGGACTGGACCGTACCGTCATCGAGCCCGACGACCCAACCGCTGCGCAGATATTCGGCGGGCGATTCCGGTCCCGAAACGGTTACGGCATCGAAGCGGACTGCGACATCTCCCGGTCCCGCCGCCGTGACGGCAGTCGACGAATTGTCGATCAGATAGCCGGAGGGCACGTCGAAGCGCACGCCAAGCTGCGGATGCAGAAAAGTCGACCCGCGAACGATGCCCTCGCTCGGCGGATCGCCATAGAGCATTCCATCGATCCCGGCGAGAAACGCATCCCGGTCACGCTTGCCGCCAGCGGCGGAGACATAGGTGCGCGCGTGCCCTTCCGCCAGTTCGATCCGGCGCGGCGCCGCCGGGTGCGAGGCGAGGAAATCAAGGGCGCTCGGCGTGTTGTTCGAACCGACGCTGCGGAAATCCGAATAGGCCGCCATGGATTTGAGGAAACGCGAAGCGGCGTAAGGATCGAAGCCGGCATTGGCCAGCTCGCGGATTCCGATCGCGTCCGCCTCCAGCTCCTGCTGGCGGGAAAACTGCGCCAGTCGCAGCTTGCCGCGCACCAGCTCGCTCCGCACAGCCGAATCATTGCCGAGAACTTCCGCCACGACCTTCGTCGCCAGTTCCTCCTCGGCCTCCTTGCGCTGACGCTCGATGCCGTGATTGGCGGTCACATGCCCCATTTCATGGGCGATGACCGCCGCAAGCTCGGCCGAATCATTAGCCAGCGCCAGTAGCCCGCGCGTCACGTACAGATAGCCGCCCGGCAGGGCGAAGGCATTGATGTTCGCCGAATCGAGGATGGTGATGCGGTAGCTGTGCTCCTTGTTCGGATAGCCGAGCGACAGATCGCCCACCACCCGCGCAACCATGCGTTCCAGTTTCGGATCCGAATATTCGCCGCCATAGGTCGCGAGAATGCGCGGGTGCTGCTGCGCGGCGATGGCCACCATCCGGTCATTGCGCGCCACGCGGTCGACCGTGACCGGATTGCGCGAAGGCTGGAACGCCTGTTCGTCGATGACGGGCGTGGCCATCTGGCAGGCGGGCAGCACGAGGACAAGCGCGACCGTCGCGGCAAGCCGGCGGAGTCTCCGCCCTGCCCCGCTGCCTTCTCCCGGCCGCAGCCCTGTGATGGTTGTGTTCGACATTCCGGAATGCTTCAAAATCAGAGGTGCGCCTTCCTGATACCACGCCAATGGCTTAATTTGGGTATAAATTTGTCAGGCGACAATATTGCGCTCCGGTTTTCTTGCCTCCACCATGCCGGGAAGCGTGACGGGCAGCTCATTCCAGCGCAAGCAGCTCCCGCGGCCGTCCGCGCCTCGCAATCCGTCGTCCCTCGAGCACGAACAATTCATCGGCAAGGCTGGCCGCATCTTCCGGATGGTGGCTGACAAGCAGAATTGTCATGTTCCGCCGCGCATGCAGCTCGCGCAGGAGTTCCACCATGTCGCGCCGCAAGGTTGTGTCCAGCGAGGCAAAAGGCTCGTCCAGCAGGAGAACCGGCCGATCACGCACCAGCGCGCGCGCCAGTGCGACGCGCTGGCGTTCCCCGCCGGACAGCGCATTCGGCAGGCGCCGTTCCTTGCCCGACAGTCCCGTGGCCTCCAGGGCTTCGCCGATCCGGGCCCGGTCAGCCAGACCGAGGCGCAGCGAGGGCGACAGGCCGAGGCCGATATTGGCCGCGACATCGAGATGGCCGAAGAGATTGTTCTCCTGGAATACCATGGTGACCGGCCGGTCGCGCGGCGCCAGCGCCGTCACATCCATGTCGCCGATGCGGATCGTGCCGGATGCGGGCACCTCGAAGCCGGCGGCCAGATGCAACAGGGTCGATTTGCCGGACCCGCTCGCCCCCATCAGCGCGACAATCCTGCCGGCGGCAATTTCGAAGTCGAACGCGAATTCCTCCCCTCCCGGATAGGAAAAGCGGACGTCGTCGAACCGGAGCGAGGCGCCGCTCACGAGCGTTCCTCTCCACGGGCGGCAATCCACATCAGTCCCAGCGCCAGCAATGCAAGGATGAGGGCAAGCCCGGCCGCATCGTCGGTCCGGTAGCTGCCAAGGCGCATCAGGAGGAGATAGGGCAAGGTCTGCACGAGGTCGCTGCCGAACAGCGCAATGACGCCGAGATCGCCGAGCGAAAGCGCCATGGCGAATGCGAAGCCCGTCATCAGCGGTCGGCGCAGCACCGGCCATTCGATGAGGCGCAGCCGGGCGAAGCCGGAAATGCCGAGAGATTCGGCAAGCTTTCCATGCTGGTCCAGCGAACGGTCATGGGCCGGACGGATGGCGCGGACGACGAAGGGCATGGCCATCGCCGCATTGACAATCACGACCATTGCCGGGGCCATGACGAATACATTGCCGAAATGGCGCAACAGGACGAACCAGCCCGCACCGATCACGATAGGCGGTACGGCCAGCACCAGCAGCGGCGCGATCTCCATTGCCCGCTCGACCATGCCGGGACGCAAGGTCCGGCGCGCCAGTTCCAGCCGCTTTCGCGCCGAAACGAGTCCGAGCGACAGGCTGACCGAGAGCAAGGCGGCGGCAAGAGCGAGAATGAGGCTGGTGAGGATGGCGCGGTGCACCGCCGCTTCGCCCGCCAGCCGGACCAGATCGGCGGAAAGTCCGGACTCCATGACAGCCAGCATCGGCCCGAGGACGAAGATGGCGGCTGCCCCGATCCAGGCGGCATTGACGAGCCTTTCGGCCATTGCGGGACGCGAGAAGCGGCGCCGCGTCAGATTGAGTTCGCGCGCAGCGGTGAAGTGCCCGCCGAGGCGCCCCATCACCACGAGCAGAGCAAGGGTGAGGCCAAGTTGCACAAGCGTGAGGATCACCGCCCTCGCCGGATCGAAATCGAAGCGTAGCGCCTGGTAGATTGCCACTTCGAGCGTCGCCGCTCCTGGCCCGCCGCCGAGCGTCAGCACGATGGTGAAGGATGTGACGCAGAGCATCAGCACCAGCCCGGCAATGCCCGGCAGGGTCGCGCGCAGGACCGGCCATTCGATCAGTCGCCATTGCGCCGAGGGGCCCATGCCGAGCTGTTCCGCCAGCCGCCACTGGTCGTTCGGAATCGTCTCGAGCGCCTCCAGGAACAGCCGTGTCGCCAGCGGCAGGTTGAAGAAGACATGCGCCACGAGAATGCCGGACAGACCGTAGATGCCGCCCCAGCTACCGCCGGAAAGAAAGGCGAGCGCGGGCGCCAGCAGCCCTGCCCGGCCATAGAGCGCAAGCACGCCCAGCGCCGCGACCAGCGCCGGCAAGGCGAGCGGAACGCCGAAGAGCCGCAGCAGCCATTCCCGCCCCGGAAAATCCGGATGGCGCGAAATGGCGCGGGCGACGGCCAGCGCCGGCAGGACCGAAAGCAGGGTCGAGAGCACTGCCTGCAGCAGCGTGAACCGCGCCACGCGCCAGAGATAGGGATCGAGATAGCCGGCGAGCGAGCGCCAGTCCCCGGCCGCCTGCAACAGGAGACCGAGAAAGGCGCCGCCCGCCAACGCGCCGAGCCCCGCAAGGGCCAGCGCTCCGGCCAGAGGCGCAGGCCGGCCTCGCCTTGCCGGGTGCCTCATCTGGCCATGACCGACAGCCATTCCTGGATCCAGTCCTGGCGCCTCGCCGCTACTTCATCGGCATCGAGAGCAAGGCTCCGCTCCGGCTGGACGAGCTGGGCGAAGACCGGATGGAGGGGACCCGAAGTCCGGCCCGCCGGCAGCATCCAGTTGGTCTGCGGAATGACATCCTGGAAGCCCGGCCCGGTCATGAAGGCCAGAAAGCGCGCGGCGAGCGGGTTCTGCGCCCCCTTGCGCGTCTGTCCTGCGATCTCGACCTGGAGATAGTGGCCTTCGGAGAATTCCACCGCCCGATAGCGATCCGAGCCTTCCTCGATCAGATGGTAGGCGGGCGATGTGGTGTAGGAGACCACCATTTCCGCCTCGCCGCTGGTGAAGAGGCCATAGGCCTCGCTCCAGCCCGGGGTGACGGTCAGGATCTTGTCGCTGAGCTGTTGCCAGGCCGCGGCGGCATCCTCGCCATGAACTGCCTTCATCCACAGCAGGAAGCCCAGGCCGGGCGTCGAAGTGCGCGGATCCTGGATGACCAGCTTTGCATCCGGAGGCATCGCGATCAGTTCCGCAAGGCTCCGCGGCGGCTCGGGCAATTTCTCGCTGTCGTAGATGATGGCGAAATGCCCGTAGTCGAACGGCACGAAGACCTCGTCATCCCATCCGCCCGGCACGTCCACATCGGCAAGATCGATGCCGTGGGGCGCGAAGAGGCCCGTCGCTTTCGCTTCCGCCATCAGATTGGTGTCGAGCCCCAGCATCACGTCGGCCTGTGTCCCCTCGCCCTCCAGCCGCAGCCGGTTCAGCATGGCGACGCCGTCCGCGACGGCAATGAATTCGAGATCGCAGCCGCATTCGGCCTCGAAGGCCTTCTCGATGGCCGGCCCCGGCCCCCATTCAGCGGTAAAGCTGTCATAGGTATAGACGGTCAGCGTCTCCGCCATGGCCGCCGAGGACAGGAAAACCGCGCCGAGCGCGGCGCTCAATCGCTTCAGATGCATGAAATCGCTCCATTGAATGGATGCCGACCGGCGGCGCTTCGGCCGCCGGGCCGGGATTCGGGCCAGAACAATCGGATCGCGCATCCGCAATCCGGATGAGTGGAAAGATCAAGGCAGCCATTCTGGTGAAGTGCTCTAATCCCTCCGCCGGTACGAGCCGGATCAGGTTCATCGGGTTGGCCGGCTCAACTCGTCCGCGCCTCTCAGCCGGCTTGCACCGGCACCCCGTTAGACAGGCCAAGCTCTACTCCCTTTTTCCTTCGGGTTCAAGGGAGCCGCAAACCGGTTTGCGCAGCGCGCCCGGCATGGTAGAGCGGCAGCATGAACGCATTCGCCATCCTGCTTGACGGAGATCTTGCCGTCTCCGGAAGACTGCGCCGCCAGATGGCCGGCCGGCGCGTCATCGCGGCGGACGGGGGCATCCGCCATGCCGCAACCCTTGCCGTCGAGCCGGAACTCTGGCTGGGCGATTTCGATTCGCTTCCGGATCCGGCCGGGACACCCTGGCAGGATGTGCCGCGCATTGCATTTCCGGAAGAGAAGGACCGCACGGATGGCGAGCTGGCCGCCGAGGCAGCGCGAGAGCGCGGCGCAACTGACCTGCTGCTTGCCGGCGCATTCGGAGGTCCGCGCGCCGACCATGCCATGCTGCATATGGTACATGCGTTGCGCCTGGCCGCCGATGGCATCCGCGTCACGCTCACCGACGGTCGCCAGGAGGGCTACCCCCTGCTCCCGGGCCAGCATGGCTTCGAGCTGCCCGAGGGCACGCTGTTCAGCCTGATCGGCCTTTCCGGGCTGGAAGGGCTTACCGTCTCCGGCGCGCAATGGCCGCTTCGCGACCGCGCAGTGCCATTCGGCTCCTCTCTTACCCTGTCGAACCGGGTCGATGGCCGGCTGCAGATCGGCCTGGAGGCCGGCAAGGCGCTGCTGATTGCGACACCGGGGGCTTGACCTGGCAGGCAGAAGAACCCAAACCGCGGCCATGGCACCTCCCCTCCTGCAACTCGACGACATTCATCTCACCTTCGGCGGCACGCCATTGCTGGCGGGCGCATCGCTGGCAGCCGCGGCCGGCGACCGCATCGCGCTCGTGGGCCGCAACGGCTCCGGCAAATCCACCCTGCTGCGGATCGCGGCCGGTCTGGTCGAACCGCAATCGGGAACGGTCTTTCGCCAGCCCGATGCGACGATCCGCTATCTTGAGCAGAATCCCGATTTCGGCGGCCATGCGACCATCGGCGCCTGGGCTGCATCGGATCTCGGCCCGGCCGACGATCCCTACCGGGTAGACTACCTGCTGCAACAGCTGGAACTCGATCCCGATCTTGCGCCGGCCAATCTCTCCGGCGGAGAGATGCGGCGGGCGGCGCTGGCGCGCGTTCTTGCCCCTTCTCCGGACATCCTGCTCCTCGATGAGCCGACCAACCATCTCGACATTCGCGCCATTGAATGGCTGGAGGGCGAATTGCAGCGCATGCGCGCCGCCGTGATTCTCATTTCGCATGACCGGCGTTTCCTCGAGAATGTCACTCGCACCACGGTCTGGCTGGATCGCGGCCGGACGCTGAGCCTGTCCCGGGGATTCGCGCATTTCGAGACGTGGCGCGACGAATTGCTGGAACAGGAGGCCAGGGACGCCCACAAGCTTTCCCGGCGGATTGCCGCCGAGGAAGACTGGCTGCGCTACGGGGTTACCGCCCGGCGCAAGCGCAATGTCCGCCGGCTGGGCGAATTGCACGCAATGCGGGAGGCCTGGCGGAACCGCACCGGCCCGACCGGCGCAGTGGCCATGGCGGCGAGCGAGGCCGGCGAGAGCGGCAAGCTTGTGATCGAGGCCGAGGGCATCGGCAAGAGCCTCGGCGGGCGCTGCATCGTCCGCGATTTCTCGATCCGCATCCAGCGCGGTGACCGCATCGGCATTGTCGGTGCAAATGGCGCCGGCAAGACGACGCTGCTCAGGATGCTGACCGGAGCCATCGAGCCCGATAGTGGCCGGATCCGCCATGGCGCCAATCTCGAATTTTCGACTTTCGACCAGCGCCGCGAGAGCCTGCGCCCGGAGCTTGACCTGCAGGAATATCTCACCGATGGCGGCGGCGACCAGATCCAGGTCGGCGCAGGCTACCGGCATGTGATGTCCTACCTGAAGGACTTCCTGTTCCTGCCCGAACAGGCCCGCACGCCGGTGCGCGAATTGTCTGGTGGCGAGCGGGCGCGGCTGGTGCTGGCGAAGATCCTCGCGGCGCCGTCGAATGTCCTCGTACTGGATGAGCCGACCAACGATCTCGACATGGAAACGCTGGACCTTCTCGAAGAGACGGTCGCGGCCTATTCCGGCACCGTGCTGCTCATCAGCCACGACCGCGATTTCCTTGACCGGACGGTCAGCCGGACGATCGCCCCGGAGGGCGACTGGCGCTGGATCATCTATGCCGGCGGCTATTCCGACATGCTGGCACAGCGGCGGGAGCGTCCGGAAGCCGCCACCCGGCCCGAAAGGGAGCAAGGGCCGTCGCGACGCGCAGCAACGCCGAAGCAGCCGGCCCGCAAGCTCTCCTACAAGCAGAAATTCGCGCTGGAGCAATTGCCCGGCCGGATGGAGGAAGCGCGCAGGCAGCTGGCGGCGACCGAACGCCGCATGGCCGATCCGGATCTCTTTGCTGCCGATCCCGCCGCCTTTCACCGCCTGGCGGCGGAGCTGGAGGAAATCCGCACCCGACTGGAGGCCATGGAGGAAGAATGGCTGGAGCTGGAGATCCTGCGTGAGGAGCTGGAAGGCTGATCCGTGCCCGCAAGGGCTTGGCGGCACCTTGACCGGAAGAGCGCAATATTGAAGGCTGGCCACGAGAATGAAGGGAGTGAACCGCATGAGCGCCCAGGCACTTGTCGTCATTGACGTCCAGAATGATTTCTGCCCGGGCGGCGCGCTCGCGGTTCCGCAGGGCGACGAGATCATCCCCGAAATGAATGCGCTGATCGCGCAATTCGACCATGTCATCCTGACGCAGGACTGGCATCCGCCCAACCATTCGAGCTTTGCCTCCATGCATGCGGGCCGTAGCCCTTATGAGCAGGTCGCCATGCCCTATGGTGAACAGACGCTGTGGCCGGATCATTGCGTGCAGGGAACGCATGGGGCGGAGTTTCACCCGGCGCTGGAATGGACGAAGGCCGAGCTGGTGATCCGCAAGGGGTTCCGGCCCGCGATCGACAGCTATTCCGCCTTTTTCGAAAACGATCGGAAGACACCGACCGGGCTTGGCGGCTATCTGAAGGAACGCGCCATCGGCCACCTGACGCTTGCCGGCCTCGCGACCGATTTCTGCGTGGCCTATTCGGCGCTCGATGCGGTGAAGCTGGGCTTTGCGGTCGACGTCGTCCTGTCGGCCTGCCGGGGCATTGACCTTGACGGCTCGGTCGGGACGATGCTTGCGCGCATGCGCGATGCCGGCGTGACGCTTCGCTGAACCTCAACCGGGTGCAATCACATGACCAGGACCGACATCGCGACCCGGGTATTCAACCATACCTTCAAGCTGGATCCGATCGTGCGCAGCCTGCTCGACACGGATTTCTACAAGCTCCTGATGCTGCAGATGATCTGGAGCCTGCATCGCGATGTCTCCGCCACCTTCACCCTCATCAACCGCACGCGCTCGATCCGGCTCGCCGAGGAGATCTCGATCGAGGAGTTGCGCGAGCAACTTGACCATGCGCGCACCCTGCGCCTGTCGAAGAAGGAAGCAATCTGGCTGGCCGGCAACACCTTCTATGGACGCAAGCAGATCTTCATGCCGGAATTCCTGGCGTGGTTCGAGAAATTCCAGCTGCCGGAATATGAGCTTGCCGAGCAGGACGGCCAGTTCACGCTGACCTTTTCGGGTCCCTGGACGCATACCACGATGTGGGAAATCCCGGCGCTTGCCATCATCAACGAGCTGCGCTCTCGGGCGGCGATGCGCAAATACGGTCAGTTCGCCCTCGATGTGCTCTATGCGCGCGCCAAGGCGAAGACCTGGGAGAAGGTCGAGCGGCTGCGCCGGCATCCTGGCATCACCATTTCGGATTTCGGCACGCGCCGGCGCCATTCCTTCCTGTGGCAACGCTGGTGCGTGGAGGCCCTGAAGGAAGGCATCGGCGATGCCTTTACCGGCACGTCCAACGTATTGCTGGCAATGGACACCGATCTGGAGGCGCTGGGGACCAACGCCCATGAGCTGCCGATGGTCTATGCCGCGCTGGCCCGCACGCCGGAAGAGCTTCTTGCGGCGCCTTATCGGGTCCTGTCCGACTGGAACACGCTCTATGGCGGCAATCTGCTGATCGTGCTGCCCGACACGTTCGGCACTGCCGCCTTCCTGCGCCACGCGCCCGACTGGATTGCCGATTGGACCGGCTTTCGCCCCGACAGCGCCCCGCCGATCGAAGGCGGCGAACGCATTCTCGAATGGTGGCGCGAAAAGGGACGCGATCCGCGCGAGAAGCTGCTGATCTTCTCCGATGCGCTCGACGTTGATGCGATCATCCGGACCCACCGGCATTTTGCCGGCCGGGTGCGGATGAGCTTCGGCTGGGGGACCAATCTCACCAATGATTTTTCCGGATGCGAGCCGGATGGGGGCCATGCGCTCGACCCGATTTCGCTCGTCTGCAAGGTGACCGATGCCAATGGCCGGCCCGCGGTCAAGCTCGCTGACAATCCGCAGAAGGCGACCGGCGATCCGGCCGAGATCGAACGCTATCTGCAGTTCTTCGGCGCAGAGGCGCGGGTCGAACGCGAAGTTCGGGTATGATTCGCCAGCCAAGCTGAATCGCCTTGTTCGTGCCTTCGCGCAAGCCGCTGTTCCGGTTCGGCTTTCTCTCTTCGCCCTTGACTTCTCCACCAGCGATCCGCGCCATCCTTCCGGACATTCAGCTTCCGGCCTGCTGCGCCGGATGCGGCGAATTCCGGCGCGAGGCGTTCTCCCATTGCGGTTCGAGGCTTCTGCCTCTTGCGCCAGCCGCCCGCCATTCCCATTTCTGCATGCATGAGCGCAGAACCCGACGCATCTTCCCTCGATCTTTCCGGGCGCGACGCCAGGGCATATGATGACTGGCGGCGGCTGGAGGGCGTGCGCACGCGGCGCATGGTCGCCTTCTGCCTGGATTATTTGCTGATCCTCTTGCTGGCTGTACCCTTCGCGGTGCTGATCCTGTTTCTCGGGATCGTCACGCTCGGCCTTGGTTTCGTTCTCTACGGGATCCTTTTCCCCGGCGTTGCCGTGCTCTATTTCGCCTTCACGCTGGGCGGTCCTGCCCAGGCGACACCGGGCATGCGCGCCGCCGGAATCGGCATGGAACGGCTCGACGGCCGGTCCGTGGATCCGCTACTGGCGATCGTTCATCTCGTGCTGTTCTGGGCGGGCAATGCACTGCTCACGCCTCTGATCCTGCTGGCGACCTTTTTCCTCGACCGCAAGCGGCTGGCGCATGACGTCCTTTCCGGAGTGATCATTGTCCGCCGGCCCTGAGATGCGGGTATCCAGGTCGGATGGAAATTGCGCGCAGCGCCCTGTGCGACCGTTGTCCACCGGCCGGACAAGCTGCTATGATCGTGGTGGGTAGCAACGGTTCTCGCGATGACGCATCACGCCAATCAAGCTTCGCAATTCTTTCTGACCGCGCCCTCGCCCTGCCCCTATCTGGAGGGACAGCTGGAACGCAAGGTCTTCACGCATCTGGTGGGCGACAAGGCGCAGGGCGTGAACGATCTTCTGACCCAGGGCGGCTTTCGCCGCTCGCAGAACATCGCCTACCGGCCGGCCTGCGAGGGCTGCCGCGCCTGCGTCTCGGTGCGCATTCTCGCCGGGGAATTCCGCCTGTCGCGCAATCTGCGCCGGGTCCTGCAGCGCAATGGAGACCTGATCGGCTCCAGCTTCCGCGCCGAGCCGACAAACGAGCAATATTCGCTCTTTCGCGACTATCTCGAAAGCCGCCACTACAAATGCGGCATGTCCGACATGAGCGTGCTCGACTATGCGATGATGGTCGAGGATACGCATGTCGACACGCGCATCATCGAATATCGCCGGCGCGGTCCCGACAGTTTCGCGACCGGCAAGGGCTCGGGCGACCTGATCGCCGTCGCGCTCACCGACCGCATGAGCGATGGCTATTCGATGGTCTATTCCTTCTTCCGTCCGGACATGCCGGAGCGCTCGCTGGGGACCTTCATGATCCTCGACCATATCGCCCGCGCCCAGCGCGAGGGACTTGCCCATGTCTATCTGGGCTACTGGGTCGAAGGTTCGAACAAGATGGCATACAAGATTCGCTTCCAGCCGCAGGAACACCTTGGCCCGCAAGGCTGGGAGCGCTACAGGGAAGCGAGCGGCCTGCGCCTTTCAGGTGGAATGCGCAAGTGATTCCATCGGAAGGGCCCGGTTGCCTTTCTCCAGGCCCTTCATCCTGATTTCCGAGGACCTCCTTGTTCACCAGATTTTCCGACCATGGCAAGGGACTGCTGCTGGCTGCGTTTGGCGGCATGCTGCTGACCATCGACATTCCACTCGTCCGGCTTGGCGAAGGCGATCCGTTCTCCGTCATGCTGATGCGCAGCATGCTCGTAATTGCCGCCGCGATGCTCTTCCTCCTGTTCCGCGCCATTCTTTCCGGCCGGTTCACATGGCCGATTTCCGGGCGCATCGGCTGGCTGATCACCTTGCTCTATGGCATGAGCGCCACCTTTTTCCTGCTTTCCGTCTACAATACGTCCACCGCAAATCTGGTCTTCATCCTCGCATTCAACCCGATGTTCGCAGCGCTCCTGTCCTGGATCTTTCTCGGCGAGCGTCCGAGGCGCGCCACGCTGCTCGCCATGGTAATCATGGCCACGGGCGTCCTGATCATCGTGCATGAGGGGCTGGGGAGCGGGCATCTGGCCGGAGATCTGATGGCGCTTTCGGCCAGCTTCTGCCTTGCCACGGCGATCACGATGACGCGCCACAGCCGGCGCGACATGAGCCTTGCGCCCATGATCGGCACGCTCGGCCCCTGCCTGATCGCCGCTTTCATGGTCAGCCAGACCGGCTTCCGGATCGACGTGCCCTGGTGGATCGTCCTCGACGGGCTGATCGTCGTGCCGCTATCCTTCTTCTGCCTAGCCCTGGCTCCCAAATATATTTCGGGTCCGGAAGTTGCGATGTTCTATCTGCTCGAAACGGTGATCACGCCAGTCTGGGTGTGGATGATCTTTGCCGAAGCGCCGAGTGCGCAGAGTGCGATCGGCGGGGCGGTGCTCATCGTCACGCTCGTTGCCCATTCGGCCTGGCAATTGAGGCGGCGCCGGAGGTAGAGCCGGCTTCCGGCATGCTCAGGAAGGTGACTGGAATTTGCCGGTGCGCGGGAAGCCCTTCGGCGCCATCCTTCCCGCCTGGGCCCGGGTGCCGATCCATTCGAGCAGTTCGGCGGCGCTGCGCGAATGCGTCCGCCCGGCCGAATCCTGCCAGGACAGGCCTTCGTCAAGCGTGAAGGTCCGGAGATCGGACACGCCGCCATCCTTGTAGCGCTGCAGCCGGACGCCCTTGCCGCGCGTCATTTCCGGAACCTGCTGCAGCGGGAAAACGAGCATCTTCCGGTTCTCGCCGATGATCGCCAGATGGTCGCCTGCCACGGGAAGGCAATGGGCTGCCTCATCCGGCGCCTTGACGTTCATTACCTGCCTGCCCTTGCGGGTATTGGCGATTGCCTCCCGCTCCGGAATGATGAAACCGTTGCCGAGATGGGAAGCGAGCAGCAGGCGCCGCTCGGGATCGTGGACAAAGGCAGTGACGATGTCCTGGTCATTCTCCATGTCGAACAGGATCCGCACCGGCTCGCCATGGCCACGCCCGCCGGGAAGGCGCTCGGCCGCCACGGTGTAGAACCTGCCGCCGGTGGTGAACAGCAGGATCCGGTCCGTTGTCTGGGCATGGAAGGCAAGCTTCAGCCGGTCGCCTTCCTTGAAGCTGAGGGAGGAAAGATCGCCGAGATGGCCCTTCAGCGACCGCAGCCAGCCCTTCTCCGAAAGGATGACCGTGATCGGCTCCTTCTCGATCATTGCCTGCTGGATGGCTTCGAGATCGTGATCCGGCGCCTCGGCGAAATCGGTGCGCCGCTTGCCGAGCGCCGTCTCCTTGCCGAACTTCTTGCGGATCTGACCGATTTCCCAGCCAATGGCCCGCCATTGCCGCTGCTCGGAGGCGAGCAATTCCCCGATGCTCTCCTTCTCCAGCGTCAACGCATCGAATTCCTTGCGGATCTCGAACTCCTCGAGCTTGCGCAGGGCGCGCAGGCGCATGTTGAGAATGGCTTCCGCCTGGACATCGGTAAGCTCGAAACGGACCATCATCACCTGTTTCGGCTCGTCCTCCTCGCGTATGATGCGGATCACCTCGTCAATATTGAGATAGGCGATCAGATAGCCGCCGAGAATTTCAAGCCGGTGCTCGATCTCGGCCAGGCGATGGCGCGAGCGCCGCTGCAGGACTTCCTTGCGATGGTCCAGCCATTGGCGCAGCACCGCATCCAGCGGCAGCACGTTCGGCACGCGGCCGCGCGACAGCACGTTCATGTTCAGCGGAATCCGGCTTTCGAGCTCCGTCAGCCGGAACAGGGATTCCATCAGCACGGAGGGCTCGACAGTGCGGCTCTTCGGCACCAGGACGATGCGCACATCCTCGGCGCTTTCATCGCGGATGTCCTCCAGCAGCGGCAGCTTGCGCGCCAGCAGCAATTCGGCGATTTTCTCGATCAGCCGGGATTTCTGCACCTGAAACGGAATTTCCGTGATGGCGATGACCCAGGTGCCCCGTCCCTGGTCCTCCTTGTGCCAGCGCGCCCGCACGCGGAACGCGCCGCGGCCGGTCCGGTAGGCTTCGAGGATCGAGGCGCGGTCATCGACGATCGTTCCGCCCGTGGGAAAATCCGGTCCCGCAATATGCTCGACAAGCTCCTCGACCGTCGCATCCGGCTTATCGATCAGATGCAGGGCCGCGGCGCACAGCTCATCGGCATTGTGCGGCGGGATCGAAGTCGCCATGCCCACCGCAATGCCGGAAGCGCCATTGGCCAGCAGGTTGGGGAACGCGCCCGGCAGGACGACCGGCTCCTCGTCCTCTTCATTGTAGGTCGGGCGGAAATCGACCGCGTCCTCATTGAGGCCTTCCAGTAGCGAGGCGGCCACTTCGGTCATTCGCGCCTCGGTATAGCGATAGGCGGCGGCATTGTCGCCATCGATATTGCCGAAATTGCCCTGACCGTCGACCAGCGGATAGCGCAGGGAGAAATCCTGCGCCAGCCGCACCAGCGCGTCATAGACCGCCTGGTCGCCATGTGGGTGATACTTGCCGATGACGTCGCCGACGATGCGCGAGCACTTCTTGTAGGCGTCATCCGGATTGAGCCGCAGCACCCGCATCGCGTACAGGATGCGCCGGTGCACGGGTTTCAGCCCGTCGCGCACATCCGGCCGCGCCCGGTGCATGATAGTCGACAGCGCATAGGCAAGGTAGCGCTCTTCCAGCGCCTGCTTGAGATCGACCGGACTTACATGGTCACCATCGCCGCCGGGTGGCTGTAGGCTCTTCCCCATGACTATCGGTTACCGTCATTGCCGATTCGCGGCAAGAGGCTCATGGCCACCATTTTACCGGGGTGAAGCGGCCCGCGGCCTGTTCGATGACGTTTCCGGCGCGGTACAACGTTTCCTCGTCGAAGGCCCGGCCGATGAGCTGCAGGCCGAGTGGCAGGCCGCGTCCATCGAGGCCCGCCGGAACGGCAAGCGCCGGAAGGCCGGCCATGTTGACCGTGACGGTGAAGATATCGTTCAGATACATCTTCACCGGATCGGCCGCCATTTCGCTGTCGCCGATGCCGAAGGCGGCCGAAGGCGTCGCCGGGGTCAGGATCGCATCCACTCCTGCGTCGAAGACCTGCTCGAAATCGCGCTTGATGAGGGTCCGCACCTTTTGCGCACGCAGATAATAGGCGTCGTAATAGCCGGCCGAAAGCACATAGGTGCCGATCAGGATGCGGCGCTGGACCTCGGCGCCAAAGCCTTCTGCGCGTGTCCGCTCATACATTTCCGTCAGGTCGCGGCCCTTGACGCGCCGGCCGTAGCGCACGCCGTCATAGCGGGCGAGGTTGGACGAGGCTTCCGCCGGTGCGACGATGTAATAGGCCGGCAAGGCATATTTCGTGTGCGGCAGCGAGATGTCGACGATCTCGGCGCCCGCTTCGCGCATCCACGCCATGCCCTGCTCCCAGAGCGCCTCGATCTCCGCCGGCATGCCATCAATCCGATACTCCCGCGGCACGCCGATGCGCATCCCCTTGACCGATCCGCCAATGGCGGCTTCATAGTCCGGAACGGGACGGTCGACGGATGTCGTATCCTTCGGATCGACCGAGGCCATGGCCCCGAGCATGATGGCCGAATCGCGCAAATCCTGCGTCAGGGGGCCTGCCTGGTCGAGCGACGAGGCGAAGGCGACGATGCCCCAACGCGAGCACCTGCCATAGGTCGGCTTCATGCCGACCGTGCCGGTAAAGGCAGCAGGCTGCCGGATCGATCCGCCCGTATCGGTCGCCGTCGCCGCGGCGCAGAGCCGGGCCGCGACAGCCGCCGCCGAGCCTCCCGAAGAGCCGCCGGGCACGAGATCTTCCGCGCTGTCGCGCGCTCGCCACGGATTACGCACCGGGCCATAGCAGGAACTCTCGTTGGACGAGCCCATGGCGAACTCGTCCATGTTCAGCTTGCCGAGGAGAACCGCGCCCTGCGCCCAGAGATTTGCCGTGACCGTCGACTCATAGGTCGGCAGGAATCCGTCGAGGATGCGCGAACAGGCCTGTGTGTGCACGCCTTCCGTCGCGAACAGATCCTTGATGCCGAGCGGAATTCCCTCCAGCGAGCCGCCCTCGCCCCTGGCAAGGCGGGCATCCGACCGGGCGGCCATCTCCCGCGCCCGATCGGCGGTCACGGCCACATAGGCATTCAGCGCCGGATTGGCGGCTTCGATCGCGGCCAGATAGGCCTCGGTCAGCTCGCTGGCACGGAATTGGCCCTTGCGCAGGCCGTCGCGGGCGCTGGCGAGAGTGAGGCGGGTAAGTTCGCTTGCCGTCATGTTGCTGGCCTGTTCTGGGAAAGGGGGAAAGCGCCGATCCTATTCGACAACCTTGGGCACCAGGAAGAAGTGATCCTCCTGCGCCGGCGCATTGGCGACGATGTCCTGCGCAATGTTGCCGTCAGTTACCCGGTCCTCGCGCATCTTCATCCTGAGCGGAATGACGGAGGTCATCGGCTCAACCCCGTCAATGTCGACCTCGTTCAGCTGCTCGACGAAGCCGAGAATCGTGTTCAGTTCCTCGACAAGCCTGGTCGCGCCCTCATCATCGACCGCAATGCGGGAAAGATGGGCGACGCGCTTGACGGTAGCAATATCGACGGACATGCGGCAACGCTCCGGTGTCAGAAAGACGGATGACAGCGCGGCTATAGCGCCGCGAGGCGGCGGGTGCAACCTGCCGGGTGCCGGCGGTCGGGCACTTGCGTGACTTTTATGGCCGGCAAGGCGAGCCGCACGGTTCCTGGCGGGCAAATTCCGCCATAGCCCGACCGAAGTTCGATCTCGCCGGGCAATATGGCTCAAACGATACAGACAGCTTTTCGGTTCGCCGCTAGTGGAAAGCCGCCGCCGGAGTGACTCGCAACCCCCAGGACCTCCCGGCAGCAGTCAATCCCATGCATGCCCGAGGCAAGAACCATGATTCCAACGAACACCAGCACGCTGTCTACACACTCCATTACCAATCGGATCACTGAACAGATCGCACCCGATTTCGAAAATGGCGACAAGACCACGAAAGACCAACTCGCAAGCCTGGAAAAAGAGGTTCGCAAGGAACTTTTTGAAAGCCTGAGCTTCAACTGTAATGCTGCAAACTATTTTGGCACTCGGAAAAGCACCTCGATCAGGGATTATGCTACGCTCAAGGTCATTCTGGAGAAACTCCGCACCGGCAGCGAAGAGGAAAAATTTCGCGCATACAGATATATGGATATCATTGCCGGCCATTTGAATGGTCAATACAGCACCCCATCCCTGCAGATTGCACGATATTCTACGAAACAACTCGCATTGGAGCTTATTTCCAAGTCTCAAGAAAGAAGTAATGTAACTGACCACAATACTCCCTCGCTGAGTTCCTCCTTTCAATCTGAACTTCGCAAATGTTCAACTGTCGATATCTGGATGCTCTTCTATCTCGGCAAGCCGAATCTCACCACGCAGCAATGGTATCTCGTGAAGGAAGAGTACGCCAATCGCGGACTCGAGGAATCCAATACGCTCAACAAGAAGGCCCTCGCAATTATCCGCGAATTCCTCGGCATTCAGCAATTTTCCTTCATGAACGAACGGATCGAACAACGAGACAGCAGGCAGACCCAATCCCTCAACGACAACCGACTGATCGAGGACATGATGGCGCCAGAGAGGGAGACGCTCAGTCGGCAGCCGCAACGGAGGCTGGCGCCGACGAATCAGGGCCAGCAAGGCATGAGTTATGGCCCGGTGTCGCTCCAGCCAAATCCAACCGTGAGAGGCAATGACAACAATTCGGACCTTGAGCCGTGCATCCTCCAGCTTCCCCCCGGCAGCCAGGTCAGGCTCGACTGCCGGGACGTTCCCCTGGACATGCTCATCAGGTCCATGTCGAACGGGCAATTGGAAGAATATGCGAAAACGCGGCCGTTCAATTCCGTACAACTGGATATCCAGTCGCTCAGCAATGACTATTCAAGAAAGACGATCGTTACCTATAACTACACAGTTACCGAAAACGGGCCGCAAATGGAGTTGCTGGGCACACGTCAATGGGCCTTGCCTCCGCACATGCGCCAGATGCTGAATCTCCGGCCCATAAGTCTCCGAATGAATCTGCCCGGCACCACGATCAGGAACTTGCAATCCGTGACACAACGGACGGAGCAAACCAATAATCACAATACCAATCAAAGCACGGTTACAAATAGAAGTACCCTGATTTCCGAGTCCAACAATTTGAACCAGATGAATTCGATGACACAACAGAACCTGACCCAGCAAAGCAGTCAGAACCAGCCGACTTTTTACATCTTCCTCCCTTAGCAA
The DNA here is from genome assembly GCA_964383325.1 of uncultured Rhizobiaceae bacterium. Classification (GTDB taxonomy): domain Bacteria; phylum Pseudomonadota; class Alphaproteobacteria; order Rhizobiales; family Rhizobiaceae; genus CAYLGY01. The sequence continues at coordinate 77,153 of CAYLGY010000002.1, forward strand.
ATACCGTAACCCATTTAGGAACACTCGTGCCCGCCGCGTCTTTCGCGAAGCAGTGCGGCCGGTCTCGACTCCAGCAAAGGCAAGATCGATGTCGATTCAACCGCGTAACAATGATCCCCGCTGTCAGAACCTCCACAACAACATCCCACCGCGGACGGCAAATGTCCGGCATGAATGGAGGCCGCTTTCCGAGCCAGAACTCGCCAACCAGAGTGCTGCTCACTATGAACTTCTTTTCGTAAGACCGCAGCAACTTCAGAGCACACCGTCGATGAATCTGATTGAAAGCATTTCCAGAAATCCCCGGAACATGCAGCAGGATATTCACGACTATGCTGTCATCCGCACGATTTTTAATGCCTTGGAGGACACGAACCCCGGGCGGCGCGCTCTTGCAAGACAGTATATTGAACATATCGAGAATCGTCTGACTCAGGACGGAACGAACTCTCCGATCCTTCGCCACGTCCGGAATTTCTGCACAACCTATGTGGCCAACAAGATCCGCACGATCCTCCAGAACCCGGAGATCGTGACGACCAACCAGCTGAGATCGGTTCTGCGAGATCTCCCTGAGCCCACACTGCGCTATGCCAGGACGTACAGCGTTGGCGACATTGCAGAAAACATGATTGCCTCCCGGAAGCACGGACGGAAGGACGTCAAGACACTGTTGAGAATTTCCTTCGAGGATGCGCTCCAGTTTGCCAGAAACAGGGACCGGCTGACCAATACCACACAGAATACCGATAATCAGCCAACGAACATGTCACCGACATTGCAGAAGACTGTGCAGCTCGCGCAGCAACTTGGCAATGAGATGGTGCTGACGACGCAGATCGATGACCTTACCGGAAACCGCGAGCAACGCTCCCGGCTCCAGCAGGATTTACCGACAGGCACCACCCATACCGTTCAGGACCGGATTGAGTCGGGCAGCAGCGTGAACCGCCAGCGCGAGACGGTAAATAGATCGGGAATGAACCCGTTTTCTGAATTAAGCCCGACCCGGCAATCGCAGAATGAGTATCTTCACGTGAAGGCATACGCTACTTCCGCACTTCTCGGGGAAAGCAACAATCGCGTGTCCATACCGGACATCGGCAATAATCCAAATGACCGGATGCTCGATTATGCCATCATCGACGCCCTCTTTACCCTGTACCGCAGCAATGATCCCGGAATTGTGCGCCGGGCCTGCACGTGCATGAAGCAATTTGCCACCTGCCTGCAGGAGAAGACATATCTTGCGAGGCTCGCACCGATGCTTCAGAGCTATATCTCACACCAGATTGCGGAGGCCCTCTATCCTACAACGAATCAATCCGGCGAGAAGCCGCAACTTGCACAACTCTTGATGAACTGGACCGGTTGCGATTTTCTGCTTGTCCGGCATTTCATGGACAAGCTCCCGGACACGGAGCGGAGCACCTTCAACCAGATGAGCAAACTCGTCGATGTTCCGCTCGATCAGTTCGAGCCGCAGTCGATTTCGGATGACATTCTGGCAAGCGTCAGGCAACGCGAGGAGGCCTTGAAAGGCCGGCAGCCGGAAAGCAAGCCCCTGCTCCAACATCTGGTGACGTGCCTCTCCGAAGGGAAGAGCCCCGAACTCGAAGATTTCTCGAACAAGCACGAAACCAGCCGCAAGCGGACCCTGCAGGAAGTAAATCCGGAGGACAGGCCGGAAGACAACAACCGCACAAGGCGAAGGTTGAACATGGAGATCCGTCAGGATGATTCAACGTTGTTCGAGAAGGCTCCGGAAAAGGAATAGGCTGTAAAGTCGATTTTCCAGGCGGCGGGGGCGCATGCACGCCCTCGCAGCCTGCATCCGGCCGAGCACGCTACGCCGATTGCATACAAGTTTCTCGTGCGACTTTCGGGTTCAGGACGCCCCATCTGCCTCAAAAGGTACAGCAACGCCTTTCGTCATTCGTTAATTGCAGAGCTATGCCTGATGCGACTCGTAATTGATACATCGCAAGATCGCACCGCATTCTGTATTTCTGAAAGGGGCACGAGCCATGATTCCGACAACAAGTACGAAGATTCCGACTTCCTCCATTACCAATCAAACCACCCCCCTCTCCCCGACTTTTCCGGATCTCGAGAATGGCGACAGCAATACCAAAGCCGCACTTGCCCTTGAGATGCAGAACATTCGCAAGGAAGTCTTTGACGGAGAAACCTATTTATTGAACAGAGCCTACGATCTGGCAAACAAGAGATCCACGCCGATCAAGGATTATGCGATTTTCAAGAGCATCCTTGATAATATTCGCAGCGGTACGCCGCGATCCCGATACCGCGCATATGAATGCCTTGAAATCATTCAGGCAAAGCTGCATAAACTCGACTATCGACGCTCCATCGGTTCCATCATGGAGTATTATGCGACGCGCTTGCTGACCCCCACCGACCAGAATTCTCGAAACAACAATCAAACTGGCCTCAACACAATCGACAGCCGCTCCTCGTCAAGCACCCGCCTGCGGGAAGAGATTTCAAAACTCACCGACATCGATATCTGGTTTCTTTTTCACTTTGGAGACAAACACCTTTCCGAATTGCAGCAGGTCGCAATCGAGGAAGAGTTCCCCAAGCGGGGGTTCACGTCCTTGAATGTATCGCACCATAAGGCTCGCAAGGAACTTTCTTGCAGGATCAAGCAGCACCAGGAACCGTTCAAGACTTGGATGGTCCAGCAACAACTCGAACAGAGCCGCCAGCGCCTCAATGACGAGACACTCATTTCTGGCCTGATCCGGCAAGACCCGGAGACGCAGACCGAGCAGAGAACCCTTCGGCAATCTCCCCTGACCTCCCTCCAGCAAGTCCAGACACAGCCCGTCATTCAACAGCAAATCGCGCCGGTCCCGCAGACTCAGACGGCACCGAATAATGACAAGATTTCGGAAATTCCGATTTGCATCTTTCCAATCCCGCGCGGGACCTATGCCACGGTGAATGGCAAGAGGATGGAGATGAGCGACCTGATTGAGGCGATCGCGAACCGTGGTCTCGACAAGCTCGCCGCGTCGTTCCAGGACCGGATCCTGACATTGACTGTCAACATCCCGGACCGGGACAAGCAGGTGATGGAGGTCACGACCTATCTGTACCGGGCCACCGGCGGTACTCCCGAGACCTTCCAGATCGGCACGCAACACATGCCGCTGGAAACGACCAGCGAGCCTTCCCCCAAGCGGACCCGGCTGAACACAGACAACCATCAGACCCACAATCTGAATTTTCTGCTTCCCGAGAGTGGCCGGAACAATGGCAACGATCTTTTTTCGCTCGAAGGGAGCCGTAGCAATACAGGCTTCCTCTCTGTTCCAGTCAACAATCTCAACAATCTCAACATTCTTAATATAATTCCGAACAGTTCTGAACAAAACGGAAGAAACAACAACAATAGCAATAATAACAATAATTATAATAATAACAATAATAACAATAATAACAATAATTTTATCCAACCGAATTTGGTAAATACCATCAACAATAATCTGACTATCGCGCCAATCTATACAATCCAGGCTCCCACTATACATTATGTTGAGGGGAATTCGCCGGTCAATAACACTAATATCAATCAGAACAGCAATAATAATAATAACAATAACCCGAATATAATCTTATTTCACGACGATAATGTTTCAATAGACTTCACCTGATTGCAATGCTTCAACATGTATCGAGGCTTAACAGGCAATGCGCAATCCATAAGCGTAACGCCTAGCGTGCACATATCTCGAAGAGGTGACCGCGCTATCAAACTTGGACACAGGACGTATCATGACTTACTTTCCCATGAGCACCAATAATCTACCGCAAGTTCAATCCAGAGATCCCTATTCAGGCAAGAGTCCCACAATCTTTGAAGTCAATTATGAATGGCTGAGTGGGAGCCGCAAGGAACTGGAGAAACTAAAACCGATCATGAACTCCTGCCTGTATGATTCACCGAAGAGATATCCTAACGGAAAGCTGGACACTTCTCTTGTCGATAATATTTGCAAGATAGATAGAAACGACAAGACCTACCCGCAGGATCTGCAGGATTACGCCCTTGTTCGCGCGATCTTTCATGGTCTCGAAGATCGTGACAACAATATCCGCAGTCTCGCAACTGAATATCTTGGCCATATCCTCGAACAGCTGGAACGACAGAAGGGAAAATACCCGCTACTGCCACATATCCAGAACTATTGCACGAACCATGTACTCAGAAGAGTCGATACGCTGGGAAATGTGTCGGTCCTCACGGAGTCCGATCTGACCAAGCTGCTGAAGGACATCCCCGATCCAATCCTGGAACTGGCGCAGGTATACTGCATCCGGAATATTGCCAATGAAATAAAGACGTGCAAGCCAATTGGCAGAGCCTTGAAAGACCTCCTGAACGTTTCCTTCGCAACGGCCCTGAAACAACGCCAACGCACCGGTATACAGGGCAGGCAGGATACAAGAAAGCTGTTGCAAGAGGACACGCAAGAGACCCGGCAACTGGACAAGAATACGCATCAACCCTTGCCGCCGACCAACGCGCCGCAAAACAACCGATTCATCGTCAGGTTGAAGGATCCCAATGAGAATGCGCCGAACATTCCGACGGAGAAGGTGTGGAGGGTCGGCAATATCGAAGTCGATCAATATCAGAATACCAATCGGCGCCGTCCACTGATTGCATTCAACACTGTCCTGAACAACGTTCTTTACTCCGGCCGATTTGCAGGTGAAAGGGCTCGTGCGGATCTGGCCCTGTCGGGTGAAGGCAACCGGCTCTATTCAGTTCGCGGGCTCGGCAGTTCTCCGGACGAATTCATTCAGGATTACGCGATGATCGACGCGTTGTTCTCGGCCTACCGAAGCAACGACCCGAAGCTTCTGACGCTTGCTTGCCGTCATCTGGATACACTGGCCTTGTGCCTGCAGGACAAGACCTATCTTCAGCAGGTCCAACCCATGCTGACCTACTATTTTGCCCATCAGGTGGATAGTTATCTGAAAGCACATCCTACGGATTCCTTTCTGACCGATCAGAAAATGGAGCAAGCCCTGATGCATTGGACTGGATGTGATTTCTGGTTTGCCTGGAAGCTTGCGAGCCCGATCATCGAGCATTGCGCGCCAATAATGCCAAGGCAGATACACACCTTTACCCGGATGAGCCGCCATCTCGACATCACGCCGGACAAGTCAAACTCCGGGCTGGTTCCCGATGAGCTTCGCGCGATCGTCAAGGAACGGGAAAAGGTGCTGACGACGTTGAATTTCGACAGGGAGTTCATGAAGAAGAAGCTGTCCGGCGAACCCGAGACGGATGGTCAGGAACCTCAGATCAGTTCCGTTCGACAACTTATCGGTCGCAAGCGAACGCTGCAGGAAATGCAGGAGAACCCGCAGACGGGAACTCCCGTCCAGCTGCCGCGGGACATGGTGATCCGTCAGGATGATTCCACCCTGTTCAACAAGAAGCCAGAGGAGGGCTAGCGCATGATCCCGGAAAGTGGT
>CAYLGY010000002.1:82775-101094 GCA_964383325.1 uncultured Rhizobiaceae bacterium
CAACAGGAGATCTACATGATCCCGGAAAGTGGTTGCCGCTTTCCGGGCCAGATCATGCGGGCAGCCGCCTGCGGGAAGCTGCGCTCGCTATCCGGCCGCAGGTCAGATCTCGATCGCAGAACCCTTTTCGGGAATGACGAGTTCGGTACCGCTGCCCTCGAGGCCGGCGGCAAATTTTCCTGCATCGGGATCGAGCAGGCCGAAAGTGGCGTAGTGACAGGGGATGACCTTGCGGAAGTTGAAGAATCGCCGGCAGGCGAGCGCAGCAACGGCGCCGCCCATGGTGAACCGGTCGCCAATCGGCACGATACCGATATCGGGCCGGTGCAATTCGGCAATCAGGGCCATGTCGCCGAAAATATCGGTATCGCCCATATGATAGATCGTGCGCTCGCCCGGAAGGTGCAGTACAAGTCCGCCGGGATTGCCGAGATAGAGATTCTGCCCGTTTTCCCCGGCGGTGGAGCTGGAGTGCAGGGCCTGGACGAAGGTAGTCGTGAAGCTGCCGCAATTGACCGTGCCGCCAAGATTTCCCGAGTTCGTCCGCTCGGCGCGCACGCCTTGACCGATCAGATGGCGGCAGATCTCGTGATTGGCGACCAGCATCGCATCCGTCTTGCGCAGGATGGCTACCGAATCGCCGATATGATCGTCATGGCCATGGGTCAGCAGGACATGCGTGACACCTTCGGCAGCTTCTTCCCAGCCGCCGTTCCAGCTTGGATTGCCCGACAGGAACGGGTCGATCAGGATCTTCGCGCCTTCCGTATCGATCCGAAACGCGGAATGGCCGTACCAGGTCAGTTTCAACATGCATCTCTCCTTGTGAAGTGCCGCAGGATAGGTGACGAATTTTGCAAGGCAAGGGGAAGTGTGACAAGCGGTACAGCGGCAAGAGGACGGCCATGCTAGATGGATTGCTGACATGCATGGAGGCGGCGTTTTCCGCGTCGACGCTTCATGAGCCAGTATATGCGTTGAGGTCCCATGGCACCCGTTTCAAATATCGGCACCTCCAGCCAGTTCCGTCTGCGGAACGAATCCGCTCCGAACCGGGAGACTTTCCTCGATCTGCGGAAGAACTACCGCTTTCCCGGTTCGCAGACCATGCGGCAGTGGAAGGATACCGCGCCCGATCAGGAATCGTCGCGCAAATATGGCGAAATCTTCCGGGCGGACCGGACGAGCCAGGCAGGCTTCCAGCGAATTGCGCGCATTGGTGACGGCACCACGCCCAATCATCATGATGACCGCGTCGCCATTGGTCTGATTCTCGAAGCCATCAATTCGAATTCCCTGCCCGTGAAACGCGCCGGGCTCGAATATATGCAGGCGCTTCTGTCGCAACCCATGACGCCGGAGAAGACGCAATTCGTCTATGATTCCATCGTCAATAATATCGTCAATTCGGTCGGCTGGACGATCGAGGCGCAGCAGGATTTCCAATCCGGCCGGCAAATCCTGTCGCAGCTGGATTCGTTCAGCCTGATGATATTGCGCCAATACAATATCTATCCCAATCTCGATCTGCCTAGCCTGCTGCAGGCCCGTCAGCTTTCCCAATCGGCCGTGGAAGGAACGTCGGGCCTCAATGATGTTCGGGCCTATCTGCACAGCCGCTTGGCGGGACTGCGGCCCACCGGGATTGAAAGCAGCCAGGGAGTGGAACCTCGGCGAACGGAGGTTGGCGAAACGCAGGATCCCTCCACGACGACTTCCTCGAGGCGTCCGGAGAATTTCCTCGACTATGAAGGCTTCGTGAATTTCCCCCGCTTCTCGATCCTGTTCAAGGGCGAACCGCTCTATTTCTCCTTTCTTGCCTCCTCCCCGCTGGTTCGCGTCTAGTGCATCGCCCTGGCCAACTACATTGCTCTGGAGCAGGGTCGATTTCGCGAAGCCATGCAAATTGGAAGTGCGCGCGTTTCCGGAGCAATGGCCTCGGCGAAGCGCCCCTGCTGAATCTGATAGTACGATTCAGGGAAGGAGTCTTTCGCCCGGGGTGAGATCGCTCTGAACGAGGTAATCCGGATTTCGCAGCGCCTGGCAATGCGTTTATGCTTACTGCGTCCACCGCAGCAATTGTCCATACGTGCTGCGTGGGCGTGTCGATCTCCACCTCCGCGCGCAACACAGTGCAGGTGGGCATGTCGACCGTTCAGCAATATGCCTGGGTGAAAGCGTTAACCATCTATGCATGATCGTTCTATGCATGATCGTTTGCTATCGCATTTCCCGCAGACGTGAACGGCCGGCTTTCCTCGACAGCGGAGTGGAAAGCCAAGCTGCCGGGCGCTCACGAGGCCCGGGTGAAGGCGCGACCGTCATGCCTTGCCTGGCTGCACGGCGCCGGGCGCGAGTCCCTCAAATCATGTGGGCGCGTGGCAGCATGCATGTACGCCATCAAGGGTAGAGATTTCGCAATGCGTTTCTGCACACAGCTTCCCTTCCGGCATGGCTCGCTGCCGGTCAGTATCGCGTGGCCCTGCCGAAGCCGGCCGTTCCACCGCAGCACTCTCCCTGGCAAAAGGTTCGAAGCAAGAACGGGTTTTGCGGCGCGGCTCGGCAGCGCCGCCACCGGCATGGTGCCACGCGAGCGCCCGCTTCCGCGGCAATTCCCTCGCCACGCGGCGGCCGCGGGACAGGACCCGCGCCTTTCCTGCATGGGCAGGACTTGCATCCGCGCATCCATGCACCGAAACTCTGCAAAGCCGGCTGCCTCTCCGTTGGCAATTATCCGCGCTTGCGCATGAAGCTTCTATGTCCGCCCATTCCCGCTACCTGAAAAAGTGGCATCTCGTGCCGGACGGGGAATGGATCTCCACCCCGGAGGCACATCTGTTGCCGGTGAGGAGTGGCGGCGAACCGGCCATGCTCAGATTGCCCCTTGTAAAGGCTTCGCACACCGGTGGAGCGCTTCTGGCATGGTGGGATGGAGAAGGTGCGGCACGCGTCCTCGCGCGCGAGCCGGGCGCGATGCTGCTGGAGCGCGCCACCGGCAGCGCTTCGCTCGCCGCCATGTCTCGAACGGGGAAGGATGACGAAGCGTGCCGGATTCTTTGCGCTGTTGCTGCCCGGCTGCATGCGCCCCGCGAGCGCCCGCTTCCCCCGCTCATTCCGCTGGTACGCTGGTTCGAACCTCTGGGCCCGGCCGCATCCACCCATGGCGGCATGCTTCTGCGCTGCGCGGCGGCCGCGAAAGATTTGCTGGACAATCCCCGCCAGACCGCTGCGCTGCATGGCGATCTGCACCATGGCAATGTCCTCGATTTTGCGGATCGGGGCTGGCTGGCAATCGATCCCAAGGGCCTGATCGGAGAATTGGCCTTCGACTATGCCAACATCTTCACCAATCCCGACCTTGCCGATCCCGGCCATCCCATTGCTACCGATCCCGAACGGTTCGCGCAGCGCCTCCGGATCGTCACCGAGGCAGCGCGGCTCGAGCGGCAGCGGCTCCTGCAGTGGATCCTTGCATGGACAGGACTGTCCGCTTCCTGGTTCCTCGCCGAGAGCAATCCGCTTGCGGCGATAGCGCTGCGCGTGGCCGAACTAGCGGCCTGCGAACTCGACCGGTGAACCAAGCTGCGCTCCGAGCGTGAGCCCAGCCTTTTCCCCGCGAGGGCTCATTCTGCGCGCGAAGTCCCTCTTTCAACCGGTACATTCTTCGCTTGGCGCCCACGGGCGACAGGCTCGAACCCTCGCGGCCAGCAACCTCCTGCTTTCGCCCGTGCCTTGCCTGGCGCGATCGCCGAGCCCGGCGCATGGCCGGGGATCGCAAGCGGGTTCTCGATCCTCCACACGGTCATTGGCGCAAATTGAACTTCCCCGGTGCATTACGTTCAATTGGCGGGCCGCACCCAAAGGCCGATCAACGGCCAGTGCTTTCGTGCCTGCGTCGAGCAGCCACTCATGCCGGTGCGCCTGTCAGGGAACATTGTCATCATGGAAATGTGCCATGCTGCGAAGTCCCTGCCTCTCTTGAAGCACTGAACGGATGGGGCCAGCGCGGCAAGCGCCATCGCGGCGACCGATCCCATGCCGGGAATGGTCACAAGCGCCGGGCTTCCGCATCCTCTCCGGCGCGCCGGGCAAACTCTCGGTCGAGCTCGGCCACTTTCCCGTCCAGCATCCGCAACCGCCCGACAAGTAGAGACAGGATCGACGAGCGGCTTCGGGGATGGCGAAAACCTTATCCTCAATTGGCGCGATGTGCTTGGCCGCCTGGAAAAACCTTACGCAGCCACCAATCCGGATTCTGACGCCTTACAAATCGACTTGACGTAGCCCGAAGCGAACAGCCGGACTCGTGCCCGAGCTTCGAGATCTCCCGCGCTCGGTGGCCGCTGCGCATCGCAGCTCGGGGAGCGGCGAGGCCTGATCCAGCTCCCCTATCCTGCGCCGAAACATTGTAGCGCAATTCGCTCGGCACAGACGCGCGACGGCTACGGATCAGGCGCGACGCACGCGCAGCCGTCCGCCGACGAAGTGACTTGCTCCCCATTTCCGGCGCTCTTCCGGGGCGTCAGAGGTTTCCCCTGACGCCAGCAACAACTCCCGGTCGCCGGGAGCGGCCCATGCGCGCCGCCTATTCGCCGGCGGGCTCGCCGGCAGTCTCGTCGCCGGACTTCTTCTTCTTTTTCGCTGCCGGCTTTTTCTTTGCAGGTTTTGGCTCTTCCTTTGCCGTCGGTTCTGCCTCCACGACCTCCTGCTTGTGGTCATGGTCATGGTCATGATCATGATCATGATCATGATGGTGATGGTGATGGTGATCGTGATCGTGATGATGGTGGTGATGATGATGATCGTGGTCGTGACTGTGCTGACCCGCCGTCGAGGATCGCGCCGCGCTTGCCAGCGAATCCTCTTCATCTTCGTCGGCCAGCAATTCTTCCTTGCTCACCGTCTTGTCCGTCACGCTGATCGTTCCGAGCAGATGATCGATGACCTTCTCCTCGAAGAGCGGAGCACGCAGATCGGCGCGAGCCTCGGCATTCTTCATGTAATATTCGTAGACCTGCTGCTCCTGGCCGCGATACTGGCGCGCCGTCTCGACAATCGCGCGCTGCAGCTCATCCTCGGTCACTTCCGTATTCGCAGCCTCGCCCATTTTTGCCAGCACGAGGCCGAGCCGGACCCGCCGCTCGGCAAGGCGGCGATATTCGGCGCGCGCTTCCTCTTCGGTCGTGCCCTCATCCTCGAAGGTCCGTCCGGAGCTGGCAAGGTCACGCTGCATGTGCTGCCAGATATTCTCGAACTCGGCATTGACGAGGCTTGCCGGCGGCTCGAAATCATATCGGGCATCCAGCGCGTCGAGAATCTGCCGCTTCAGCTTCTGCCGCGTCACATTCCCGTATTGCGATTCGATCTGGCCGCGAATGATCTCGCGCAGGCGATCGATGGATTCCAGTCCCAGCGATTTGGCAAGCTCGTCATCGAGCTCGATCGGGTCCGGCGCGGCGACTTCCTTGACCTTGATCTCGAATTCCGCCTCCTTGCTGGCGAGATGTTCCGCGCCGTAATCCTCCGGGAACGTGACCTTGATGGTCTTCTCCTCACCGGCCTTCACGCCGACAAGCTGCTCCTCGAATCCGGGGATGAACTGGTTGGAACCGAGCACCAGGCTCGCATCCTCGGCCGATCCGCCTTCGAATGCCTCGCCATCGATCCGGCCGACAAAATCCATGGTGATGCGGTCGCCCGTTTCGGCCTTGCCGTCCCGGGTCTGGTAGGTGCGGCTGGATTCGGCGACGCGGCGGACCTGTTCGTCCACTTCCTCGTCGCTCACCTCGACGATCTGGCGCTCGACCTGGATGTCGCTGACATCCTTCAGTTCGAATTCCGGGATTACCTCATAGGCAAGCGAAAAGGTGAAATCAGCCTGGCCGGCGAGCATGCGCTCGGCCTCTTCCTGATCTTCCGTCAGCTTGATCTCGGGGCGCATGGCGGCCTTCTCGCCGCGCTCGGAAAGGACGTTGCGGGTCGAATCGCTGAGGATCTCGTTGACCACCTCCACCATGAAGGACTTGCCATAGACCTTGCGCAGATGGCTGACCGGGACCTTGCCGGGACGGAAGCCGTTCAGGCGCACCCGGCTCTTCGCCTCGACCAGCCGCTCCATGAGCCTGGACTCCATCTCCGCCGCCGGCACCACGACCTTGACCTCGCGCTGCAGGCCCTCATTGAGCGTTTCTGTGACTTGCATCAGGCTATCCTTGTCCTCATCCGATGCGGCGAGCGCGAGTGACGTCAACTCACTGGCTTGCCGGAAAAAATCCTGTGACCGGGGCCGATCCGGTCGTGGTGCGGGTAGAGAGACTTGAACTCCCACGCCTCTCGGCACCAGAACCTAAATCTGGCGTGTCTACCGATTCCACCATACCCGCCAATCGGTGTGCCGGGCCCCGAAAAGCGCCGGTTCTATATCACCTGCCTGCAATGGTTCAAAGGGAAATCACCGCCATGCGGCAGGATTTTGCGCATTCGGCCGCCGCAACGCCCGATCCGGCCACGAAGCTGCAATGATTTTGCCTCGTTCCTGCCATTGTGCATTGCACAAAAGGCAACACTGCTATGCAACAATGTCACTCCACATTAGCGAGGTCTCATCTTATCTACGGTGCACAAGATGACGCACCGCACAATTCGAACAAAGGAGGGCACGGCCATGAAGCTGATTGACAATTTCCGGAACTGGCGCCGCTATCGCAATACCGTCAACGAACTGAGCCGCCTCTCCAATCGCGAGCTCAACGACCTCGGGATTTCCCGCACCGACATTCCGAATGTCGCCCGCCGGGTTCTCTGAGAAGGTAGCGTAACAGGAACCAGATTCGCAAGGGGTTCTTTCCTCCTCCCGGAACCCCTGCGATCAGCCAGGCAGCCCCTCCTCCTCCCAGGCTGCCCGGCTCGCAAAAGCGCTGCTTGCCGGATCCTCCTCCCCTGGCGAGCGGCGCTTAAGCATTTTCAGATGTCCGCTTTCCCGTTTCCGGGTCCTACCGTTCTCCCCAGACTCCGCGCTTTCGCCATTCCTCGAGGGGCATGATGTCGGGCGGGCCTCCTGCTGGCTCGTACCAGCTGTCAATGGCCCATTTGCGCCCCGAAGCCCGTTCCTTCACGACTGCCGTCGCATGCGGATAGCGCCCGTCGAGGAAGGCGCCCCGCGAGGTAGTGGGGAGGACGTCATGATGGCGCAGCCAGCCATTGTGGCGCAGGAAGAGGAGCAGCGCCCGGCTGTTGGTCGATTCGTCGATGCAGTCCATCTGTCCCTTGCGCCGCGCCTGGCGCGGGGTGGACTTGGCCCGGTCGGCGACGCCGATGGCCGCCGTCGCCCGTTGCTCGAAGAACATGATCGCCCTTGAAATGGCCGCCCGCTCCGCCGCGGGCGAGGCCATGCCGGCCGACAGGATCCTGGCAAAGCGGGCACGGTCGCTGGCGCTGACAACATATCGGGACCGGAAGTGGCAATCGAAGCCATGGCAGATCGCGATGCGGTCCGGGGGGGAACTCTTCGCCCCGCCGGCATGGCTGGCGGCAACCGGCAGGCAGGCTGCAATGGTGAGGACCGTCAGGACAAGGGATGCTTTGCGGGTGAACGGATCATGCATGCCGTGAATGTATAGCCGAGGGGCAGCGCAAGGTGAAGGCGCAAGGCCATTGCATTGGACCGGATTGGAGCTTATCTCGTCGGCCATGAACATACAGCCCGTACATGTCATCGGCGGCGGCCTTGCCGGTTCGGAAGCGGCCTGGCAGATCGCGCAGGCCGGCGTTCCGGTCATCCTTCACGAGATGCGGCCGGTGCGCGGCACCGAGGTCCACAAGACCGACGGGCTGGCGGAGCTTGTCTGCTCCAATTCCTTCCGGTCCGACGATGCCGAGACCAATGCGGTCGGGCTGCTCCATGCAGAGATGCGGGCGGCAGGTTCGCTGATCATGAAATGCGGCGATGCCCACCAGGTGCCGGCCGGCGGCGCGCTTGCGGTCGATCGCGACGGCTTTTCCGCCGCGGTGACGCGTCATTTGCTGGACCATCCGCTGATCGAGATTCGCCGGGAGGAAATCACCGGACTGCCCCCGCGGGAATGGGACCAGGCGATCATCGCGACCGGCCCGCTGACGGCGCCGTCGCTGGCGGCGGCGATCGCCAGCGCGACCGGGTCCGACGCGCTCGCCTTCTACGATGCCATTGCGCCAATCGTGCATTTCGACACGATCGACATGAACATCTGCTGGTTCCAGTCGCGCTATGACAAGACCGGGCCGGGCGGAACGGGCAAGGATTACATCAATTGCCCGATGGATGCCGAACAATACCGCGCCTTCATTGCCGAGCTTCTCGCCGGCGAGAAGAGCGAGTTCCGCCAGTGGGAAGGCACGCCCTATTTCGACGGCTGCCTGCCCATCGAGATCATGGCTGAGCGCGGCGCCGAAACGCTGCGGCACGGCCCGATGAAGCCGATGGGCCTGACCAATGCGCATCGGCCCGACGTCAAGCCCTATGCCGTCGTGCAGCTTCGCCAGGACAATGCGCTCGGCACGCTGTACAATATGGTTGGCTTCCAGACCAAGCTGAAGCATGGCGAGCAGGTCCGGATCTTCCGCATGATTCCCGGGCTGGAAAATGCCGAGTTCGCCCGGCTGGGCGGGCTGCACCGCAATACCTACCTGAATTCCCCGGCCCTGCTCGATGCGACGCTGCAGTTGAAATCGCGGCCCGGATTGCGGTTTGCCGGCCAGATCACCGGCTGCGAGGGCTATGTCGAGAGCGCGGCCATGGGCCTCGTCGCGGGCCGACTCGCCGCGGCTGAACGCCTGGGCAAGCCCATTGCTCCGCCTCCGCAGACGACCGCCTTCGGCGCCCTGCTGGCGCATATTACCGGCGGTCACGTGATCTCCGATGACGAGCCGGGAAAGCGTTCGTTCCAGCCGATGAACATCAATTTCGGCCTTTTCCCACCGCCCGATCCCGGTTCGCTTTCGGCACCGGAGGGTGTCCGGCTGCGCGGGAAGGAAAAGACCCTGGCAAGGAAGCGGGCAATCACCGCGCGCGCCTTGCGCGATTGCCGTGCCTGGCTGGAGACGCCGGGGGGCTTGCGGATGCCGGCCGGCAATGCCAGACCGGATCAGACGACCGCTATGCGATGAGAAAGGCAGATCCTTGGTAACCTATCATGATGCCGCTGAACTTCCGTTGAAGAATACGGGCCAGATCCGCCTGTATTCCGCGGAGGATTTTGCCGGCATGCGCAAGGCCTCGGCGCTGACGGCGCGCTGTCTCGACGAGCTGGTCCCGATGGTGAAGCCCGGCGTGACGACGGCGGCGATCGACCGTTTCGTGTTCGAGTTCGGCATGGATCATGGCGCCATTCCCGCGACGCTGAACTATCGCGGCTATACGCGGTCGACCTGCACCTCGATCAATCATGTCGTCTGCCACGGCATTCCCGATGACAAGCCCCTGCGCGAGGGCGACATCGTCAATATTGACGTGACCTATATCGTCGATGGCTGGCATGGCGATTCGAGTCGCATGTATCCGGTCGGCCGGATCCGCCGTGCCGCCGAGCGTTTGCTCGAAGTAACCTATGAATGCCTGCTGCGGGGCATTGCGGCGGTGAAGCCGGGGGCGCGGACCGGCGCAATCGGCGCGGCGATCCAGAGCTATGCCGAGGCGCAGCGTTGCTCGGTGGTGCGCGATTTCTGCGGCCACGGGCTCGGGCGCCTGTTTCATGACGCGCCGAACATCTTGCATTATGGCAGTCCCGAGGACGGCGTCGAGATGCGGCCGGGCATGATCTTCACCATCGAGCCGATGATCAATCTGGGCCGGCCGCATGTGAAGGTTCTGGCCGATGGCTGGACCGCGGTCACGCGCGACCGGTCCCTTTCGGCCCAGTACGAGCACAGCATCGGCGTCACGGACGATGGTTGCGAGATCTTCACCCTGTCGCCGGGCGGGCTGGACCGGCCGGGATTGCCGGGGTAGTTCGTTTCATTCCAGTACGGAAGCAGCCGCAATCGGGGGGAGGCAGCGGCAGATGATCGAGGACGATACAGACGAGTGGCGCTTTCTTGCCGAGCCCGCGGCCGATCCGTCCGCAGGTGCCGGAGCGGAGCGTGCCGGCCACAAGGAGCGACCGCATTTTCTGGGCCACCGGCAGAGGCTGCGCGAGCGGCTGCGCGAGGCGGGGCCTGATTCGCTCGCCGACTATGAACTCCTCGAAATGCTGCTCTACCGGAGCATTCCCCGCGCGGATACCAAGCCGGTCGCCAAGGCGCTGCTGGCGCGTTTCGGTTCCTTCGCCGAAGTGATGGGGGCGCCCGAGCGCCTTCTGCTCGAAATTGCGGGTGTCGGGCAGTCCGTTGCCTTCGACCTGAAACTGGTCGCGGCGGCGGCCAATCGCATGGCGCGCAACGAGATCCGCGGCCGCGAGGTCCTGTCATCCTGGCAGCGCGTGATCGATTATTGCCGCATGACCATGGCTTTCGAAACCCGCGAGCAGTTCCGCATCCTGTTCCTCGACAAGAAGAATGCGCTGATCGCCGACGAGATCCAGCAGACCGGCACGGTTGACCACACGCCGGTCTATCCGCGCGAGGTCGTGCGCCGGGCCCTCGAACTTTCGGCCACTGCCATCATCCTCGTCCACAATCATCCTTCGGGCGACCCGACGCCTTCGCGGGCCGATGTGGAGATGACCCGCACCATTGCCGCCACCGCCCGTCCGCTCGGCATCGAGCTGCATGACCACATCATTGTCGGCCGCACCGGTCATGCCAGCCTCAAGGGGCTCAAGCTGATCTGAACGCCAACTGCCCGGCATGATGTTGCCGCATTGACAGCCAAAGGTTTTCCTGCTGTCGATCTTGCGACATTCCGGTTCTCCCCAGGAGGTGTGATTGCACGGCGAAGTCAGGCGTTCGATCGTTTTCTACCTTGTTCCCGAATTCACGATGGTTGCATTTGCGACCGCGGTCGAGCCCTTGCGCGCCGCAAATCGGATGTTGGGTTTCGAGGCCTATCGCTGGCGTCTGGCAAGTCTCGACGGGGAGCCCGTGCGGGCCTCCAATCAGGTCTTGTGCGCGGTGGACACCTCGCTGGACGAGGAGCGCCGGCGCCTCTCCGGCAGTGGCCGGCCCTCCATGGTGGTCGTCTGTTCGGGTCTGAATGTCGAGCAGCATGCCGCCAACCGCACGATGCTGGCCTGGCTGCGCGAGGAGCACAATCGCGGCGTTGCCATTGGCGGCCTGTGCACCGGGGCGCACCTGCTTGCCGCAGCCGGCCTGCTGCATGGGCGGCGTTGCGCCATCCATTGGGAGAACCTGCCGGGCTTTGCCGAAGCCTTTCCGCATACGCAGGCCTATTCGGACCTGTTCGAGGTCGACGGCAATCTCTATACCTGCGCCGGGGGCACTGCGGCGATGGACATGATGCTGCATCTCATCGGCGAGGATTATGGCGAGCATCTCGTCAACCGGGTGTGCGAGCAGATGCTGACCGACCGGGTCCGCAGCGCCTCGGATCGCCAGCGCCTGCCGCTGCGCGCCCATCTTGGCCTGCAGAATCCGAAGGTCATACGGATCATCGAGCTGATGGAAAGCCATCTCTCCGAGCCGCTGACCCTGGTCGAGATCGCCGAGGCGGTCGAACTTTCCCGCCGCCAGATCGAACGCCTGTTCCGCCAGGAAATGGGCCGCTCACCGGCGCGATATTATCTTGAACTGCGCCTCGACCATGCCCGTCACCTGTTGATGCAGTCCACTCTTCCCGTGGTGGAGATCGCCGTGGCCTGCGGCTTTGTCTCCGCTTCCCATTTTTCGAAATGCTATCGGGAATTGCATGGCAGGTCGCCGCAGAAGGAACGCGCCAGCCTCAAGCGCCTCGTCACGGCCTGAGGCCAGGCACGCTCTGGCCTGAGCCACGCCACTCACGGGCCGAAATAGAACCGCCGCTGCTGCCAGAGCTTTTCGCCGACAAGGCAATCATAGATGGCGCCGGAGACCCGCTGCATGCGGGGCGACGGCTCGGCGCCCGAAAGTTCCAGCACCAGCTTGCGCCGGACCGTCTCGGCAAACTCCTCCCAGGCGGCCACCGGCATGACGAAGGCGCCCGGCCCGCCAATGACGCATTCCTCGTAATAGCGGTCGAGCGCTTCGAATTCGAGGGCGGTGTCATAGCCAAGGCCAGTCATCAGCGGCAGGCCATTGATGGTGATGCCCTGGCGGACGACCGAATCGCGGGCGAATGTGACGGGAACGCCGGCATTGTTCGGGCCATCCCCCGACAGGTCGATGATCTTCCGGTCCGAGCTGAAGCCATTGCCCGCGAACAATTGCGCTGCGAATTGCAGGGCGCTCGAAATCGAGGTCCTGCGCCAGCCGGGCTGGCGCTCGGCACGGATCTGGCCGGCGATTACCGCCGCATCCTCGCGCGTTGCAACCAGATGCCAGGGGACGACGACGCGTTGCTGGTCCGTACCCGACCATTCCACGAAAGTCATGGCCACCTGGCCGTAAAATCCGGTGCGGATCGCCGCAAGCACCGCCGGATGGGTCAGCGCGCTCGCATAGCCGGCCCGCTGGATTTCCAGTTCCTCGCGCGTCATGGACAGGGAGGTGTCGACTGCCAGCACGAGCTGGACATCGACCGGTTGCTCATCGGCCGGATGGGCGCCGATGGAGAGCGACATGCAGATGGCGCATGTCATCAGCCATGTTGCCACCCTTCTCATGCAGGCAGAGTGAACCTGATTGGCTGCCTGCTCCAGCAGAAAATGAATCGATCACGAAAAATTATTCAGCCCTGCCTGGCACCAATGACCGGTGAGGGCTGAACAAATCCGCATCCTGATCCACAGCAAGGCGATGCCGGTCGGCGCCGAGCATCATGCCCGCAAGCGTGCATTCTCCGGATCGAACGGACTTTCGGCGATGACCCTTGCCGGATGGTCACGGCCGAGGATCGAGATCGCCAGCTCCGTGCCTTCCGTGGCAAGGTCGGCGCGGACCATGCCAAGGGCCAGCGACTTGCCGACACGCCAGCCATAGCCGCCATGCGTCGCCCGCCCGACGAGCTCGCCATCCTTGTGGATCGGCTCATTGCCGCGTGCGTCGCAATCGGTGACGCCTTCCACCTCCAGCGTGACGAAACCCCATTTCTGGCCGGTTTCGCGCTCCCGCAACAAGGCATCGCGGCCGATGAAATCGCCCTTGTCCGGATGTACGAACCGATGCAGCCCGCTCTCGAACGCGCTGTATTCGATCGACAATTCACGCGGGATCAGCCGGTAGCTCTTCTCGATGGCCATGGCGGTCATGGCGCGGATGCCGAAAGGCCGCAGGTCGAATTCGGCGCCGCTCTCCATCAGCGCATCGAACAGCGCATTCTGCATGGTGATCGGGTGATGCAGTTCCCAGCCGAGTTCGCCGACGAAATTGACCCGCATGGCATGCGCCGTTGCCGGGCCCACTGAAATCTGCCGTCCCGACAGCCAGGGAAAATCCTCATTGGCAAGGCTGGTTCGCGTCAGCTTGCCGAGAATGTCGCGGCTGCGCGGGCCTGCCAGCACCAGCACGCCATATTGCTCGGTGATCGGGCGCAGCACGACCGAGCCATCCTGCGGCGCCAGCTTGTACAGCATGTCGTGATCGTGCGTTTCATAGGCGCCCGCCGAGACCAGGTAGAAGCGGCCCGGCTTCCATTCGCAGACCGTGAATTCGGAGCGCACCCCGCCATTCCGGGTCAGGAGATGGCAGAGCGCCACGCGGCCCTGCTTCTTCGGAATCCGGTTGGCAAGGATCCGGTCCAGCCATTGGCGCGCGCCGGGCCCGGAGACTTCCATCTTGGCGAAGGCCGTCATGTCGAGCAGGCCGGCATGGTTGTGCACATGCATCACCTCATTGCCGACATGTTCGAAATAGTTGGAGCGCCGGAAGGACCATTTCTCCACGATCCGGCCATCTTCCAGCGCCGGGGCGTGATTATGCTTCATCAGCACGTCGGCGCCGACGCCAAGTTCGTCCTGCGGCACCGCGTAATTCTCAGGCGCGAACCAGTTCGGCCGCTCCCAGCCATAGACGGAGCCGAATACAGCGCCGAGGCGCTTCATCCGCTCATGGCATGGCGATGTCTTCAGCGGCCGGGCCGCCGGCCGTTCCTCGTCCGGATAATGGACGGAGAACACATTTGCATAGGCCTCCTCATTCTTGGCGCGAAGATAGCCTTCGGTCGCATAGGGCCCGAAGCGCCGCGGATCGACGCCCATCATGTCCAGCGACGGCTCGCCCTCGACGATCCATTCGGCAAGCTGCCAGCCGGCGCCGCCAGCAGCGGTCACGCCGAAGGAATGCCCCTCATTGAGCCAGAAATTCTTCAGGCCCGGCGCCGGCCCGACAATCGGATTGCCATCCGGCGTATAGGCGATGGCCCCATTGTAGATCTTCTTGATCCCGACCTCGCCGAAGGCCGGCACACGGGCGATTGCGGTCTCGACATGCGGCATCAGCCGTTCCAGATCTTCCTGGAACAGCTCGTACTCGCTGTCGTCGCTCGGGCCGTCCACATAGCAGCAGGGCGCGCCGCGCTCATAGGGTCCGAGCAGCAGGCCGCCATTCTCCTCGCGCATGTACCAGGACGAATCGCTTTCGCGCAGCACGCCCATCTCCGGCAATCCCTGCTTCCTGCGCTCGAGAATGGCCGGATGCGGCTCGGTGACGATGTATTGATGCTCGACCGGGATTACCGGCACTTCGAGCCCGACCATCCGCCCGGTGCGGCGGGCGAAATTGCCGGTTGCCGACACGACATGCTCGCAGGTGACGTCGCCCGCTTCCGTCCGGACCAGCCATTCGCCATTGGCCTTGGGCTCGATGCCGGTGACGGCGGTATTGCGCAGGATGGTGGCGCCGCGGTCGCGCGCGCCCTTGGCCAGCGCCTGAGTGAGGTCGGCAGGCTGTATGTAGCCGTCATCGGGATGCTGGATCGCGCCGATCAGGCCTTCGGTCTCGCAGAGTGGCCAGATCTCCTTCACCTCTTCCGGCGTCAGCAGATTGACCGGCACGCCGATCGTCTCGGCAACGCCGGCATAATAGAGATATTCATCCATGCGGTCGCGAGTGCGCGCGAGGCGGATGTTGCTGACCTTCGCGAAACCGACATTCATGCCGGTCTCCTTCTGCAACTCCTGATAGAATCGGACCGAGTATTTGTGGATCTGGCCGACCGAATAGCTGAGATTGAACAGAGGCAGGAGACCTGCAGCATGCCAGGTCGAGCCGGAAGTCAGTTCCTTGCGCTCGATGAGCAGAACATCGTCCCAACCCTTCCTCGCCAGATGATACAGCGTGGAAACCCCTACGACTCCGCCGCCGATCACCACTGCGCGCGCATGTGACTTCATCTTTCCTGTCTCCCTGGTGGCGTCATCGCCCATTGCACCGAATGCCCTGCAACATATTGCCTGGCTCGGTCGCACCTGCTTCTGTTTGCGACATGGACGAAAACCGGCGCGACGGCCGGTACCGTCCCCTCGCCATCCACGCGCGCTCCGGATTTCATGTAAATTTAGTATTCATCTGGTAAGAACGGTCAAGAGGATTCGGGTAGATGCGAAGGGGGGCAAGACTCCATTGAATGAGAAGCTGCAGGATCCTGGCCGGCCGGGCGGCATGATCGCTCCCTTGCTGGTGCTTGTGCTGTTTCTGGGCTTGCTGGCGGCGTTGCTGCACCTTCCGGTGCCGCTTCCCATCGGGCCCCATTACTGGGAACTTTCGGCCTTTCTCGATGCGGCGCACAGGATTGCCGCCGGGCAGTTGCAGGCGATCGACTTCTCCGCGCCGGCCGGTCCGCTTGCCTATCACCTCTACGCGCTCGCGACCCCATGGGTGCCGGATGCCCATCCCCTTCTGGTTGCCCAATGGGCGATTCTCGCGCTCCATGCGCCGTTGATGGCATTGATTCTCATCGATGTCGCGCCGCGGTCGCGCGCCACGGGCTGGGCGTTGCTGCTGCCTTTCCTTCTGTTTGCCGCCCTGCCCTTCAACCTCGCCGAAAGCCATGCCGGCCCCGGCATGGATGCCTATGGCATCGCTGCACGCCAGTCGGCGCACCTCCTCTATCTGCTTGCCGCCGCCCTGATCTTCGTGCGCAATCCGTTCCTGCTTGCCCTGGTGGCCGGCATCGCGCTGACCGGGCTCTTCCTCCTCAAGATCGGCGCATTTCTCGCCGGCGCGCTGGTATTCGCCTATGCGATCCTGGCCGGGCGCATGCGCTGGAGCGTGCTGCTGGCCATCCTCGTCATCTTCTATGGCGCGCTCGGATGGGCGGAATATTCGGCGGGCTTCGTCTCTGCCTATCTTCAGGATGCAATCCACAATTTGCAGGATAGCGGCCAGGGCATCGCGGCCGGGCTGATCGCAGCGCTGGCGGCAAGGAGCGCGCTTGTCGGGCTGGTTGTCCTGCTGCTCATCACCATTCTGTGGTTCGGCCGCGGCCGGTTCGGCTACATCTATAGCGAGAATGTCACCTATCTCGGCCGCAGGCGCGCCATCCACGCCATCTTCAATTCGCCCATGGCCTGGATTGTCGCCCTTGCCGTCGCCGCGATCCTGCTCGAAAGTCGCAGCCCGGACAGCCATGGTGTCCTTCTGCTCTGGCCGGCGGTCTGGCTGATGCTGCTCGGTCTCGACCGTTTCCCGGTCGGCCGCCGTTTCGCGATCGCGGCCCTCGGCGCAGCCATTGTGCTGCCAGGCCTTGTCCTCCTCCTGCAGCGGGCGGCGGAAACGGCCATTGCCGCGCCCGCCCAATTGGCGCTGACGCACGAAAGACTAGGCCGCATCGGACTCGCAAGCGCCGACCCGGCACGCATTGCCCGCGCTGACATCCTGCGCGAACACCAGATGCGCCATCGCCGCGCCTATCTGGCGCTCGCCGAGCAAGGCGAGCTGCCTTCACCGGAACTCTACGCCGGGCTGGACTTCCAGATTGCATGGCTGCAGGAGCTCGACCTTCTCCTGACAGCCATCGAAACATGGGAAGCGGAGAATGACCGCAAGCTCTCCAGCGTCCATCTGGCCGAGCGCGTCAATCCCTTGCCCGCGCTGCTGGGCCGCGAACCGCTGCGCCATGCAAGGATCGGCGCCGAAATCGGCCATGAATATCAACGCGACCGCATGCAATGGTTGCAACAGCTTGGGGAGGCTGAAGGCATATTGCTGCCGCATTGCCCGGAAACCGCCGATCGGCTGGCTGCCCGCGCACGCATTCTGCCGGCGCTGGAGGGGCGTCAGGCGATTGCCATTACGCCCTGCCATACCCTGATGCTCAAGCGGGAGAGTGGCGGGCAGGCCGGCGAGCCAGCAAGCTGATCCCGGAAATCCGCTGCCCGGACAAGATCCTGCGCAGACGGCTGGCGATGCATCAATGGTGCACCATGCGCCGCCTGCAAGGTGCGGCTATCGCCTCCCGGAGGGACGAGTCCTTTTCGGATCAACTCTGAAAACCAACCCCGTGAGATTGTAGAAGGCCCTTTCGATCGGCCCGGCCTTGTAACCGCGCCTTTCTCGATCCCGGCAAGAAAGTCATCCCCGATCTTGCGGATGATGTCCGGGGGCATGTCGGAAAATTGCACATCGCTCACACAAGCCAGACACCCTTGATAAAGTTCAGGGCGGTTGAACTTATAAACCTGTCGGGCCCTGTTCATGACCTCCTTCTTTGCTTCGGGGAACGACTTCCCTCGTCTCATCAAGGCGGCGAGGGCCTCGGTAACATCAAGCCGGGCCTGGTGAGCTGCCTCAACTTCCCATCGTTGCAGGCCGAGCGCATTTCCTCTCCATCCTCTCCCCATTCGGGATCCTCCTCCCCATCTGGAACAGTCAGCCAGGGAAACTCGCCCTATCCGGAAAGGCGGGCTCGAACCCGATTTGCTGGCGGCTGCCGTTCCAGCGATTGCAGTTCCGTATTCGGCGTCACGCATGAACCAGAACGCCAAAACGGCCTCATGATCCAGAGCACGGCAAGCGAAAGGCTTTCCGGACCAATCCGATACGCAGGCAACAAACAACCCCTGAGTCCCGCTTACCGGAGCATGCCAAGGATGCGCTGGCGGCAAGTTCGGATCCGCTTTCGAGCAGGCGGTGCTGCCGAAAGCTTCCTCCGGACAAGGAACTGCCACCATGGCAGGACTCCCGATGCTCGGAAGAACCGCTGGCGTGCCGGTTCCAGACCAGATCCGGCCCGACCCAAATCGCTTTGCCGAGACCCATCCCGGTGCGCGAGCAGGCGGTGCTGCCGGAAAGCTGGTGCGGCCACGAATCGTCC
>CAYLGY010000003.1:0-86779 GCA_964383325.1 uncultured Rhizobiaceae bacterium
CTTCGGCGACGGCAACCCCGACGCGCCGCTGATGGTGATCGGCGAAGCGCCGGGACGGGAGGAGGACCTGGAGGGCCTGCCCTTTGTCGGGCGCTCCGGCCGGCTGCTGGATCGCATGCTGGGCGCGATCGGCCGCGATCGCAGCTCGACCTACATCACCAATGTCATCCCCTGGCGTCCGCCCGGCAACCGGCCGCCGACCCCACAGGAAACCGAGATCTGCCGACCCTTCATCGAAAGGCAGATCGAACTGGTGCGGCCGCGAATGCTCCTCGTCCTTGGCGGTCCTGCCAGCAAGGTGCTGCTCGGGGCAAGCGAGGGGATCATGCGACTGCGCGGCAACTGGCGCGTCTGCCGGACGGCTTCCGGCCTCGAAATTCCCGCAATGCCGACACTGCACCCTGCCTATCTCTTGCGCAATCCTGCCCACAAGCGCCTGGCCTGGCGGGACCTGCTCGAACTCCGCAGCCGGCTGGACAGCGGATAGACCCTGTCGCAATCATCCAAATGGGCGGCGCAGGCCGGCGCGTGTCGCGCCCGCTACCGTGCTTGCATCCATCATGATGGGGAGATTCGGGGTCTAGCGGACAATGCCGGGGACCTTGCCCCGGTGCTGCCGTCATGATTGCATTCCGACCACCGCGCAAGGACGTTCCGAATGATTTCGCTCATCATGCCGATCTCGGCCATCCTGTTGAGCACGTTCTTCATGCTGATCGGCGTCGGCCTCGGCGGCGTCCTGATCCCGTTGCGCGCTTCGCTGGAAGGCTGGTCTGCCACGGATATTGCCTGGATCGGAACCTCCTATGCGCTGGCCTTCACCTCTGCCTGCATCCTGGTTCCGAAACTGGTGCGACGGGTCGGCCACATCCGTGTTTACGCCACGATGCAGGCCTTGCTCGTCATCGCCTTTCTCCTGCATGCGCTGGTGGTAAGCCCCCTCGCCTGGATCCTGATCCGCGGTCTCGGCGGTTTCGCCCTGGCTGGCGGATACATGGTTCTCGAAAGCTGGCTGAACGAAAAGGCTTCCAATGAGGACCGGGGCTCCACATTCTCCGCCTACATGATCGTTTCTATGGGTGCGCTGGCGCTCGGGCAGTACATGCTGCCGCTGGGCGATCCTGCCCATCACCAGCTCTTTCTCGTGGTTGCCATCGTCTTTGCCCTCGCGCTCTTGCCGACGGCCCTGAGCACCGCGTCCGCACCGGCTCCGGTTACCGAAGCCTCGCTTGATCTCGGCTCGCTGTTCAAGCGCTCGCCCGCCGCCGTCGTGGGCTGCTTCATGACCGGGATCGTTGCCGGAAATTGGCAGTTCTTCGCGCCGGTCTATGGCGGCGCGATCGGCCTGCCGCTGACGGGCGTCGCCACCATGGTCGCCACGGCGCTCGTAGGCGGCGTGGTCTTCCAGTACCCGCTCGGCGCCCTTTCCGACCGGATCGACCGACGCTATGTAATGGTGCTGGCCGGGCTTGTCGGCGGCGCGATCTCGCTGCTCATGATTGCCTTCGAGCCCACGACGCCCTGGTTGCTCTATCTCGGCATGTTCGTGTTCGGCTCGGTGCTCTACCCGATCTATGCGCTCAATGTCGCACATGCGAACGACACTGCCGAAGCATCGGAATTCGTCAAGGTTTCCAGCGGCCTGCTGATCATCTACGGGTTCGGCAACATGGCAGGACCGCAGCTCGGCGGACGACTGATGGAGATCTTCGGCCCGAAAGGCTTCTTCCTTGCCATGGCGCTGAGCTATGCTGCCTATGGCAGCTATGCGCTCTGGCGCACCTTCCGGCGCGATGCGCCCGCGCCCGAGGATCGTGACGACTTCCAGGTCCTGCCGGTAGCGATCACCCATACTCCCGAGACGGCGCAACTCGACCCGCGCAGCGAGGAGAGCCCCGCCGAGGACAAGGAACTTTCCCCTGCCCTGCAAAAATGATTCCCTTCCGGGACGAAAGGATCTAGAGCCATTCTCCTTGCAGGTCACAAGATCCTGCCACCCAGGCATTTCAATTTGAACAGACAAGGCTCTAAGCGGGAGCACGAAACGGCAACAAGGCAGGTTCGTCATGGAGAGCAGGAACAAGGCAGTCATATTCCGTCTCGAAGACTACCGTCCCCCGGACTATCTCATTCCGCAGACGCGACTTGCGTTCCGGCTGTCGCCGGACCGGACCCTTGTCGCAGCCGAGCTTGCGATTGCTCGCCGCGCCGGCATTTCCCCGGACACCCCGCTTGTGCTGCAGGGCGACGGATTGCGCCTGACCGGCCTCGCGCTCGATGGCGACGCCCTTTCGCCGGACCGGTACGAGGTATCCCCCGACCGGCTTGTCGTGCGGGACCTGCCGGACACCTTCACCCTCCGGATCGAGACCGAACTCGATCCGTCCACCAACAAGACATTGTCGGGCCTCTACCGGAGCGGGGGCAATTACTGCACGCAATGCGAGGCGGAGGGGTTTCGCCGCATCACCTACTTCCTCGATCGTCCAGATGTGCTTTCGCTCTATACGGTCCGGATCGAGGCCCCGCTGCGCGAGGCCCCGCTGTTGCTTTCCAACGGCAATCCAGCTGGCGCCGGTACCCTTCCGGATGGCTGGCACTACGCCGAATGGCATGATCCATTTCCCAAGCCATCCTATCTCTTCGCGCTGGTGGCCGGCAATCTCGGCTCGTTGCGCGACCGGTTCCTCACCCGCAGCGGCCGCAATGTCGATCTCGCCATTCATGTCGAGAAGGGCAAGGAATCGCGCGCCCGCTATGCCATGGACGCGCTGAAGCGGTCCATGCGCTGGGACGAGACGGAATATGGCCGCGAATACGATCTCGATGTGTTCAACATCGTCGCCGTGCCGGACTTCAACATGGGCGCGATGGAGAACAAGGGACTGAACATCTTCAACGACAAATATGTCCTGGCCGATCCGGAGACGGCAACCGACACCGACTATGCCAATATCGAGGCCATCATCGCGCATGAGTATTTCCACAACTGGACCGGCAACCGGATCACCTGCCGCGACTGGTTTCAGCTTTGCCTGAAGGAAGGACTGACCGTCTTCCGCGATCATGAATTCTCGGCCGACCAGCGTTCGCGCCCCGTCAAGCGCATTGCAGAGATCCGGACCCTGAAAGCGAGGCAGTTTCCGGAAGATGCCGGGCCGCTCGCCCATCCGGTGCGTCCGCACCAGTATCGCGAAATCAACAATTTCTATACGCCGACTGTCTACGAGAAAGGCTCGGAAGTCGTGCGCATGATCCGGACACTGATCGGGGCGGACGATTTCCGACGCGGTATGGATCTCTATTTCGAACGTCACGACGGCCAGGCCGTGACCATCGAGGACTTCCTCGCCGTCTTTGCCGAGGTTTCCGGCCGCGCCCTCGACCAGTTCTCATTGTGGTATCATCAGGCCGGGACGCCGCATCTTTCCATTACCACCGCTCATGATGCGGCCGCAGGCCAGTTCATCGTCGAGATCGAGCAGTCCGTGCCGCCCACCCCGGGAGAGAGCGTCAAGCAGCCGATGCATATACCGCTCGCCTTCGGCCTGGTCGGACCGGATGGCGATGATCTCGAAGCCGAGTCTGCGACGGGGGCAGAGATCGCCAATGGCATCATCCATGTCGTCGAGGACCGGCACTGCGTTGTCTTTTCGGGCATCCGCGAACGCCCGGTCCTGTCGA
Organism: uncultured Rhizobiaceae bacterium; assembly: GCA_964383325.1. GTDB lineage: Bacteria > Pseudomonadota > Alphaproteobacteria > Rhizobiales > Rhizobiaceae > CAYLGY01. The sequence goes on from CAYLGY010000003.1 coordinate 3,685, forward strand.
TCAATCGCGGATTTTCGGCGCCCGTCACGATCAGCCATGCGCAGAGTCAGGCCGAGCAGATCTTTCTCGCCCGTCATGACCGGGATCCCGTCGGACGCTGGCTGGTCCTGACCGAGCTGCTCACTTCCAGCCTGGTAGCGGCGGCCCGCCGTATTCGCAGCGGCGGAAGCGCGAGTTTCCAGCCGGAACTGATCTCGCTCCTTGGCGAGATCGCGGCCGATGCGCGGCTGGATCCCGCCTATCGCGCACTCGCATTGACCCTGCCAGCTGAAAATGACATCGCGCTCGAGACCGGCCAGAATATCGATCCGGATGCGATCCATGCCGCGCGCGAGGCGCTCGTTCTGGGCGTCGGTGCGGCGCATGAGAGCGCCATGGCGGCGTTGTTGCGCGAATTTTCCGGCAATCGCGGCGAATTCAGCCCAGATGCCGCCAGCGCCGGCCGGCGGGCGCTATGCTCGATACTTGCCGACTATCTTTCGGCTGCAAGCGGCAAACCGGATCTGGCCGCCCGCCTGTATTCCGAAGCCGGGAACATGACCGAGCTGATGTCGGCACTCAGCATTCTGGTGCATCGCTTCGGCAATGCCGATGCGGCGCGCCTCGCGCTTGCTGATTTCGAAAGCCGCTTTGGCAGCGACGGGACTGTGCTCGACAAATGGTTCCAGGTCCAGGCGACACGGCCGGGGGCAGGCACCCTGTCCGCCGTGCGCAAACTGACCGCGCATCCGGCTTTCGACTTTGCCAATCCCAACCGGCTGAGGGCGCTGGTTGGCGCGTTCGCGAACCTCAACCCCACCGGATTTCATCGCCCGGACGGCGAAGCCTACGAGTTTCTCGCCGACATCGCGCTGATGGTCGAGCGCTTCAATCCGCAGATGGCGGCATGGCTGGCGACGGCATTCCGGTCCTGGAACCGGCTGGAACCGGGAAGGCAGGAACTGGCTCGCGCCGCATTGGTCCGCATTCGCGCCGAAACCGCGGGCTCTGCCGATCTGACGGACATTGTGGACCGGACACTCGCCTGACCGATTTTCGTTAACCGGAAAGAAACCACTGGACAAGGCGAATCAGCTTTGATTCCCTGTAGGTGATTCGGGTGGGTGCCCTGGCGTATCCAGGTTTGACGAAAAGGGCGTTGGAATGGCGGGAACGGGCGCGCGCGGCGCGGTCGAACGGCGGTTGTTTGGCCGGTGGAGGGGCAACCCCGACGGCGGCTTGCCCGGCAATGTCAAATTGATCGCCGCCCCTGCCTATCGCCGGCTGCTGGCGTCCGAACCCTACCTGAAACGCGCCATTCCGGTGTTGATCGTCATCTTCCTGCTGATCATCGCAGCGACGCGCGCGGTCTCGCTGCTGAGCTGGCGAGACAGTATCGACAGCAGCGCCCGATCCCTGCTCGCACTGACCAGCCTGCAACTCGCCTATGGTGCGGACCAGGCTGATGACCGGCCGCTGGCCGAGCCTGCCGCGGCCCAGGCCCTGATCTACCAGGTGCAGCGCCTGGATGCGCTCTCGACGCAGCATGTGCTGATGGTTGCGGACGATCAGTTCCGGGTTCTGGCCTCAAGCCGCAGCGATCTGGATCTCGATGGTAAGTCCTTGCAGGACCTCGTTTCCGGCGGACAGCCCCTGTTCCTCTTCGGCGAACGCGCCGGCGTCATGCAGGTCGAGCTGCTCGGCGAGGCCTGGTATGCCGCGCTTGCCAAGACGGCGGACCATCGCATTTCCGCCATCGCCATGGTGCCCGTCGATGCGGTATTCGGCGAGTGGCGGCGCTCGGTCTCCTTCAATGTCACGCTGTTCGTGCTGACGGCGACCATCATCAGCATAATCCTCTATGCCTATTTCAGCCAGGCGGCGCGGGCACAGACGGCGGACAGGCTCTACCTGCTCGCCCATCAGCGCATCGACCTGGCGCTTGCACGCGGACGTTGCGGTCTCTGGGACTGGGATATGAGCCGCGGCTGGATGTACTGGTCGCGCAGCATGTACGAGATGCTCGGCTACGAGCCGTCCGAGGCGATGCTGTCCATTTCGCAGGTCGCGGAAATCATTCATCCGGACGATACCAATCTGTTCGATGTCGCCCGCCAGGTCGCGGCTGGCAAGACCGACCAGATGGACCGGGTGTTCCGCATGCGTCATGCCGATGGACACTGGGTGTGGATGCGCGCGCGTGCGGAGGTCTCCGATCCCGATTCGCCTGACCTGCACATGGTCGGCATTGCCGTCGACGTCTCGGAGCAGCAGCGGCTCGCGGCCGAATCAATGACTGCGGGCCTGCGCCTGCGCACCGCCATCGAGAACGTGCCCGAATCCTTCGTGCTCTGGGATGCCGAGGGCCGGCTGGTGATGTGCAATTCAAAATTCATGCACCTGATGGGCTTGCCGGAGGAGGCCGTCCGGCCCGGCACGCTGCGCGAGGAGATCGAGCAGAAGCGCATTGCCTATGCTTTCGAGCGCAGGCTGGCGAGCCCTGCCGGTCGCGGCCAGATGCGCACCTGGGAACGGCGACTGGCCGACGGTCGCTGGTTGCAGGTCAATGAAATGCCGACGCGGGATGGCGGCGTCGTTTCGGTCGGCACCGACATCACCCAGCTCAAGCTCCATGAGGAAAAGCTCGTCGAGAGCGAACGCCGGCTGATGGCGACGATTCACGACCTGTCGCTGGCTCGCAAGGCCGAGGAGGAGCGCACGCGCGAACTGGTGGAGCTAAACCGGAAATATATGAGTGAAACGGAGCGCGCCGAAGCCGCCAACCGTGCCAAGTCCGAATTCCTTGCCAATATCTCGCATGAATTGCGCACGCCGCTGAACGCCATCATCGGCTTTTCCGAGATCATGAAATCGGAGATGTTCGGCTCGCTTGGCTCGGAGCGCTACAAGGAATATGTCGAGGACATTCACTCCAGCGGCGGCTACCTGCTCGGCGTCATCAATGACATTCTCGACATGTCGAAGATCGAGGCCGGCCGGATGACGCTGGATTTCGAGCAGATCGATCTCAGCGGACTGGTCGGCGAGGCCGTGCGGGTGATTTCCCTGCAGACCGAGAAGAAGAAGATCGACGTCTCCATGGAAGTGGCGGACAATCTGTCGATCGTGGCCGATCGCCGGGCAGTCAAGCAGATCCTCATCAATCTGCTCTCAAATGCGGTCAAGTTCACCAGCGAGAATGGCCGCATCCGCATTCGCGCCCGCAAATTGCCCGGTGCATCGCTGATCACGATCGAGGACACGGGTTGCGGCATTCCCCGCAAGGCCCTGAAGCGCCTCGGCAAGCCTTTTGAACAGGTTCAGAATCAGTTCTCCAAGAACCATGCCGGTTCCGGCCTCGGCCTCGCCATTTCCCGCTCGCTGCTTGAACTGCATGGCGGCAGGCTGCGGATTCGTTCGACCGAGGGGGTCGGCACGGTCGTTTCGGTACGGCTCCCCACGGCAAGCCGGGATTAGCGCAAGCACGGAACTGGCTGATGACGATCCGGGCGGACAGTGTCCTGGTCCAGGGTTGACCCGGGAGCCCGCAAGGCTCCCGGATCTCCGCATTCCTATCGCTGATCGCGACGATGCTTGCCGCCATGATGCTTGCCGCCATGATGCCGGGCTGCATGACGGTCTCCCATGGGGGCCCGGCGCAACTCGTCCTTCTGCAGGACGCCATCATCATTGCGGTCGATCAGGGCGAAATGCTTGCGCTGGCGAGATTCGATCTCGCTGAGTGCCAGCTTGCCATCGCCATCGACGTCGAAACGCTCGATCATCCTGCGTGCCTGGCGTTCGGCGCGCTGGCGCAGGATGTGGTCGGCCAGTTCCTCGACGGTAATCTCGCCATTCCCGTCGGCATCGGCCGAGCCGATGCGCTCCTTGAAGCGGGCCGAGAATTCCTCGAAGGTGACATCGCCGCTCCTGTCCGCGTCGATCCGCTCGAATCTCGTGCCGCGATCGCCGCGGCCCGATCGTTCGTCGTCGGCCATTGCCTGGGTTCCGGAAAGTCCGGCCAGGGTCAGGAAGGCCAGGGCAAGCGTCATCTTTTTTCTGCTCATGGGTCTACTCCATCTTGCAAATCCACCCCCGATGCAGGAGGGACGGCAGGCGGCGTCCCATCGCCACGCTCCCTTCCCTCACGCAGCAGCATGTCGAACCAGTTCTGGACATGCCGCGACGTCTCTTCAATTTGGGCTTCCATGACCGCAAGGCCCGGAAAATCGGCATTGCGCAACAAGAGATCGACAAGGCCCGGCGGAATGTCCCCGGGGTCGATCTCCCCTTCGAGGCAAAGGCGCACGATCTGCGTTACTGTCGTGTAGAGATGATGCGCCGCGATCAACTCCTCCCGGGCCTGGGGGGAGAGGACATCCGGCGATATCCTTTCCAGGATACGCCCGGTACCCGTCTCCCGACCGCGATTCCGGATGGCGCCGCACAGTACCGCCGTTTGCGCAATGAATTCGAGATCTATGGTGCCGCCCGCGATCAGCTTGATGTCCCAATTGCTGGCCGGCGGCTTTTCCTCGGCAATGAGGTCACGCATCTGCGCCGCGTCCCGCCGGACGCGCTCATGGTCGCGCTCCATTGCAAGGATCGCGTCGATCTCCGCCATCGCCTCCGACATCAGCCCTTCATCCCCGGCAATCGCCCGCGCCCGGGTCAGCGCCATGTGTTCCCAGGTCCAGGCCTGTTCGCGCTGATATTTGCGGAATGCATCGATATGCGTTGCGACCGGACCCTTGTTGCCGGACGGGCGCAATCTCAGGTCAATCTCGTACAAGACGCCTTCGGCTGTCGGAGCCGATACGGCGGCGATCAGGCGTTGGGTCAGCCGCGAGAAGTAGACGACGGGATCGAGCGGCTTGCCGCCGTCGGAGACAGAAGCATCGTCGTCATGATCATAGAGCAGAATCATGTCGATATCCGAGCTCGCTGTCAGTTCCCGGCTGCCGAGCTTGCCCATTGCCAGGATGGCGAGGCGGCCACCGGCGATCCTGCCGTGCCGGCCGGCGAAATTTTCCTGCACAGCTTCGAGCGTCGCACCGATGGCAAGATCGGCAAGATCTGAAAAGGCGAGGCCGGCCCGCCCCGCATCGATCACCCCGGTCAGGAGCCGGATGCCGATCAGGAACCGCTGCTCGGCGGCGAAGATGCGGAGCCGGTCCAGGGTCTCTTCATAGGATTGGGCGCCGGCAAGGAAAGCATGGAGCCGCTGCCGAAGATAGTTCCGGTCCGGCAATTCCGAAATCAATGCCGGATCGAGCAGGCCGTCGAAGACATGCGGCCGGCGGGTCACCGTCCTTGCCAGTTTCGGCGCCGTCGCCATGATGGTCACGATGAGATCGAGCAGGGGCGGGTTGGACTGCAGCAGCGAGAAGAGCTGGATGCCGGCGGGAAGCCCGGCGAGGAATTCGTCGAAGCGCAGCAGGGCCTCGTCCGCGCGGCCGGTTCTTCCAAAGGCCTGCAGCAATTGCGGGATGAGCTGCGTCAGCCGCTTGCGCGCATCCGAAGGCTGGGTGGCGCGGTAACGTCCGAAATGCCAGGAGCGAAGGATGCGGCACATGTCGGCCGGGCGTTCGAAGCCCATCGCCGACAGGGTCTGCAGCGTATCGGGATCGTCCTCGTCCCCGACCAGGATCAGATTGCCTGCGGGCCCCTCCTCTTCCCCGCCTTCGAACAGCGCTCCGTAGTGGCGCTCGACGGTCAGGAAGGTCTCGCGCAGCCTGTCGGAAAGCGCCTCATGCCCTTCAATCCCTCGCATGAACGCAATCCGGGCAAGATCCTCCTCGGATTCCGGCAGGCTGTGAGTCTGCTCGTCATTGACCATCTGCACCGCATTCTCGACATCGCGCAAGAACCAGTAGGCCCCGGTCAGCGCTTCGCGCGCTTCCGCCGTGATCCAGCCGCGATCGGCCAGCATGGCCAGCATTGCCGCCGTTTCGCGACCGCGCAGTTCCGGGAAGCGACCACCGGCAATGAGTTGCTGCGTCTGCACGAAGAATTCGATCTCGCGGATGCCACCCCGCCCCAGCTTCAGATTGTGGCCGCGCACGGCAATGCGCCCATGGCCCTTGTGCAGATGGATCTGCCGCTTGATCGCATGAATGTCGGCAATGGTGGCATAGTCCAGATATTTGCGCCAGACATAGGGCTGCAACTCCCGCAGGAACGCCTCGCCCGCCTCCCGGTCGCCGGCAACCGGCCGCGCCTTGATCATCGCGGCCCGTTCCCAGTTCTGGCCGCGACTCTCGTAATAGATCAGGGCCGCAGGGACGGGGATGGCGAAGGGCGTCGAGCCCGGATCGGGGCGCAGGCGCAGATCAGTGCGGAAGACGTAGCCGCTGCCCGTGCGTTCATTGAGGATACGTACGAATTGGCGCGTGAGGCGCACGAAGAGATCCGTCGCCTCGCCCTTGTCGGGAATGGCTGGCGCCGCCGGATCGAAGAATACCACCAGATCGATGTCGGAAGAATAGTTCAACTCGCGCGCACCGAGCTTGCCCATGGCAAGGATGATCCAGCCGCTTCCCCGTTCCGGTTCGTCCGGATCCGGCAGGAGAAGCTTTCCGCCCCGATGCGCCTGGATCAGAACGTAGCGGATGGCGGCGCCAATGCAGCATTCCGCCAGCCGGCTCAGACGCAGAACGGTTTCCTGCGGGCCAACAGCGCGTGCCACGTCATCGAGCGCGATCAAGGCGTGGGCTCGGCGCTTGCAATTGCGCAGCGCATCCATGAACTGGCCCTCGGCCAGATCTGCCACGCGGGCGAATTCCTCGATCTCGCCATGGATGGCATCGAGGCAGTCTCCTAGGGGTCGGGTGAAGAGATCTTCCAGCAATTGCGGATGGCGCCGGAACGTGTCGGCCAGATAGGGCAACAATTCCGCCGCTGCGACCAGGAATCCTGCCGCCTGCGACTCCCCCCGCAGCCATCCGGCCAGTCGGGCAAGCCCGGCATCGGCCGCACTTTCGGCCAGCTCTGCCCGCAGCGCCGCGGCCTGAACATCCTCGCGAGGTTGTAATGGGCGCACCGGTCCGAGCCATTCCCTGTTCGCCCTGGTCATGTGCTGGCCTCCGGCCTGGGAAACACCATGCTGACGGCGAGCCCCTCGCCTTCGCTTCCCAGCTCCAGCCTGCCGCCATGGAACTGCATGACCGCCTTTGCGAGGGCCAGCCCGAGCCCTGAGCCCGGACGCGAACGGCTCTGCTCCAGCCGGACGAAACGCTCCGTCACCCGCTCGCGATCTTCGGCCTCGATGCCTGGACCGTTATCGACCACGCTAAGCCGGATCTCGCTGTCGCCTTCTTCCAGCGTCAGCCGGATGCAGGGCGCGTCCACTGCGCCTGCCGAATATTTGATCGCGTTGTCGAGAATGTTCGACAATGCCTGTCCGATCAGTTCGCGATTGCCCTGGACCGCGACCGGCGCGCCTCCTCCCTCATGGATCAGTTCCACCTTCTCCTCCTCCGCCAATGGTTCGTAAAGTTCGACCACATCGCGCAGGATCGCGTCGAGTTCGAGGCTTGCAAGCGGCTCGCCAGACGATCCGGCTTCGAGGCGCGAAATCATCAGGATGGCGTTGAAGGTGCGGATGAGCTGGTCGGCCTCCGCGATCATCGCCTCCAGGGCGCTTCGATAGTCCTCGACGCTGCTCTCGCAGGAGAGCGCCGCCTCGGCCCGATTGCGCAGGCGCGTCAACGGGGTCTTCAGATCATGGGCAATATTCGCCGAAACCTCGCGCAACCCTTCATCGAGCCGCGCGATGCGCTCCAGAAGGCCATTGAGGTTTTCCGACAACCGATCGAACTCGTCGCCTGCCCCCGAGACGGGTAGACGGCCGGACGGATCGCCGTCGACGATGCGCCGGCTCGCCTCGTTGATGCTGTCAATGCGCTTCAGCGCCCTCCGTCCGACAAGGTACCAGATCAGGAAGCCGCCGATCATCATGATTCCGAGCGCCAGGACGAGGGACCGCCGCACGATGTCGCGAAAGCGCTCCGGCTCGCCAAGGTCGCGCCCGACCATCAGGATCATCCGGTTCGGCATGCGGATCACTTCGGCCAGCGCCTGGTAGTTTTCGCTGACTTCGTTCTCGCCATAACGGCGATACCAGAACGGGCGCGTGCTCCAGCCTGCCTGGTCGAGCACGCCCGGTTCCAGCTCGGCCACATTGCCGGAAAGGATGCGGCCGTTGGGATCGGCAATGAGATATAGAAAGGCGCCCGGCTGGCGCGCCCGCCGGTCCACCGACCGCACGAGCAGCGCAAGGCCGCCGCGGCGATAGACCCGCGACAGGCTCTGCACTTCCTCGGCAATCGCCTTCTCGGTCTGGCTGGTGATGATCCGCAGCGACAGGGAGGTCATGTAGAAGACGAGCACCACCGCGCAGATGGCGAACAGCAACACGTACAGTGCGGACAGACGCGCCGCGGTCGTGCGCATGATGGCTGCCGGCATCGCCATCAATCGGCCTTCAGCATGTAGCCGGCCCCGCGCACCGTATGCAGGATCGGCTTGTCGAAGCCCTTCTCGATCTTCGAGCGCAGGCGCGAGACATGGACATCGATCACATTGGTCTGCGGATCGAAATGATACTCCCAGACATTTTCCAGAAGCATGGTCCGCGTCACGACCTGTCCGGCATGGCGCATCAGATATTCAAGCAGGCGGAATTCGCGTGGCTGCAGCGCAATGGTGCGCCCGCCGCGGCGGGCGCTGTGTGCAAGCCGGTCAAGCTCGAGATCGCCGCACCGGTAGACCGTTTCGGTTTCGGGCGACTGCTGCCGGCGGCTCAGCGCCTCGACGCGGGCAAGCAGTTCGCGGAACGCATACGGCTTGGTAAGATAGTCATCGCCCCCGGCCTTCAGACCCGTGACGCGGTCATCGACCTCCCCCAGCGCCGACAGGATCAGAACCGGCGTATCCTTGCCACGGGCGCGCAGGCCCGCGACCACGGAGAGTCCGTCGCGTTTCGGCAGCATGCGGTCGATTACCAGCACATCATACTCGCCGGATTCCGCCAGCATGAAGCCGGATTCCCCATCGGACGCGACATGGACGAGATGGCCGGCTTCGCCAAAGGCCCGTTCCAGATAGCCCGCGGCCTCGCGATCATCCTCGATCAGCAGAATCTTCATCCGGATCTCCCCGTCCCGCATTTCCCGAACATGCCGGCAAGTGTAATCGCTTCTTCCTGGTTCCCTCGCACGGGAGGGAAGCCATGCGGCAGCGGAAATGGGATTCCGCTGCCGCCAGCAAGCTGGGCGAAAGTGCCGTGCCGGGCTTTCGGGGGTGTTCGGAAAGCCGGCATGGCGCCTGCCGCTCAGCCGCGTTCCACCGGCAATGCGATGAAGCGGTTGTTTCCGTCCCGGCGGAGCTGGAAGAGCACCGCAGTTCTTCCGGCATTCACCGCATCCTCGACAATCGCCGACACATCCTCGGACTTCGCGACCGGCTCGGAATTCACCGACACGATGACATCCCCGGAGAGAATGCCGCGGCGCGCTGCTTCACTGTCGGGATCGACAGCGGTGACGACCAGACCTTCTCCGTTTTCGGCCGGGGCCACGGTCAGCCCGAACTCCTCGATCAGTCCGCCCGGCTGCGCATCCTTGCCAGGTCCCGGCCTCGCCACCGCGACTTCCTCGCCGGGGAGCCTGCCGAGTTCAAGCTGGACCGATTCGGCCTTGCCCTGCCGCCAGAGGCCGATCTCGACCTTCGTGCCCGGCGACATGTTGCCGATCATGCGCGCCAGTTCGCGCGGCGACGCGACCTTCTTTCCGTCGACCGAAAGGATGACATCGCCGGGAACGATGCCGGCCTCGCGGCTCGGCCCATCCGCCATCGCCTCGCTGACCAGCGCTCCGGCCGCCTCGTCGAGGCCCAGCGACTCAGCGATCTCCGCGGTCACGGGCTGGATGGTCACACCGATCCAGCCACGCTCCACCGTTCCGCTATCGATCAGCCGTTCGACAACGTCCTTGGCGGTCGAGGAAGGGATGGCGAAGGCGATGCCGACATTCCCGCCGGATGGCGAGAAGATCGCAGTGTTGATGCCCACGACCTCACCCTTGAGATTGAAGGCGGGACCGCCGGAATTGCCGCGATTGACGGCCGCATCGATCTGGATGAAATCATCATAGGGGCCGGCGCCGATGTCGCGGCCGCGCGCCGAAACGATGCCGGCCGTAACAGTGCCGCCCAATCCGAACGGATTGCCGACCGCAACGACCCAGTCGCCAACCCGAAGCTGTGAATCATCGCCGAAGGCGACATAGGTGAATTCGCGATTGGCCTCGACCTTCAGCACGGCCAGATCCGTGCGCGGATCGGTGCCGACCAGCTCTGCTTCAAGCTCGGTGCCGTCATCCATGACGACCGTATAGGAACTGCCGCCCTCGATGACGTGATTGTTGGTGACGAGATAGCCGTCGCTGGAGATGAAGAAGCCGGAACCCTGCGAGACCGGACGCGGTCCGCGTGGACGCGACGGACGTTCGCCAAAGGGTTGTTGCGGTCCGAACTCACGGAAGAAGCGCTTGAAGGGATGATCGTCTGGCAGGTCGTCAAAGCCGGGAATGCCCGGAAAACTGCCGCCACTTCTTCCTGTCTCCACCTCGGCCGACACCCGCACGCTCACGACGGCAGGCGAAACCTTCTCGACAATATCGGCAAAGCCGACAGCGGCGGGCGCCTGCACCTGCACCGGATCGGCCAACACGGGATGGCCGCTGAACGTTGCGGCGCCAAGGCCGGCAGCCGACAGCAGGGCGATGGCGGCGGCGCCTGCCACCAAGCGGCTGCGGAGAGAAGAGGCTCTATAGTTCGCGGGTTGGGTCATTTGTTCAGTCCTTCCTTGATGCGGTTGCCGAACCAGCCAGATCCCGTTCGGGTCCATGGCTGTCCTGAAATTCCGAACCCGGACGATGTCCGCCGCCGTTGCCGGCCAGCGCCATGCCGGTACTGTCGAACATATAGGAAAGCCGACATTACATGCCGGTTACCAGCGCATGAAATTTTTGTAATGCGAGCACATGCGCGCGCTAACGGGAAAAGGCTTTCAGTCCCGGTCCTCAAGGATTTGCGCAAGTGCCCTTTCTTCGGCTTCGCTGAGCGGCGCTGCTGCGCTGGACCGGCGTCGCCGGCCGGCGCCAAGGATCGCGGCGGCCCCGATGAGGAGCAGGATCACCGGCGCCCCCCACAGCAGACCATTGCGCAGGTTGAAGCGTGGCCGCAGAAGCACGAACTCGCCATAGCGGGCGACGACGAACTCCAGAACCTCGCCATCCGTATCTCCGGCCTCGAGCCGTTCCCGCACCAGCAGCCGCAGGTCGCGCGCCAGCTCGGCGTCCGAATCGTCGATCGACTGGTTCTGGCAGACCATGCAGCGCAATTCGAGCGAAAGCGCCCGCGCCCGCGCCTCGAGCGCCGGGTCTTCCAGCACCTCGTCAGGCAATACTGCAAGGGCCGGCAGGGCCGCCATCAGCCAGAGTGCCGCCGCCATCGCAAATTGCGGGAACCGGATCATTCCGCAGGCTCCGGAGCGAGCCGCGGCCGGCGTCGGCCAGGGGCGCCAACGCGCAGGCGCCGGTCTGTCAGGGAAGCAACGCCTCCGGCCATCATGACCAGTGCGCCAATCCAGATCAGCGTGACATTCGGCTTCCACCAGGCCCTCACCACATGGGCGTCCCCGCCCACCGGATCGCCGAGCGAGACATAGATCTGGCTGAAGCCGATGGTGCGGATGCCGGCCTCGGTCGTCGGCATATTGCGCGCCGGGTAGAATCGCTTCGCCGACTGGATCGAGCCGGCGACCTTTCCGTTCCGGTCATGCAGGGTGAAGCTGGCCTGGTCCTCGGTGAAGTTCGATCCCTGGCGCGGCTGGATGCCGTCGAAGCGCAGCTCGTACCCCCCGACGGCGAGGGCGTCCCCAGGCCGCATGGCCTGAATGCTCTCGGTCTCGAAGGCGGAGACAAGCACAATGCCGAGCAGCGTGATCCCGATGCCCATATGCGCAAGCGCCGTCCCCCAGATCGAACGCGGCAGGCCGATGAGGCGACGCAGCATGGCTGCGGCCGGCAATCTCGCCAGATTCCGCATGCCGGATTTCAACGCCAGATCGCTGAGGGCGCCGGCAATGATCCAGGCGCTCAACCCGGCGCCGAGCGCGGCAAGCAGCGATTCGCCCCCTTGCACGGCAAGGATGCCGGCCACGCATGCCAGCGCGATGGCAAATGCGACGATAAGGCGTTGCGAGGCGCCGAGGAGATCGCCGCGCTTCCATGCCAGCAGGGGTCCGTATGGCATGAGCAGCATCAGCGGAACCATCGGCAGGGCGAAGGTCAGGTTGAAATAGGGCGCACCGACCGAGATCTTGGTGCCGCCGGCAAATTCGACCAGCAGGGGATAGAGCGTGCCGACCAGCACGGTCGCCGTGGCCGTGCTCAGGAACAGATTGTTGAGCACGAGCGCGCCTTCGCGCGAGACCGGATGAAAGAGCCCTCCGGAGCTGAGCGTGCCGGCACGCAGGGCAAACAGGGCAAGCGCGCCACCGATGAAGGCGGAAAGAATGATCAGGATGAACACGCCGCGCGCCGGATCGGTCGCAAAGGCATGCACCGAGGTGAGGACGCCGGAACGCACAAGGAATGTACCGAGCAGCGAAAGCGAAAAGGTAAGGATCGCCAGGAGCACGGTCCAGATCTTCAGCGCCGAGCGGCGTTCCATGACCACGGCGCTATGCAACAATGCCGTGCCGGCAAGCCAGGGCATGAACGAGGCGTTCTCGACCGGATCCCAGAACCACCAGCCGCCCCAGCCCAGCTCGTAATAGGCCCAGTAGGAACCCATGGCGATGCCGCCGGTCAGGAACACCCAGGAAACCAGCGTCCATGGGCGCACCCACCGCGCCCAGGCCGCGTCGATCCGCCCTTCGATCAGGGCTGCGACGGCGAAGGAGAAACAGATCGAAAAGCCGACATAGCCTACATAAAGCAGCGGCGGATGAATGGCGAGGCCGATATCCTGCAGCAGCGGATTGAGGTCATTTCCCTCGACCGGCGCGGGCACCATTCGCAGGAACGGGTTGGATGTCGCCAGGATGAAGAGCAGGAACGCCGCGGCGATCCAGCCCTGCACGGCCAGCACATTTGCCTTCAGGGTGGCGGGGAGATTCTGACCGAAGGCAGCAACCAGCGCGCCGAACAGGCCCAGAATGGTCACCCAGAGGAGCATCGAGCCCTCGTGATTTCCCCAGGTGCCGGTGATGCGATAGAGCAGCGGCTTCTGCGAATGTGAGTTCTGCCAGACATTCGCTACCGAGAAATCGGACTGGACATAGGCCAGGGTCAGGGCCAGCAGGGCCAGCAGCATCATCGAAAAGCCCGTTACCGCCACCGGGCCGCCGATCCGCATCAGGCGCGAATTGCCGGTGCGCGCGCCCCACAATGGCAGGACGGACTGCACGAGCGACAGCGCCAGGGCAACGATCAGCGCATAATGACCGGCTTCCACCATTTCCGCTTCCGGCAGCTATTCTGCGTGCTGCCAGACCCCTTTCTCTTTCAGGCTGTCCGCAATCTCGCGCGGCATGTAGTTCTCGTCATGCTTGGCGAGGACGGTATCGGCGGACAGTTCGCCATCGCTGCCCAGCACACCTTCCGTCACCACTCCCTGTCCCTCGCGAAACAGGTCCGGCAGGATTCCCTGATAGACCACGGGCACGCTGGCGGCGCCATCCGAAACGGCGAAGCGCACCTGCGTCCCCTCGCCGCGCCGGACCGAACCGTCCTCGACCAGGCCGCCGAGCCGTATCCGCTCTCCTGGCGAAACACTGGCCTCCAGCAGTTCCGTCGGCATGTAGAAATAAGAGGCCTTCTGGCCGAGCGCGACCAGCACCAGCGCCATCGCCGCACCGACAAAAGCCATGCCGCCGGAGATCACTGTCAGTCGCTTCTGTTTCCGCGTCATTCGCTCACCCGCCTGTCAGATCCAGTTCCCGAGCCAGGGCTTCCAGCCGCGCCAGGGAAGCCGAATCGGCTGCAAGCGCCGCTTCTGCCCGCGCCAGCGCCGCAACGGCCTCATCGCGCCTTTCCAGCACGATATAGGAACGGATCAGCCTTTCCCAACCGTCCGGGTTCTCCGGATCGCGCGCAAGGCGTTCCGCAAGCGATGCAACCATTGCCTCGATCATTTGCGGATCGATGCTTTCGGTCCCGGCCGCTACCGAGCCGCCCGCCTCTCCTGCCTGCGAGTCCTGCCCGGCTTCTGCCTGCATTCGCTGCACCTGCGTCAGCGCCCCGGCGGCAAGCTCGGCCCATGGCGAGTCGGATTGCCCTTCCTCGGCCAAGCCGGCAAATTCCCGCTGGGCGGCGTCCAGATCGCCGTCCTGGGCCAGGCCAAGCGCGAGGAAGAACCGGGATTTCTCATGTCCCGGCTCGATCCGGAGGGCCTCGCGGAAGTGCTGCCGCGCCTCCTCTCCCACCTTGCCCTGATCGGCTCCGGAAATCGCCTCGCCAAGACTTGCGAGCCGCGCCGCATCGGCGCCCAGCAAATCGATGGCCCGCTGCCACGCTCGAATCGCGTCGGCATGGCGGCCAAGCCGCTGGTATACTGGCGCAATGACACTCCAGCCCATGCCATCATCCGGATTGGCTGCCAGGTGCCGCTCGGTACGGGCCAGAAGTTCCTCGATCGTGTTCATGCCGGGATTGCCCTGCAAGCGCGCTGCAAGTGGCTGATCGGCAAGGCCGGATGCGCCGGCTGCCAAGTAGATGCCGGCGCTGAGCAGAGGGATTGCGGCGATGGCGGCGACGACGGCCCAGCGACCCTCGGTTGCAGGCGCCCGCTTCTGCGGCATGTCCTCGGCCGCACGCAGGATCCTCCGTCCGAGTTCGGCTCGGGCCTCCGCTGCTTCCTTCGCGCCGATCAGGCCGCGCGCCTCGTCCGAATCGATTTCGCCGAGCTGCGCGTGGTAGACATCGATATCCGTCGGCTGCTGCCGTGCGCCGGCATCCTCACCGATGAAGGGCAGGAGAACGGACAGGCAGGCGATAAGCGTCAGCGCGCCCGCAAGAAGGTAGAAGGTCAGCACTTTTCCCTCGGCTCGGTCCTGCCGCGCCCTGCGCGCCCGGCACTCATGTCAGCGGCGTCCAGCTTCCGTCCGGATTGCGGCAGGCAGTGCCGCGCAGGATTCGCTCGCCGCTGGCGGAATTAATGCGCTGTATATAGGAGCGGCAATCCTGCGAACCGACGCGATAGGGTTGGGCGGCCGTGACTTCACCCGACAGCGATGCGCCGCTGCGCCAGGGAATCGGCACGCCCGCCTCGCCATACTCCAGCGCCCGGTATTCAGCCTGCAGCGCCCGTTCCCGGTCTGCCCTGCCGAGATCGAGATCGGCGCGGCCGATCAGCCCGCCATTGAGATTGCGGATGATCGCCGACGGCTCGGCCGGCCCTACCCCGGCTGTCATCAGGTCGCCCGAACGCGACGACACGCAAGCCGGCAACACCGCCAGACACAGGACGAGAACCACACCGCGCCGCATGCACGCTCCATCGCCAGATCCGGAACTTCGCCAGAGGCCCTAGCCGGACTGTTTGTTCAAAATTCGACCCGTCGCTACTTATCGCCTTTGCCGGTCAAAGAAAACCGCCCCGGCAGCTCCACGCTCGCCCGAAGACCGCCCAGCGGCGAGCGATCAAGCTCCAGCCTGCCGAAATATTCGGAGACAAGATCGGAAACAATCGACAGACCAAGCCCGGTTCCCGGCTTCGTTTCGTCAAGCCTCTGGCCTCGCTTTAGTGCCTCTTCAGCGCGCTCCTGCGGGATTCCAGGGCCGTCATCCTCCACGGACAGCACGATCCGGTCCGTTCCGGATCCCTGCCGCACCGAAAGCCGGATCCGGGAAGCTGACCATTTGGCGGCGTTCTCGAGCAGATTGCCAGCGATTTCTTCCAGATCCTCCTTTTCCCCCGCGAAGATGGCGCCTGCCGGCAGGTCGGCGTCGAAATGCCGCGCCGGATGCAGCCGGGAGAATACACGCACCATGCGCCCGAGCGGCTCGCCGACGGGCGTATGGAAGGCCACGCTGTCGCGCTGCGCGGCAATGCGCGCCCGCCGCAGATAATGATCGATCTGGCGCTGCATCGACATCGCCTGGTCGGCGATCAGCCTGCCGCGCGCATCATTTGCGGTTCGCGCCTCGTTGACGATCACCGCCAGCGGCGTCTTGAGCGAATGGGCCAGATTGCCGATCTGGGTGCGGAACCGCTCGATGATGCGGCGGCTATTGTCGATCAGCGCATTGGCCTCTGCCGCGAGCGGGGCAATCTCCTGCGGGAACGTGCCGGTCAGCCGCTCGGCTTCGCCCTGCCGGATCCGGAGGAGCGACTCGCGAAGGCCGCCGAGCGGCCGCAGGGCGAACAGGATCGCCAGCGCATTGATGATGACCATCCCGGCGCCGAACAGGGCCAGGAAGAGAAAGACGCGCCGGTTGAATTCGGCGATCTCGGCAAGGAGCTTGCTGCGGTTGCCCATTACACGGAAGCGCGCTACCTGCTCCTCGTTGCCGAGGACATATTCGGCCTCGATGACGCGCACCTCTTCCCCGGCAAGGCCGGGCGCATTGTAGAAGCGGCGGTAGTTGAAGTCGAAGGGCGCCTCGGCGAGCGGCGCCAGAACAATATCTCCGCGCATGGATGGCGAACGAAGCAGGCCGGCAAGCCCGTCCGAGATCGCCTCGACCTCCCAGTAATGGCCGGAATCCGGTTCGAGGAACTCGAGCCTGCCGAGATCGGGCGTACCGCGTAGCGCACCATCTTCGCCGACACCCACCGCTCCGATCAGATGATGCAGGTGCGCCTCGAGGACTTCATCGGCACTGCCGAGCGCACGCTCGTGATACAGTGCGGAGATCATGGTTGCGATGAGGAACATGGCCGCGACCGCGAGCAGCGTCGACAGGCCGATGACGCGGAAGGCAATCGAACGCGGCAGAACCAGCATGGCGAGCGCCCTTCTCACCGGCACGCTCCGCGAGGTTCAGGCATCCGGAGCGCGCAGGCGGTATCCCATGCCGCGCACGGTCTCGATCAGGTCGATGCCCATCTTGCGCCGCAGCCGGCCGATGAATACCTCGATCGTGTTGGAATCGCGGTCGAAATCCTGATCGTAGAGATGTTCTACCAGTTCGGTGCGCGAAATCACCTTGTCCTGATGGTGCATCAGATAGGCCAGCAGCCGGAATTCGTGCGAGGTCAGCTTCAGGATGACGCCGTCAATATCGGCGCGTGATGTCCTCGTGTCGAGGCGCAGCGGGCCGCAGACCAGTTCCGATGATGCGTGCCCGGAAGCACGGCGGATCAGGGCGCGGATGCGCGCCAGCACTTCCTCCATGTGGAACGGCTTGACGACATAGTCGTCGGCCCCGGCATCCATGCCCGCGACCTTGTCGCTCCATCGGTCCCGTGCCGTGAGGATCAGCACCGGCATGTTCCGGCCCTCGCGCCGCCAGCGTTCCAGCACGCTGATCCCGTCCAGCTGCGGCAGGCCCAGATCCAGCACCACCGCGTCATAGGGCTCGGTATCGCCGAGAAAATGTCCTTCCTCGCCATCGAAGGCATGATCGACGACATAGCCCGCATCGCTGAGCGCGGCGGAAATCTGCCGGTTCAGATCCTTATCGTCCTCGACAATCAGAATACGCAAGCTTCCAGCCCTCCGCAAACCGCCTATTGCGGCACGACCACTTCCTCGCGCCGGGGGCGTTGCCCGTCGGCGCCGGGAACGAGCACGACGATCACGCAGACCTGCTGCCCGCCCCGGCTTTCCGCCCTTGCGGCGGCAAGCGAGCCGCCGCGCTGCGCGGCAATGCGCTGGCCGATTGCAAAGCAATCGGCTGCGGCAAGTTGCTGACTGGTTGCCGGGCCGGCCAGAAGGCTGGCGCAGAGCATGGCAACAAGGAGTGCGCTGGTGCGTTTCATTCTCATGCTCCCCCCTTATGCCATTTCCGCTGAACGCGGAATGAATGCGATTGCCTATCCGCCAATGCGGTGCCGTGCCGCAAGCCGGCCGATGATGGCGACGATGCCGGAGATTGCGGCTACGCCTTCTACCAGAGAATCGGCCAGCGCGGAACTGTCCAGCGGCCCGGCAGGAATGCCGCCCAACCCGGCAAATGCCGCCCCGATGGTGATCAGCGAAGCGAGGATGGTTTTCGAGCGATACCAGGGTTTCACGTCTTGCATGCGGGGGCTCCTCTTTCAGGGTTGAAGTCTTCAACTGTTCGATTCAGGCAAGCGGCAGACGGGCGGCGATTCCCTCCCCGACCGTGGCGCTGATCTGGCGCACTTCCATGCGCAATTGCTGACCGAAAACGCGATCCGCTCCGTACCATTCTGCCGGATAGGTCCATTGCGGCTGATCGACCGTCCCCTCCCGCAGCACCGACCCGTTCGGATCGAGTATGCGCAGGACGTAGATTTCGCTCTCCTCGGATAGCGGGATTTCGGGCACCAGCCAGGAATCTGCCGCAAGCCGACCGCGCCGGATCCATTCGAGACGCAGCCCCCCGTCGCTGATCGCCACCGCCTTCAGGTGCACAGGCGCGAGCGGCCTCAGGGCGCGAACACCCCCCGCCGCGACAAATTCTGCAGTTGTTTCCGCAAGCGTGATCTGGCCGGCGGGCTGCACACGCCAGCGCCGCTCCAGCCCGGCTTCGGAGGCTGAAAGCCCGGCACTGATGACGGCGCTGTCGAGAAGGACAGCCAGATTGCCCGACGATGCGCCGGCGGCCATCGCATCTTCCGTTCCCGCCTGCCCGCGCAGCAATCCGGCGAGGCGCCAGAGGGAGGAAGCAATTTCCTCGGCCTCTTGGAATTGCAGGATCTCCCAGCCCGAATCATCGCATTGCACCGCCAGGAGATTGCCGCCATCGAGCCATTGCAGCGTCGAAATGGAAGCAAGTTCGCCTTCGAAAAGCTGCAGGATGAGCGAATTGGCATGGTCCTTGCGACCCACCGGGCCGGGCGCGAGATCGGCGCCGAGCATGCCGATCCTTGCCGGGCGGTTCAGCACGGCGCGCTCGACAAAGCCGCTGGCTTCCGGTGAAGACGACACCACTTGCGTGCGCCACGGGCGGCACCACGCCGCAACCCTGAACTGGTCCATCGGCTCTCCCGTCCCGATGGCAGGCAGGTCGAGAACGAGGGCCAGCGGCGGTCCTGCCATGCGATCGGCAGGTTGCAGATTGCCCGGCAGGCGCGGCCGTTCGCGCATGGGGCTTTGCAAGGAGAGTCGTCTTGCCTCGATGCGGCGGACCATGCCCTCCTCGATGCGGGTCACCATGAACGGAGCGCTGGCCCCGGCAAAGGGAAAGCGGAATACGCTGCCGGGCTGGAACTGCCGCGCCGAAAGCGGCAGCGCGAAGGAGATCCGGTCCCGTGCGGCATGGCGGCGTCGCAGCCAGTTCGCCGCCAGCGCCTCCCCGCGGCCGGTTTCGCAGATCAGCGGCAGGGAGATTTCCGCCTGGCCGGCGGAAGGGGTGACGGTCTGCCCGTGGCGCACGGTGACCGTCTGATATTCCTGCAACGGATCGCGCAAATGCAGCACCACTTCGCCCGGCACGTCCTGCAGCGGCTCGCGCAGGACGGCGAGGCGAGTGCCCTCGTCCTCCACTGCGGTTTCCTCCGGTTCCGCCAGGATCGCGTCCGGCGTATCCTCGTTGAAGAAGTTCAGGACGCCCCCCGCTTCGCTTGCGGCAATCCCGAAAAGATCGCACAGGGCATCGATGGCATTTCGCGCCGCCTCCGGCCGGTCGATGACATAGCCGGTGATCATGCCGCCAACACGGCTGGTGTCGGCGGTCGGCAGCCCGTGATCGGCGAGGATCGCCTGCAGGAGATCGCCGAGCGCCACGCCGCAGAGCCGCCCGTTCAGCCAATGGCCGCATGGCCAGTTGCCGCCATCCTTCCATCGTTCCTGCGCCAGCGGGAAGGCCGGATAGGGCCGGGCATCCCAGCACCAATGGTAGATCCTCGCCGGGTCCACCATGTGGCCGCCATAGGCAGGAGAGACCGGATTGGAAGCTGGAGAGAAACCCGGATGTGCCGGGTTCCACGCCTGCTGATGGGCCTCGAGAAAGGCGCGCTGGACGAAATCGTCGCGGCTGCCATCGGAATGCCATGGCCGGCCATGCTCGGAGGATTTCAGATCGCCGAACAGGTTCGGCTGGTTCGGGCCCTTGTCGATGGCGGCGCAGCCGAGCTCGGTGAACCAGATCGGCTTCGAGCGCGGCACCCAGCCCGTCGGCATTTCCATTTCCACCCCGCCGATCCGTTCGTGATGCGCGTTCTCCCACCAGCCTCTCAGATCCTTGCAGCGGAAGACCCAGTGCTTGCCGTAAGCCTCGTCCGTGATCGGCGTGCGGATGCGCCCGGCGCGGTCAGCATCGCTCGCATAATACCAGTCAAACCCCTCCCCGCCGGCGATTGCGGCGCGGAGCGCGGCCCGGTCATGCGGGCTTGTCGCGCCATCGGGACTGGCGCCGGCCTCATCGCCATCGCGCCAGTCGGACAGGGGGAAATAATTGTCGATGCCGATGGCATCCACGGCGTCGCAGGCCCAGAGCGGATCTAGGTGATAGCGCATGTCGCCGCTGCCATCGCTCGGCTGGTGGCCGAAATATTCCGACCAGTCAGCCGCGTAGGTGACGAGGGTCGCATCGCCAAGGATCGTTTTCACCTCCTGCGCCAGCTGCATCAACTCCTCGACAAAGGGATAGGCATCGGTCTCGTCGCGCAATGTCGTCAGTCCGCGCAGTTCCGAGCCGATGAGAAAGGCATCCACCCCGCCCGCGGCCAGTGCAAGATGCGCATGATGCAGGATCATGCGCCGGTATCCCCAGTCGCCAGGCGCTCCGGCAAAGCGGATCGTATCGCCTCCGGCCGTGAAATCGCCCGGCTCCGCCGTTCCGCAGAATGCGGCCACCTGGTCGCGGGCGAGTGCCGTCCGGTCGGCGCTGCCGGATACGCCGGGGCCGGGATCGCAGCAGATCCGGCCGCGCCAGGGATAGGCCGGCTGGCCGATCGCATTGCCGGCCGCAATGTCCATCATGAGAAAGGGATAGAGCGTGACCTTCAGGCCGCGAGCCTTCAGCTCGACAATCGCCTCGATCACGGAAAGGTCGGAAGGCGTGCCGCCATAGGCCGGGCTGCCAAGGTGGCGCGTCACCTCGACGGCGTCGCTGCGCGAAATACCGGAAACCCTCCAGCTGCGCGAAGCTTCCGGGGCGGCGCGGTCAACGATCGCTGGCCGTAGCCGGCAGTGGCCGGCGCGCAGATCGTCTCCGAACCAGCTCGTCACCAGCGCCACATGTTCCAAATTCGGGCAGATGGCCTGCAATTCATCGAGAGACGCGGCCAGATCGCTGCCGGCGAAAGAAACGGCGCGGTTCAACGTTTCCAGCGTGCCCGCGACCGGCCTTGCGAGCTGCCAGAATGCCGGGGCCGAACGCGTCACGGCCGTGGGCGAGAGTCCGTATTCGCTGGCACCCGGGATCAGCGCCACGGCGCGGATGTCGCGGTGCAGCTGCCCCACGGGACGAATTACCTCGAACTGGAATTGCGGAATGCGATTGCCATAGGCTTCGAGCGGAAAGCGCTCCAGCACCACATAGGCGACGCCGCGATAGGCCGGTGCATTGCCTTCGCCCTGCTTGGCCTCGATGAGCGGGTCGGGCGGCTGATCCGGCGTGCCTCGGTAGAGCCGCAGCTCGATCTGCTCGCGGTCGATCTCCGCCCCGTCGGCCCAGATGCGACGCAAGGCGGCGATCTCGCCCTCGCAAAGCGCCAGCGCGACATTGGCGTAGTAGCTGTAGGTCGTGACCTTCGGCCCGCCCTTGCCGCCCTGGCGCTCGGTACGGCCCTCCTCCTCGAAGCGCGTTGCCCAGATCACGGTCGCACCGAGGCGCGCCGTCCCGTACAGGCGCGGAATGGGCTGGCCCTCTTCGGCGGAGAGCGGTCGCGGACCGGTCAGCCGCGGGCCCTGGATGCGGCGAGTCCCGCCGACCAGCGCCTGGTCGATCAGATAGCCCCCGATCGCGCCGGCAGCGGTGCCGATCGCCGCGCCGGTTGCCCCCAGCCATCCGCCGATCGCAGCGCCAGCCGCCTGAAGCAGGAGAGTCGCCATTTCTCACAACCCCTTGTCTGGAAAAGAGAATGCAGCCGCGATTCGCCGCCGCCAATGCGGTACCAGGACCGAAAGCACAACGGCGTTGCCCTGATAGGCATGTGCGAACCGCCCGTCCGGCATCAGGATGCCGGCATGGCGGCAGGCAAGATCGGGTCGCCAGCGAAAGAGCAGGAGGTCACCGGGGCGCGCAGCTTCCCGGTCGAGCTCGCTGCAGTGTCGGCGCGCGGCCTGCAGCATGCGATCCTCGCCTGCCTCCGCCCAGTCCGGCGCGTAATTGCCGGGCTGTTCGGGCGGCGTGCCGCAGACATTGCGCCAGACGCCGAGTACAAGGCCGAGGCAGTCGCATCCGACGCCGCGGCGGCTGGCCTGATGGCGATAGGGCGTTCCGAGCCAGAGCCGGGTTTCGGCAATGATGCGTTCACGAAGGGTCAGGCTCATGGCACCAGTGGCCCGCCATCGAAAGTCAGGTCCTCGCGGACATAGGCATAGGCTGCATCATTCCCGGGCAGATGTGGAAAGCCCCGGAAATTCAAGGAATTGTCGAACTTCTCCTTGCAGGTCGCAAAGCGCTTGTCGCAACCGGCAATGACTGCGAAACCCGTCCCTGGCTCCATTTTCCTCGCCTCTGCCAGGGTCAGCCGGGCAATGGCGCCATCGACAAGGTGGCGCAGTACGCGCACCGGCCTGCCACCCGCCGGTGTCAGCCACCCAAAAGTAAACCAGTCCTCGGCAAAGCCCGTCAGCCCGTCGGCGCGCAGGAGGGTTTCCGCCTCCATGGAAATGACCGTGCCGGTGGCCCGATAGCCAGCCAGACCCGTATCGAAGCCACAGGCCGCATCGCCCAGCTCCGCATCGCAATCGCGGCGATAATGGCGCCCGGACGGCCGGTCGAGCGCCTGGACGAGGCTCTGCAATTCTGCGGTGAAGGCTCCGTCCCTGCGTGAGATGCGCCCGATGAGGGTCCGGGCGATTGTCATGCGCTGGCCGGTCGCGCGCCAGTTGACGAGCAGGGTCTCGATCGTCGCCCCATCATACAGGCCCGTTTCGAGATCGTGCGCCGAAATGCGGTCGCTGGACAGGGCGCCGGCAAGGTCCATCGCATCGACGGCAAGGCCGAGCGACTGCCGCGCCTCCGTCGCGCTGAAACCTGTACCGGGCTCGAACGGCTCGCCATCCAGCACGAGGGTCCGGTCGTGATCGGTGAATCCCAGCACTGTTCCGTCGGACCGGGAAAGGCGCCAGCAATGACACAGCGTCGTGATCTCCTGGCGAAGATGATCGGCAAGGTCCGCGGGAATGTCGGTCATTCGGCGACCTCCACGAGAGGAATGGCCGGAACCCGCCCGGCGCGAAAACTGACGAGACATGCCGACAGCCGCTCGCAATCGAATCTGACCGGCACGTCGAAGCTGTAGCCGGCCGTAATCTGCGCCCCCGGCCCCGGCGGTTCGAGGAACCGGATTTCCCCACGGAGGCAATCGATGCTGAAGCCGGCGCCTTCAGCCAGCGGATACCCCTCGACTGCAACCAGAACGGAGCCTGCGACCGGCTTGGTGATCCGGCGCAGGGCCGCCTGGTCACCCGCACCGTAGCGTTTGACGAGCTGGAAACACAGCGCCTCGCCATCGCCCATTCCGATCGGCTGGTCGAACGGCGTCTGCGTCGCATCCGGCCGGCAGGACTTCATGTCGAACGGATCGCGAAAGCGGAACGCATGCAGCGAGCCGCGCCGCGCCTCGAAGAAGGCGATAGCCTCCTGCAGATCCTCGATTGCCGCGAGTCCCGTGCCGGCATCATAACGGCGGCGCGAGAAGGCAAAGCGCGCATTGCGGCGTTCCGCGCCGGAGCTCATGCGCACGATTTCGTTACGGTGCTCCGGCCCTCCCGTGGCGCCAAACGAGATGGCAAGCGGAAAAAGCACGTCATGAAAGGTGGAAAGTTCGGTCATGGTCTGCCTTTCAGAAATTCCGGAAGCCGCGCGAAACGGTACGCGCCAGCATTTCGGCAAGTTGCGCTTCCGACCTGGCGAACGCCGCCGGATCGGGTGCCTGGACATTGAAGGTGATCGAGACCGGGGCGCTCGCTCCCGATGCGGCAATGCCGAGACGGCCATCTGCGCCCCGGGCGAGCGGCATGATGGCTTCCGGGCCCGCCTCTCCCATCAGGCCAACCCCGCCGCGCATCGGGAACAGGCTGGGCTGGGCGACGATCCCGCCGCCGCTGACGACACCGCCCTGTGCGAAGGGAAAGAGGCCGGCAACGCTTCCGGCAACCTTGCCGAACAGCGAGGATGCGAGATTTTCCAGCGGCGCCAGACCATGGCCGAGCGCCTTGCCGGCGAGATTCTGTCCCAGGCTGCGCAGAACATCGTCCAGCGCCTTGCCGCTGGTCGCCGCATCGCGCAGCGCTCCGGTCAGCGACGCGCCGAAACCGTCCGCCAGGCCTTCCAGTTCCTTCAGCGCCTTGGAAAATGGCGCAGTGTCGGCCCTGACCGCCACGGTCAGCGACGAGCTGGAGTCTTCCATTGTCCCGGTCCTTTCTGTTCATCAGGGAAAAGCCGCATCAGTGATTGGAGCCCGGCCCGATCCAGACCTGGCGGCGAAACGGGGATCAGGCCGCAGACATGGGCGAATTCAATCAGGCTGAGCGACCAGAATTGCCGTGGGGGAAGCCGCAGCAGGCCGAGACCGAGCGCCATGAGCCGCGCCCAGTCGAAACGGCCCGCACCTGCTGCGGCAATCAAGGGTTTGCGGCGCATTCTCCATTGCCGAAGCTTGCCGTCAGCAACCGCGCCACGATGCGCGCGAATCCGGCTGCCCCGCCTTCGGCCTGCATGGCCGCCACTTCTGCATCCGAGATTGCCGTGCCGCCGGCACGCAGGCCGGCGCCAAGGATGCGGATCATGTCCGTGGCGGAGAGGCGCTCTCCGTTGAACCTTGCGAGGAGTTCGGCAAGACTGGCCGCGCCGAAGGCCGTCTCCAGCTCGGCCAGCGCGCCGAGGGTAAGGCAGAGCCGGTACTTGCGGCCATCCAGCGCGGCCTCGATTTCACCGCGCGCGGAGTTGACGCTCATCCTGCTTCTCCCGCTTCACCAAACCGCAGCTCGCCTGCCGATTCGAGGGCAATCTCGAACGCGATCTCGCCATCATGCGCGCCGGAATATTCCAGCGCGACGATCTGGAACGGGCCGGATATTGCGGCAAGGCCAGGAATGAACATTTCCCAGCAAGCTATTGTTTCACCGAGAAAAAGACTTCGAATGGCAAGATCCGAAGCCGCGTCCTTGAAGATGCCGGCGCCGGCGATCGACGCCCGCTTGATCCCGCAGCCGGCGAGCAGCTCGCGCCAGCGCCCGGCCGACTCGCTGTCGGTAATGTCGGCCGCCTCGCTGTTGAAGGCGATGCGGCGGGTCCGCAGCCCGGCCACGGTGACCGGCCCCTCGCCCAGGTCGATTTTCAGCAGCATGTCCCTGCCACGTTGCGCACTCATCCGGAGGGCTCCTTTCCAGGTTGAACATCAGAAGGGTCAGGCCACGGGCTCCAGGACGGCGCGCAGGTTCAGCGCCGCATGGTGCACCGCCGCATCGGCGTCATGGCTGCAGAGACAGGAAAGCGTCGTCAGATTGACCAGCACGAAGGCCGCGGGCGCGAGCCCTTCGGCAAGAAGGGCCTCGATCCGTCCCGCAATCGCCGCGGCTTCCGCACTGCCTCGTGCCCTCGACCAGACATCAAGGGTCAGCAGGATTTCCGTGCCGGGTTCGGTGGCCGTGGACCAGTCATGCAAGGTCGCCCGGCCGAAGCTGAGATAGGGAAAGGCAGCCGAGGGCGGCGGATGATCGTAGACGCTCTGACCTTGCAGGACCGATGCCAGCCCCGCATCGGCGGCGAGGGTTTCCACGATCGCCCGTTTCAGGGCAGCGAGCGCGTTCATCCCCCGCCCTCCCGTCCGGTTTCGGTTGCCGTGGCGGGCGCCGACATGGCCGGAACCGCCGGCAGGCGCGAATTGCCGAGCCTGTGGCCGGCAGCGCGGATCAAGCGCAGCCAGTCCTGCCCGCCGGGCCGGAACTCCAGCTTCATGACTTGTCCTCCTTCACGCGGCAAACGAGATAGCGACGGGTCTCGTCCGGGTCCGTCACCGTCAGGATGTCGAATGGCCGGCCTGCCTTCTCGAAGCGCATGCCGCTGCGCACGTCGCCGCGATGGCGCAATGTGATGCGATGCGTTGCGCTCTCCAGCCAGCGGCCGGCGCCGAAACGGCTTGTCGCTTCCACCGGCTCGATCATGGCGAAGACACGGGCCCGTTCGGTCCAGCGCCAGGCATCGCCACCCGGCATCGCCTCGATTTCCTGAAGGGAAAGCTCGTGGCGCAACGCGCCAGGGTCGATGAATACGGCGTTCATGCCAGCCTCGCCGGGCGGAACGTGTCTATGAGCCGGTCGAAGCCGGCGGGAAAGGCTACCGGCTGCCCGCTCGGCGCTACCGCCCCGCGGAACTCGTACCAGTGGGCCACCAGCATCAGGATCAGTCGCCGGAGCAGATCGGGCACCTCATTGCCCGATCCGCCATGGCCACAGCGGAAATCGATCTCGATGCCGTTCAGCGCAGGTCCCGGCGGCGGCCGTTCGGGAAAGTGGATGCGCGCCGGGCTCGACTGGAGGTCCGCCTGCCAGCCCGCGACGGAGGCCGGCTCGCCATTGGCGTCGTAAACCGCCACGGAAAGGATTTCGCGAACCGGCGTCCGGCGCAGCAGCGCAATGCCGCCGGGCGGCCAGTCATCCAGCACCAGCCGCCAGGATTGCTCCATCAGGGCTAGCCCCGTCTGGCGCTCGACCTCTTGCCGGGCGGCGCGGATCAGCTGCAGCAGCAGCAGATCGTCCATGCTGCCGGCAATCCGCAGATGCGCGCGCGCTTCGTGGATCGTCACCGGTTCTGCAACCGGCGGCGCTATGAGGATCAGTGTCATGGCTGGCTTTCCTGAAGGTTTGATTCAAGATGCGACGCATTGCCCGGCCTATTCGGTGCCGTATTTCAGCAGCTTGATCGCATCGAAATCCTGGACGCCGCCGCCGACCCGCCGCGTGGTGTAGAACAGCACATAGGGCTTGGCCGAATAGGGATCGCGCAGGACGCGGACGCCGGTGCGGTCGACGATCAGATAGCCACGGGAGAAATCGCCGAAGGCGATCGAGCGCGAGTCGGTGGCCGGATCGGGCATGTCTTCGGCTTCCACGATGCGGAAGCCCATCAGCATGGCGGGCTGGCCGACCGCCGCCGGTGGCTGCCAGAGATAATTGCCGTCGGCATCCTTCAGCTTGCGGATCGAGGCCTGCGTCTTGCGGTTCATCACCCAGGTAGCGTTCTGACGGTAGCCGCTCTTCAGCGAGTACACGACATCGATCAGCACGTCGGATGCGTCCTCCTCCGGCAGGCTGCCGGGGGCGCCTGTCAGAAGATAGCCGAGCTTGCCCCAGCTCCAGTCCGGATCCCAGACATTGGGGTAGTCGAGAAAGCCACGCGGGCGCGCATTGCCATCCCCGAGGACGAATGCCTTGCCCTCCTGCTCGGCGAAGGCCGTTTCGATTTCTGCCGTGATCCACTGATCGAGATCGACTGCCGAATCCTCGAGCAACGAACTGGTCGCCGCCGGCATGGCATAGATCTCCATGGTGGGAAACTGCAGTTCGGTCAGGGTCGGGGAGGCGGTCTGCGGCCGTGCCTCGGTCTCGCCCACCCAGCCGGTCGAAGGGCCGGAAAGGGCGAAGGGTTTCTTCAGCACCGCGCCGGAGACCTGGCGGACCGAAGCGATGGAACGGATCGGCGAGAGCTGAGACAGGCGCCGGCCGATTGCCGTTTCCAGCTCGTCCGGCACGAGATAACCGCCATCCTGCGCCACGCCATACGACATGGCCTTGCGCTCGGCCGCCCGCATTCCACCTTCCTCGCCGGCGCGAAGATAGGCATGAAAGGCCGTCTTGTGCTCGCCGGCAATGGCGGCAAGGGGCGCCCCGCTCGCCAGGGCAGGCCGATCCTGCTTGCGCGTCAGCCGGTCGAGCGAGCGCTTCTGCGCATCGAGTGCCGCCGAGATGCGGTCCATCTTTTCCGTCGTCACCACATCGGCCGAGACGCGCGCCTCGATCTGTTCCAGCCGTTCGTCATTGGCGCGCTTGTAGGCTTCGAATGCCGACATGAATTCGTTGAAGGCTTCGGCGACTTCCACGGCGGCAGGTCCGGAGGCGGATTCCGGGGTGTAGGCAAGGTCGTTCATCGGCATGGTCTCTTCTCCTGTGTGAACAAGCGGGCGGCACGTCGGATCGCTTCCGGGAGGCCCGGGCGCGGCCGCAGCGCCTTGACCGTTTCGACGCGCGCGCCGGGAAGCATGGGAAAGGTGACGATGGAGATTTCCCAGAGATCGGCCTCCAGGATCCTGCGGATGCGGGTGTCGGCATCGCGCCGCGAGCGCAAGGTGCGAAAACCGATCGATAGCCCGTCAAGGGCGCCGGCCCGCATCAATTGCAGCACTTCGCGGGCACGGGCCACTCCCGGTGCCAGCATGCCGCGCACATGCAGGCCTCGGCTGTCCTCGCGGATCTCCAGCCAGCGCCCGAGCGGCTGGGCCGGATCGTGCTGATAGAGCATGCGGATGCCGGCCCGGCCGCGCCGCGCAAGCGAGGCGGCAAAGGCGCCCTTCGCGACGGCATCGCCGCAGAGGTCAACCACGTCGAACAGGCTGGCATAGCCGGAAAAGCACCCCTCGGCATCGATCCGGACGGTGGAACGGGAAGCGGGCCTGCCTTCACGCGAAGGATTGCGCATCGGCCCGCTCCTCGCGCAAGGGTCCATAGCCGACCGCCTCGCGCTTCTCGTCATCGGAAAGGAAGGTCGCCGCGCCGACCCGCGCCCACAGTGCTTCGCGCTCGGCCGACAGGCCCTCGATGCGGTCCGCATCGTACCAGAAGCGCAAGGCAGGTCCCTCGCGCGGTTGCAGCCAGGCGGAAAATTCCCCGGCGACCCTGCCGATCAGCGGCAGCACCGTCAGCCGATAGAAGGCGCGGTTCGCTTCCTGGTAATTGGCATAGGTATTGTCGCCAGGAATGCCGAGCAGCATGGGCGGCACGCCGAAGGCGAGCGCAATGTCACGCGCAGCAGCATGTTTTGCCTCGATGAAATCCATGTCGCGGGGGGTCAGGCCCATGGCCTTCCAGTCGAGGCCGCCTTCCAGCAGGAGGGGCTTTCCGGCGCGCCCGGGTCCTGAATAGCCCTCTTCCAGCTCCTGCTTGAGGCGATCATACTGGTCGGTGGTCAGCTGGCCGCCATCTCTGGGCGCATAGACCAATGCTCCGGAAGGCCGGGCGGAATTGTCCAGCAGGGACTTGTTCCAGCGGCCGGCAGAATTGTGGATATCGAGGGCCATGGAGGCTGCTTCCAGCGGCGGAAAGCCGTACAGATCGTCGAGCGGATGGAAGAGCCGCAGATGCAGCCCGCTGCCGCCCTCTGCGACCGGATCCAGCGCCACGGTGCGCCGTCTCTCGCCCGTCTGGCACTCCAGCGCCGCCGCCCAGCCATCTTCATCGGTCAGGACGCGGACGCGATCGGGCCGCAGGAGATAGAGCGCGCCCTCGCCGCCCGTTTCCCCGACATGTTCGACATAGGCGTTTCCCGACAGCAGCAGATAGCCAAACAGGCTTTCGAGGAAGGCGGCGCCCGGCTGCGCAGGGTTCGGCCGCATCAGGAGCCGGCGCAGCGGATGATCGGAAAGCTCCCGCTCCTCCTCGTACAGGAGCCAGGGAATGGCGGCCGCCGTCTCCGCGATCAGCTTGACGGCGCGGTGCACGACCGGATTGCGCATGAAGCCCTCGCGCGACAGTGCGAGAAAATTGCGGCTCGTCCAGCTGGCATCGCCCTGCATGTGCAGGGCAATGAAGCCGGCTGGATGGACATGCTTGACGCGATCGGGCACGGCGGAACGCCGGTGCCGGAAGGACCGGAACCAGTTCGGGATCATCGGTTTGCCTCGTGGGTGGAAAGGAACTCAGAAATCGAGCCCGCGAAGGCGCGGACCCGCAGGCTTCCAGAGCAGCAATTCTCCGATCGCCCAGACCAGGGCATCGACGCGGTCGGGCGAAAGCCCGCTCGTCAGGCCGCTCGGGCCAAAATCGCACATCTCGTCTTCCAGCTCGGGAAAGCGGGCGGCATGGAAGACGCGGCGCTGCTCGTAGAGCGCGGCCACCGGCTCGGCGCGCAGCCATTTGCTTCGCCGCGCCCGCACCAGCCGGACTGCGACCCGCGGATCGACCGAGCGGATCACCGCCGCCACCATGTCGCCACCCTGGTTCGATTCGGCGATCAGGCAATCGGCGTCCAGACGGTGATAGAGCTTCACCGCCCTGCCCGCCCAGCCATTGGGCGACAGGCCGCGACAGGTCTCGTCGGCCAGCACGAAGGCATTGCCCTGCCGGTCGAGGCCGGCTGCGATGATGCCGCAGGCATCCGAAGTCGCCTTTGCGGTCGCGGGCGGATCGAGCGCGACAACGATGCGGGTCAGCGCGCCGTGCGCCTCGGCTTCGCTTTCCAGCCAATCGCGCTTCCAGAGCGCGTCCGGGCGATCCTCGATGATTTCGCCATCGAGTTCCTGCCGGGCGAGACGCGTATTCCCGTAGCGGGCGCGTACGGCGCCGAGGAAGGATTGCGCCAGATTGGCCTCATTGTCGGCGGTGCGCATGCGCGTCACCGTCACCGCCGGGTCGGCAATCAGGCGGCGGATGAGCGGCAAGGGCTTCGGCGTCGTGGTGATGAGCTGGCGCGGCCGCGCGCCGATGCGCAATCCGAACTGCAGCATGTCGAACGTATCTTCCGCCCGCCGCCATTTGGCGAGCTCGTCGCACCAGGCCGCCTCGAATTGCGGTCCGCGCAGGCTGTCCGGATCCTCCGAGGAAAAGGCCTGCGCTACCGCCCCATTGTCCCAGACGAGCCGTCGGCGCACGACCTCGTAGCGCGGCCTGTCATGGCGGGAGACCGTGATGATGCCTGACGGGCCGTCGATCATCACCTCGCGAACGTCGCCCAGCGTTTCGCCGACCAGCGCGATGCGGCCATAGCGGCTCAGCGTGAATGGCGGATAGCCCCGCACGAGCCCGTTGATCCATTCGGCGCCCAGGCGTGTCTTGCCCGAGCCCCTGCCGCCGATCACCAGCCAGCTATCCTTGTCGAGACAGAGGGGGTATTGGTCTGCCCGCGCGGTCATCACCCATTCGCGGGCAATCTTCCCGACCGGCAGATGGGAGAGCGTCCTCGCAGCCCAACCTTGCTGCGAAAGTTCTGGCGAGCTCGACAATGCGCTGGTCGATGGCGGCAAGGATCGCTGAGACATCCTGTTCATTTTCCTCGGCAAGGCGCTTCTTCTCCGCGGCGGACCGCGAGAACTCCAGAAAGCTGGCGAGCAAGCGGTTGAGACTGTTCAGCGTATCGGCGCGGCCCTTGGTCCAGGGACCATCCTCGCCGACCAGATCCTCAATGGCGGTTTCGATGTCAGGGATGACGCGCGCGGCGAGCAGCCCCAGCCGCTCGACCGGCGCAAATGTGCGGGAATCATTCATGGGAAGGGTCAGATCTACCAGGTCAGGGAGAGTCGGCGGAGGTCAGGGATGGCGGTCATCCGTCGGACGACCCTCTCTCCCCTTGCCCGGCATCCGGGCGCAACATTCCGACAATACACATAGACTATACTTTCACCGTCACGCCGTCAAGGAAAATTTTCCTGAATGTTGTTCGGCGGCAAAAGCCGGGCATTACAGCGGTCGCGGCCGACTGCGCGGGCAAGGGTCTGTTCACTACATCTGCGCCGGCCAGGCCCGGCCCCGCCGATTTTCTGGCGACTTGCGCGGCGATGGAATATAATAGAACGGACTAAACCTTCGCAGCCGCGGAGCGTTGTCGTTCAGGCAGGCAGAAGATGGACCAGTCGTTCGAGCCAGAGAAGCGCAAGGGCAAGGGACCGAAGGCATCGAGATTGCTCGAGATCGACGCCTGGATCGATTCCACGCTCTACGAGCTTGGTTTTGCGCTGTCCGAGGGCTGGGAGATCCTGACCATCTTCTTCCGGCGCTTCCGCCTCCATGGCTGGCGCCGGCTCCTCGTCGAACTCGCCAGCGAAGGCGTCACGCTCGGTGCCGCCGGCTCGGTGGTGATGCTGGCGCTCGCCATGCCTGCCTTCGACGAGACCTCGAAGGATTGGCGGGCACAGGATGATTATGCCGTCACCTTTCTCGACCGCTACGGAAACGAGATCGGCCAGCGCGGCATCATCCAGCGCGAATCGGTCCCGGTGGACGAATTGCCCGACCATGTCATCAAGGCAGTTCTGGCCACCGAGGACCGTCGCTTCTTCGAACATTTCGGCATCGACTTCATCGGCCTTTTCCGTGCGCTGACCGAGAATGTTCGCGCCAATTCGGTTGTCCAGGGCGGATCCACCATTACCCAACAGCTGGCCAAGAACCTGTTCCTCAGCAATGAGCGCACGTTGGAGCGCAAGATCAAGGAAGCCTTCCTCGCTGTCTGGCTGGAATGGAACCTTCCCAAGAAGGAGATCCTGCAGCTCTATCTCGACCGGGCCTATATGGGCGGCGGGACGTTCGGCATCGCCGCGGCGGCCGAATTCTATTTCGGCAAGGACCTTGCCGATGTCACGCTCGCCGAGGCCGCAATGCTGGCGGGACTCTTCAAGGCGCCGGCGCGCTATGCGCCGCATGTCAACCTGCCTGCGGCGCGCGCCCGGGCCAATGAGGTGCTGACCAATCTCGTGCATTCCGGCCTGATGAGCGAAGGCCAGGTCGTCGCTGCCCGGCGCAATCCGGCCGATGTCATCGATCGGGGCAGCGCCGACAGCCCGGATTATTTCCTCGACTGGGCCTTCGAAGAGGTCAAGCGCCTGATGGGGCGGCGGCCCGGAACGCATTCACTGGTCGCCCGCACGACGCTCGACCTCGACCTGCAGCGCGCCGCCGAGGAATCGCTCGAATTCCACCTCTTGCAGCACGGTCAGAATTACCGGGTGAGCGAGGGGGCAATCGTGATGATGGAAACCAATGGCGCGGTGCGGGCGCTGGTTGGCGGGCGCGACTATGGCCAGAGCCAGTTTAACCGCGCAACCCAGGCGCTACGCCAGGCCGGCTCCTCCTTCAAGCCCTATGTCTATGCTGCCGCCATGGAAAGCGGCATGACGCCCGAAACGGTGATTTCCGACGGTCCGATCAACTGGGGCGGCTGGTCGCCGAAGAACTACACGCGCGGCTATGCCGGGCGGGTGACCCTCACCCAGGCGCTGGTCAAGTCCTACAATACGGTGCCGGTGCGGCTGGCCAAGGACCATCTCGGCATCGATGCGGTCCGCGAGATCACCGAACGTCTCGGGGTGGAATCGCCGCTCAACGGGCACAAGACCATGGTGCTGGGAACATCGGGCATGACAGTAATGGACCAGGCGACCGGCTATTCGGCCTTCGCGACCGGCGGCCTTGGAAATCTGCGCCACGGCATCACCCAGATCATGACCCGCAGCGGCGAAGTGGTCTACGATCACGCCGCAGAGGCACCGGAACCGGAGCGGGTTCTTTCAGTCGAAGCCGCCGCGGCAATGAACCAGATGCTCGTGCAGGTGCCCGAATGGGGCACCGGGCGGCGCGCCGCGCTCTCCATGACCCGGGTCGCAGGCAAGACCGGCACCTCGCAGGCCTATCGCGACGCATGGTTCGTCGGCTATACGGGGAATTACGTCGCCGCCGTCTGGATGGGAAACGATGATTTCAGCCCGACGCGCAACATGACCGGAGGATCCCTGCCCGCCATGACCTGGCAGCGCCTGATGGAATTTGCGCATCAGAACATCGTGCTGAAACCCATTCCGGGCCTCGGCGATACCGGGCCGCTGCTCGCCCTGCAATCGGGCATGGTCGAAGGCGGGCGACGGCCGCGCGCCCTGACGCCCGAAACTTCGGCGGTCCTCCTCTCCATCGCCGGGCGCATGCGCGATGCTCCCGTGCTCGAACCTCCGCCCCGACCGGCCAATCTTTCCGCCCTGCGGGTGGAATGACCGTCCCATTCGGCCGACAAGCCCTCACGGTTTCCGCATGTTCCGCATCCTCGCCCTGACAGCCATGGCCCTGATCCTCGCAATCGGCGGTGGAACGGCCAGCGTCTGGTTCGCGCTCGATTCCGACGAGGGATTCGGCGTGGAGCGGATCGGCCCGTGGACGACGCATCTCGCTTCCGGTGGCAGCGCGGACAATCCTTATGCCACAGCCCGCCGCGCCCGCAACGCCGAATTGCCGCTGGGCATTGCGGAAGGCATGAGCTTTCATGCCCGCACCGACGATGAAGGACGCGAATTGTCCGGCAATTGCACCTATTTGCTGGAGGGCAATGTGCCGGTCGCGCGGCTATGGACGCTGCATGCAAGGAACACGGGCACGAACCCGCCGCGTGAGGCTTCCCGCATGGCCGGCCTGCATTCGCGCCAGATCCTCCGCCGCGCCGACAGCTCCTTCACCATCTCGGTCGGCTCCGCGCCGATGCCGGGCAACTGGATCGCCGTACCGGCGCAACGGCCTTTTGCGCTGGTGCTGACCCTGTTCGATACGCCTGTCACCAGTACGCTGCGGGTCAGCGAGCAGGGCTATCCCGCAATCCGCAGGGTCGATTGTGCCTAGCGTCTCCAGAGCCCTTCCCTATACCCTCCTGGTGGGAATTGTCGGCGCTGCGATCGTACATATCGCTGTCCTGCTGCTCGTGCCGAATTACAGCGAGCGCGATGCATGGTCGCGTCTCGCCGGGCTTGGCGAGCCCTTCTCGATGATCGAGCTGTCCGGCGAGATCGGCGCGGCGGAATTCTCCGAGGATGCAAATCCCTTCGTCCGGACCCTCGCCTGCCGGTTCGAGATCGAGCCCGGCATTGCCCGCATCCAGGCCGATGGGGAAGTTCCGTTCTGGTCGGCGGCCGTTTTCGACCGCACCGGGCGCAATATCTACAGCCTCAATGACCGCACGACTCCCGGCGGCGGCCTCGACATGGTCATCGCATCGCCCTTGCGCATGATCGAATTGCGCAAGGATCTGCCGGAAGGGTTCGAGGAAGCGGTCTTCGTCGAGCTCGACGCGCCGGAGGGGGTAGCCGTGATCCGCGTCGTGGTGCCGGACCAGAGCTGGGACGCACTGGCAGACCGTTTCCTGTCCGGCGCGCGCTGCCGGCCGGGCTGACGCCGACCGTTCCGGATCCATCTGCCTTGCAGCAGGATCCCGGCAGCGGTTCAGCCGGGTCGCGAATCAGGATCTGGTGACCGGCGGTTCCTTGCCCGTCGCTGACCCACCCCGCGGTTCCGGTGCCGGCGGGAGCCCCTCGCGGCGCACGCCGATGAAGGGCAGGATGGTCGCCGGTCCCCGAGGCGCCGGCCCGCGCCGCGCCCGGGCGGTCTGCATGCGGTCGAATCTCAGAATGGTCGCCATTTCGATTTCCTTCCCTTCCGGGCCGCCCGCCGGAGCGCGAACGCGGCCGATCCTCGATTACCGCACCCGACGGTTAACAGCTTGCTAACGCTTGAACGCTACGGTGAAGCCTCCCCTCGCCGGGCGATGCGGCAGCGCCGGTGCCGTGCGTCGGGCGGGAAGTTGGCGGGTTTCGTGCGGGTGAATGGCGTGTCTTCAGCGGAGTTCCGACAAATCGAGAATCGATCGGGTTCGGACAAGGCCGACCGGCTGTTCCGCGCCGCCGTTTCCGCCTTTGCCGGCCTGCGCCGCCCTACCCGTTCGGAGATCACCCGGCTGGATGACCTCGCCGCACCGCTATTGGGGGAGGTCAGCCGCGAATCCCGGCGCTTTGCCGCTGCGGCGCTGGCGGACAGCGCCAGCCTGCCGCCGCGCCTTGCCCGGCAGCTCATCCGCGAGGATGCCGATATTGCCGCACCGCTGCTCGTTCACGGAAAGGCGCTGAGCGATGCCGAACTGGTCACGGCGATTGCCCTGCGTGGCCTCGAGCATGCGCGTCTCGTCGCCCGCCGGCCGGCGCTCTCCAGGGAGATCGAGGCGCTGCTGGCTGCGCTGAATGATCCCGAGATCCGGCAGCTGCGCCAGGGCGTTTCCGATAGCCGGAGCGAGCAGGCCAGTTCCAGATCGGAAGCGACGCGGCGCTGGCTGCGCGAGATGATGGCGCCGGCCGAGATCCCCGCCTTTTACCGTAGCCTGCGCGATGCGGCCTTCTCCGGCCGACCCTCGGCCTTCGAGTTCCGCCTCGCCGATGGCGCCGGGATTTCGCTCGAGGCCGCGCGCGCAATCTGCCGGGCCAACGATCTCACCGAACTTGCAATGGTAATGGCCGCCCGTGGCATCACTGCCGAGCAGGCCTTTCTCCTGATCTGCGCCTTGCGCCCGCAGAGCTTCGATTCCGCCGCGCCGATCCGCCAGTTCATCGAGGAATATGAAGCGCTGGACCCGCAGGCTTGCCGCGAGATCCTGCGCGGCTGGCGTGTCGCGGCCGAAACCCGTTCGGCTGAACCGGAAAAGTTGTAGAGCATGATCCCGGAAAGTGGTTTCCGCTTTCCGGGCAAGTTCATGCGCCAACAAGAAACCCATGATCCCGGAAAGTGGTTTCCGCTTTCCGGGCAAGATCATGCGCTAGTCGTCGATGAGCGTCACCATCTCCGACAGCGGCAGTGCCCCCAGCTCGATCTCCACGGCCCACAGATCCGGATCGAATTGCGCCTCGCGCTCGATCCGGCGCTCAAGCGCATCCGCCGCGATTTCCGCCTCGATCCGGGTGAAGCACCGCGTGTCGCTTCTGTCCGGCCCATAGGAAGATTGTGGCGCCGGTCCGTACAACGCCATGGATCCGTCGCGCGCGCGCAGCACGAGAAGAATCGCGCCAGCCTCCCGATTGCCGCGACGCAGGACTGCGCCAAAGCCGCCAGACCCCGAAATCCGGCGCAGGAGCGCCGAGACGAAGAGACCGGAGGTCAGTCGCATGGCTGCATGGCGGGCAAGCTGTTCTACTCCACCATTCCCAGGTCCCGCATCTTCTTCAGAAGACCTTCATCCGGCCTGCCGTCGACCTCGAGGCCGAACAGCGCCTGGAATTCGCGAATCGCCGCCTCGGTCTGCTTGCCGGCAATGCCATCCACCTCGATATGGGCATTGCCGAAGGCCTTGAGCGCCGCCTGGATCTGCATCACCATCGGGTCGCCTGCGGCAAGCTGCGGCGTGGTTGCCGGGCTGGCCGCAGGCCGCGGCGCCGGCACGGGCGTTTCCGCCTGGCGCAGGCCGAGATGCCGGAGCAACTCCTCATCGACCGTTCCGGTCTGTTCGAGACCGACGACGCGCTGATATTGCATGACGGCTTCCCGGGTCTGCGGGCCCTGAATTCCGTCCGGCTCCCCATCATAAAGGCGCAATTCCGCCAGGGTCTCCTGGACCCGGAAAAGGGTGGGATCGCCGGAATGGCCTGCGGCCGGACCGTCGTCCCGGCGCGGCGCAACTGGGACAATAGCGGCGGTAGTTTCCGGCAGGGTCAGCTTCGTTTCCACCGGCTTGGGGACGAAATGATGCGGCCGCGTTTCGAACAGCGGCCCTGGATGCGCATGCGGCTGATACCAGAGCGCATTGGCCGAGATGAAGGCGAAGATGACGAAGAATCCCGTTACGGCGCCGATTGCGACCGGATTGCGCCCGATGAGGGCGCTGCCCGACCGCAATATTCCTGACCGCCGCTCACGCGCTCCGCCGCGCTTCCGCATTTCCCTGCTCCGCAATCTCGATGGGCCGGGCCGCCGGCACTTCCTGCCTGCGCCCTTCGCCCGCGCCCGTGCCGATGCGGACCACGGGCTGCCCTGAAACATCTCCTCCCTGCGCTTCTGCCATATCCTCCGGATGGATCGCAATCAGCACGCAATCCTCTCCGGCGGAAGCAAGGGACAAGCGGCAGGCAACATGGTCGGCGGCCCCGGCTCCCGCTTGCCGCAGGCGAATCCTCAGGGTCACTGCCGGTTCGCCGCGGCATGCGCGGTCGATCCCGGTCAGATAGGTGACGCGATCCGTCACCTGCATGCGGTCGAAGAGACCCGGCCCCAGAAGGGCGAGCGGCCGCACGCCGAGGAGCTTGCCGGCATCGCCTTCGATGGTTTCGACATTTCCCTGCCGGGTGACCTCCACGACCAGCGCGCCGGTCAGCCGAGCCAGCTCCCCGGCATCGAGCGGCCGCAGGGCATGCCGCGCGGCGTCCGGCATCGGCAGGCGCAGCCAGACCGTTGCGGCATAGGCAAGCGGGACGATCCAGAGATGACCCGCAAATCCCTGCGCCGCCATGAACTCCCCGGCCGAAAGGAAGAGGGCGAGCGCAAGCGCGGCGAAGGCAATCCAGCCGCCCGCAATGGCACCCCCACGACTGCGATACATGAACCAGCCTTCGAAGGCGGGCGCGGCGAGTAGGACAAGAAGTGGCGATTGCAGCATGCCGCCTGCGCCGATGGCGGTGCCGACCAGCAGACCGAGCGCAAGTCCGGCCAGGCGGCAGACCCAGAGGGACCTGCCGGTCTGGGCGACGATCACGACACAAGTCCACGCGGTGACGAAGGCAAGGCAAAGCGCCGAGGGAATCATGGCTGCAAGCGATGCTTCCCACAGAAGCTGGCCAAGCAGGAAGCCGGCAAGCAACGGACCGGCCAGCAGGAGGCCGATCAGCCTTGCCTGCTCGTCTCGCTGGCTGCCCCGGACATCCGGATGCACCAGGCGCTCGCAGGCAGCGGCAATTCCGTCGCGCCAATCTTCCGCTCGTTTCGTCCTGTCCTTCAACTCGACCTGCCACTCTGAATGTTGCGAGGCTATGGCCTTCCCGACCCTTTCCGCGAAATTCGCATCCAGCCTTTAAGGAATGGATAAGGCGGGCGCCGCGCACCATCGGCGGCCCGGCCGACACAGGCACAAACCTGCTACCGCACGGCTTTTTCATCGGTTATGGTTAACATATCTTGCGAATCATCCGCCGCTGCTGGAACCCGTTGGAACCGACTTCAAATCGGATTCTTCCACGGTTTCATTGCATTGCCGATCGGGCGGCAGGGTGGCGCGGGACCAGAAAACGCCGGACCGGACTTCCAGAGTGCATTTGCAGTGGCGCTCCGTTCGGCTTAAATTAGGGTGACGTAATCTATTGTGTACCCCAATGACGGTCATTCGTCGGCGGGACCAGGAAACGGCCATGGGCTTTTTGATCAGAATCGGATTCTGGCTGGGACTGGTCCTCATCCTGATTCCCCGGCCGGGCGAATCGGGAGCGGACGCAACGGCGGAAGTGGGACCCTTGCAGATCCTGAACACGACCGCCGCCATTTTCGGGGATTTCGCCGGCCTGTGCGAACGCCAGCCCGAGGTTTGTGATTCGGCGGGCGAAATCATGCGTTCGCTCGGCCTTCGGGCGCGTGATGGCGCCGCCATTGCCTATTCCGCCATCACCTCGGCCGCAAATGGCGATGAAGAAAGGGATGAGGACTCCGATCTTGCCACGGGCAGTGTTACCGCGCACGCCCTGGACCAGGAATAGGCGGTTCGGATTTGCGGCTTTCTGTCCGGACCGTTTTACTCCCGGTATCAGATCTCCTATATGTGGAACATGAGCACCACCCTTGACACGATCCGCGAGGATTTCGCGCTTCTCGACAATTGGGAAGACAGATACCGTTATGTCATCGATCTCGGCCGCGACCTTGCCGGGCTGGAGGCAACGGAGCGTAGTGAGGCCAATCGCGTCCATGGCTGCGTCAGCCAGGTCTGGCTGAGCACGACCCGCATGGGGGAGCCAGCCGACCCGATCCTCCAGTTCCGTGCCGATTCCGACGCCCATATTGTCAAGGGTCTTGTCGCCATCCTGCTGGTCATGTTCACGGGCCGTCGCGCGAGCGAAATCCTGGCGCTGGATGCGGAGGCAATTCTTGCCGAACTGGGGCTCGACCAGCACCTGTCCTCGCAGCGTGCCAACGGGCTGCGCTCGATGGTCAAGCGCATTCGCCATGAGGCCGCCAGCGCCCTGCATGCGGCCGTCGCCTCATGATCCGGCATCCCCTTTGAACAGCGAAGGACGATAGTTCTCAACGCCCCAGTGGCGGACATTCTCGCGCGGTTTCCCATGCCGGACCGGGTGGTAGTGACGGGAAAGCGCCGCCAGCGCCGTGCGCAGGATTAGCTTTGCAGACCGCGCCGGCCAGCCCCGTTCCGCTTCGACCTGGGTCATTCCCTTCAGAAAGCAGCAGACATCGATCAGCACGTCGGCCAGTTCCGGGCCGACCGCCTTCAGAGCCCGATTGACCCTCATCCTTGCCGCGACGACGCTGTCGGCGAGATCGGCGGCCCCGCCCGAACCGGAGGATGCGCACGCCGCCTGCCAGTTGACCCCCATGCGTGGCGAGAGCTGTCCGTGCGAGAAATCAGCCCGCAGGCGCTCGCCGGCGCGCACCTCATCTTCGCTCAGCCAGTTGCGGCCGGATTTCTCCCGCATGCGGGCCAGCATCGACAGGGGTGATTCGGCAAGGTTGACGTGCTGCGCCGATCCCGCCGCAGCATCCCTCTGAATCCATTCGCCATGCTGGCACGTAAAGGCGGATTGCCCTTTCCCGTCCCGCACCAGCCAGCTCCTCCCCGCCGCGCTGATGCAGACTTCGGCGCCTCGCCGCGCAACCAGTCCATCCATTGCCATTTGCCGCAACACTTTCGCCGGCACCGCCACCGCGGGGCTTCTCTCCGATTCGAGAAGCAGCGAAGCCGGCGCCGCCGCCTGCTCCGCCCTCGCTGCGCCTTGCGCAAGCAAGCGCAATACCTGCCGGATCTTCTGCGCCTGTCTTTTCATTGGCCGACCGTGCGAAACCGCATGGCTACCGCGGCCACCTGCTCCACCGCATTCACGATCCGGTCGAAATCCTCATCCTCCCGCAACTCCTCTACAAGCTGGCAGGCATGGGCAACGGTCGTGCGATCGCGGCCGAAGCCGCCGCCGACATCGCGCATGCCGAGGCCGTACCCGACATGGCAAACATACATGGCGATCTGACGCACGCGCGACACAGCGAGCGATGAACGCCCCGGCTTGCGCAATTCCCTGCCGCAAATGTTGAACATGGCCGAAACGATGTCGAGCATGCACTCGCAAAGGTCGAGGCTGCGTTCCGACACGCGCTCCTGGCGCTCCAGGATCTGCGGCATGGGACGAATGACAAATTCAGGCGATGCGTCAAACCTTTCGCCTGCATGGGAGCAAATACTCGATAAAGACACGCTGTGTTCCTCCTGTTACTGCGCATCCTCTATAACTCTGAAACCAATGGTTGTGAACAAAAACAGAACAATCACCAGATGCAGAAAATGTGCAATCCCTTGATTTACAATGGCTTTTTTCAAAAAGAGAGATTGCATCCCGGAGGAATTTGTCCCCCCGCCCCATTGGCGGCCGCATCCTGTCAGCGCAATTGGAGCCGACAAGATGCAGAACTTGCTCAAGATGGAAATCGCCGCCTTTCTGGGTCGCAAGGCAGAGGAGCGGCGCAGGGCCGCCCTGCGGGCGGCGACCTGGAAGGCCCTTGGCCTGGATCCCGCCCAGATGCAGGAAGCAAGCCCGGAACAGCGGGCTGCCCGCAGAGCGCGTCTCGCCCGCAAGATCCGGCGCGAGCGCATCCTGGGCCTATGCCGACCCTCGGAATATGATCTTGCACATCATATCGAAATGAAGCGGGCGCTGAAGGCCCTTGAAGAGGAGGAGAACGGACCCCGCGCACCGGGATAGGTCAGTCGGCACGCACCAGCTGATCGGCAGGATCCTGATGCGGTCCGCTCGAATCGGCATGCTGGTCCGGCTCATGGTTTGCGCGTGAAACTCTTTCGAAAGCGGATTCCGCTTTCCGGTTCACGCTCGAACCGGTTCCGGCTCCGGAGAAAGCGCCACGCGGCGCTTTCCGAAGCTTCGACCTTGCCGCAAGGTCAGGAAGGCTTGCGCTTCCGCCCGAGCCCCATCTTCTTCGCCAGGGCCGAACGGGCGGCGGCGTAATTGGGAGCGACCATCGGATAATTGGGATCAAGGCCCCATTTCTCACGATATTGCTCCGGCGTAAGATTGTAATGCGTCATCAGATGGCGCTTGAGCGACTTGAACTTCTTCCCATCCTCAAGACAGATGATGTAGTCATCCGTCACGGATTTCTTGGGATTGACCGCCGGCTTCGGCTTCTCTTCCACCACCTGGGCGGCACCACCCACGCGCCCGAGCGCACCATGTACTTCCGCGATCAGCGCTGGCAAATCGCTCGCCTGTACCGGATTGTTGCTTACATAAGCAGCGACCACATCCGCCGTCAGTTCAATCAAATGCTGGGGAGTCCGGTTATCTGTCTCTGTAAGTTCCATGTTTCATGCCCCTATATATGCTTCCATCAAGGCAGGGCGCTCTTGTCCTGTTGGTTATACACCCTACACACCTGCGATCCTGATAGATATTGAATCACACCATCACAACATGGTGTAGTCAGCAAATCATGTCAATTGTAAGTCCAGATTTTTTTTAAGAATAGCGCGAACTACTGCACCGCCGGCAATATTCGCTCTCACTCAGCCAGGCTACGCATGCTTATAATCCGCGCCAACATGGCCTCTACCGCAAATATCACAAGACGCTTATGCAGGGCTGCACGAAATCAGTCGGAGAATCGGCCTTCATCGCGCACCGGGCGCCGGCCATCGATGCGCATTTCGTCGATGACCGAACCCGACCACAGGGGAAGACCATCGAGCCGGGCGGCCCGGGACAGAAGATGCGCGGAAATCGGCGCCGTGAGGAGAAAGAAGACCACGCCGGCCAGCGCGCGTAGCGCCACGCTTGCGTCCCCGATATAGAGGGCGAGCGCAATAAGGAGAACGCCGGACCCCACCGTGCCGGCCTTCGAGGCCGCATGCATGCGGGAATAGAAATCGGGCAGACGGATGACGCCCACGGCAGCGACCAGCGTGAAGGCCGCGCCCACAAGAATCAGCGCCCCGGCAAGATATTCGGTCAGCATGGCGATCATCGCTGCTTCTCCGCGCCTTCGGGTTGCTTGCGCCGGTTCAGGATGAAGCGAGCGAAGGCGATGGTCGCCAGGAATCCCACCAGGCCGAGTGAAATGGCAATGTCGACATAGAGCGCATAGCCGCTGCGGATACCGATGACGGCGATGAACCCGATGGCAATGGCGACCAGCATGTCCAGGGCAAGTACCCGGTCCGCCAGGCTTGGACCCCGAATCACGCGCCAGGACGTGATCAGCAGAGAAAGGCAAAGCAAGGCAAGCCCGATCGTGATGGCCATCGACAGGAAGGCGCCGCTCGCGCTCATTGGAACACCTCCATGATCCGGCGTTCGAATCCATTGGCAATATCCTGGCGCAAGGCTTCGGGGTCTGAACAATCCAACGCGTGGATATAGAGGTAGCGGCGATCCTCGGAGACATCGACCGACAACGTTCCCGGGGTCAGGGTAATCAGATTGGCGAGCAGCGTGATTTCCACATCGCTCTCGACCCGCAGCGGATAGGCGATGATGCCGGGCGCCAATTCGAGGCGCGGCCGTACTACCGTCCGGGCCACGCTCCAGGCCGATTTGAGCAATTCGATGACGAACAGCCACGCCAGCCCGATGGCAAGGCGGGTGCGCGTGATCCGCGACATCAGGCCCGATTCGACCCTGATCAGCCACAGGCAGAAGCCGGCGAGCACCATCCCGAGCACGAAATTGGGCAGGGTGAACGCTCCCGTGACTACCGCCCATGCCAGCGCCAGCAGCAGATGGATGACGATCAGCGTCATGGCAGCGCCTCCGGGAAAACCGCCCCTATATAGGCCGAGCTGTCGAGCAGGCCTCCAGCCGCCGCCGCTGCAAGCCGCACCGCCGGCTCCGGCCAGATTCCAAGCCAGAAAACGACGGCAAGCAGGGCGCCGACGGCGAGCGTGCCCTGCCAGTCCCCTCCTCCGGACCCGTCCTGGCCGCCTTCCCGCCAGAAACAGAGCAGGAAGACGCGGCCGAGCGCGATCATTGTCAGGAGGCTGGCCAGCAGAATCGCCAGCACAAGGGCAAATGCGCCTTCCTGCATGGAAGCCTGTACCAGCATCACTTTCGGCCACAGGCCCGACATTGGCGGCAGGCCCGACACAGCAAGGATCAGCAGGAAGCTTGCCGCGCCAAGAACCGGCCGGCGCCTCTGGATGCCCGCAATCACATGCAGGCTGCTGCTGCCGGCCTCCCGGCAAATCATCCCGGTGACGAAATAGAGGCCCGTCAGCGCCAGCATGGAATGAACGGCGTAGAGAATTGCGCCGGAGACTCCGAGCGGATTGCCGAGCGCAAGCCCGGCCAGCATGGTGCCGATCCCCGAAATCACCACAAAACCGAGTAATCGCCGGACGTCGCTTTCTGCCAGGGCAGCAAGAATGCCGACCAGCATGGTCAGGATCGCCATCCAGCCAATCGTGCCCGCCAGCCATT
Source organism: uncultured Rhizobiaceae bacterium (assembly GCA_964383325.1). GTDB lineage: Bacteria > Pseudomonadota > Alphaproteobacteria > Rhizobiales > Rhizobiaceae > CAYLGY01. The sequence continues at coordinate 48,397 of CAYLGY010000003.1, forward strand.
CGCGCTCGACCGGAAGCAGCAAGATGAGGATGCGCAGCAGCGCATAGACGCCGACCTTGGTCAGAAGACCGGCAAACAGCGCCGAGGTGACGAAATGCGGCGTGTGATAGGAGGCAGGAAGCCAGAAATTGACCGGAAAGGCTGCCGCCTTCATCGCAAAGGCCAGCAGGAACATGGCAGCCAGCGTTGCAAGCGGGCCGGTCTGGCGCAGCGCATCCGCCTTGCGTGCGATGTCGGCCATGTTGAGCGTGCCGAACACGGAATAGAGCAGGCCCACCGTGATCAGGAACAGCATCGTTGCGACCAGATTTAGGAAGGCATATTTGGTCGTGCCGTCGAGCTGGGTCCGGTGGGAGCCGAGACTGAGCAGGCCGAAGGAAGAAATCAGCAGGATCTCGAACCACACATAGAGATTGAAGATATCCCCGGTCAGGAAGGTGCCGGCAACGCCCGCCATCATCAAGAGCAGAAAGGGATAGAAGCCGTAACGTCGCTCGACAGGATCGACCGTTCGCCAGGCATGGATCGCGGCGGCAAGCGCCACGAAGCCGGAAGTCATGGCCAGCAGCGCCCCCAGCACGTCCGCAGTGAAACTGATCCCGAAGGGTGGCAGCCAGCGGCCCATGGTCATGGCCAGAGGCCCCTCCGCGGCAACGCGCAGCAAGAGGCCAACCTCCGCCAGCAGGGTGGTTGCCATGGCCGCGATCGCAACAAGCGGGTGCAGGGAAGTCCATTTGCGCAGCATCACCAGCAGCGCGCCGGCACCGAGCGGAATTGCGACCGGCGCGATGATGAGGAAATCAGCCAGCCCGACCGGCGTCAGGTCCATGGCCACGGAAAGGTCGATGCCAGCCGCGCTCGCCATGCCTGCCCTCAATAGCCCAGCGGAGGAAGGCCCTGGCCCTTCGGCTCCGCGATGCGCATCTCGTCCGTGTCATCCGTGCCGAGCGCCTGGTAGGACCGGAACAGGAGCACAAGCAGAAAGGCGAAGAATGAAAAGGAAATGACGATCGCCGTCAGGATCAGCGCCTGCGGCAGCGGGTTGGCGACGCCATCGACCGGCACCATGGCATTGGCGGGGATGACGGGCGGCACCTCACGGGTGAGCCTGCCGGCGGTGAAGAGAATGAGGTTCACCGCATTGCCGAACAGTGCAATCCCGAGCACCATGCGGATCGTCTGGCGCGACAGCAGCAGGTAAATGCCGGAAGCCGCGAATATTCCGATCAGCAGGGCAAAGGCGGTTTCCATCAGCGCATCTCCTCCTGGCTCAGGGCCAGCGCCACCGAGGACAGCGCGCCGAGCACCACGAGATAGACACCGACATCGAAGAAGAAGGGCGTCGACGGGATGATGCCAAGTCCGAACAGGTCGAAATCCGGCCAGAGCCCGGTGAGATAGGGAACGCGGGCAAAAACGGAAGGCACGCCGGACAGCACGGCGAGCAGCAGGCCGGAGCCCGCAATCGACATGGGATGAATGCGGATGGCCACGCGCACCGCTTCCGGCCCGTTCGCGATGCTGTAGACCGCAAGCGCCGCTGCGCCGATCAGCCCGCCGATGAAACCGCCCCCGGGCTCGTTATGGCCGCGCAGCAGCACGAACAGCGAATAGAGGAACATGAGGCTGGCGAGATAGGGCGCCGAACTGCGAAAGATCAGGGTTCTCATCGTGCAGCCGCCTTCCTTGCCTTGCCGGACAGGCTCACCGTCTCCTGACCCGTCGGACCATGAGTACGCGTGCGCCCCGCACTCACCCGCACCAGCGACAGGATCGCAAGGCCGGCGATCAGCACGACGGTGATCTCGCCCATCGTGTCAAGCCCGCGAAAGTCGACGATGATGACATTCACGATGTTGCGCCCATGGGCAATAGCCCGCGAGTACTGGTTGAAGAACTCCGTCAGCGTCGCATCGAACGGCACCTGCGTCACGCGCAGCATGATGAGGAAGAAGGCCATGCCGCAGAGAGCGGCCACGCCAGAATCAAGCAGGCGCGTCGCCGGCGCCCGCAAGTCCGGCAGGTCGAGCCGCAGCCGGGTCATGACAAGGGCAAGTATGACGACCGAAAGGGTTTCGACCATGAACTGCGTGAAGGAGAGGTCGGGCGCGCCGAACAGCATGTAGAGCATGGCGACCGCAAACCCCTGGATGCCGAGCGTCACCATTGCCGTGAGTCGATCCTTCGCCAGCACCACCGCAACCGCGCCAATGATTGCCAGCGCCATGATTGCCGCCTCATAGAAGGTCAGGGGCGGCAAGCCAGGCCAGCCGGGCCCTTCCCCGAGCAGGAACATCGGCCCGAGAATGGCAAGGGCGATGAAGATGAAGACGACAGACATGTAGGTTTTCAGGGCGCCGCCATGCACGAAGGTGGCGAGCGAGAACGACAACCGGATCAGGCCGCGCAACGCCTGGTCGAAGCCCCGGTCCGGGCCCCAGCCGATCGTCGTCAGCGCAGCGGCAATCGCCTTGCGAACGAATTGCAGCCGGAGATAGAGCACAATTCCGAGCCCGACGGTCAGGACCGAAAGGAGCAAGGGCAGGCCGGCATGCGGCACCGCCGTGACATGCGGCAATAGCTGCACGCCCGCAACAGCGCTGGCCATCGGTCCGGTGAGTGAGGCATGGTAGAATGCGGGCATGAGCGCGAGGACAAGACCGGCGGCCCCAAGCGCCAGCGGTCCCAGCCAAAGCATGGCGCCTGCCTCGCGGACCTGGCCTGCTCCGGCAAGCGGCAGGCCGGCAAAGGGCTTGAGCGCCACGGCGAAAGCGGCCGCGAACATCAGCGCATTGCCAAGGATCGCCGCGCTCAGCAGCAACAGGCCGCCGGCGCCGAAGGCACCGCCCGCAGCAAGCGCGGCATAGATTTCTTCCTTTGCGAGGAAACCGGCAAAGGGCGGCAGCCCGCCCATGGAGAGCGCCGCGAGGATCGCGACGGCGAAGGTGATCGGCATGGCCGCGCGAAGGCCGCCGAGCCTGTCCAGATCCCGCGTGCCGGCCTGGTGGTCGATCGTACCGGCTACCATGAACAGGGCGCCCTTGAACAGGGAATGCGCGATCAGATAGAGCACAGCCGCCTCGATCGCCCGCGCCGTTCCGTACCCGGTCAAGAGGACCAGCAGGCCAAGCGAGGCCACGGTCGTGTAAGCGAGGATCAGCTTCAGATCCGTCTGGCGCAGCGCAAGCAGTCCGCCAGCCAGCAGCGTGAGACCGCCCGCGAGCGGCAGGATGAACTCCCAGGCCGGCGTGGCGCCGAGGACCGGGTTGAGTCGCATCAGCAGATAGACGCCAGCCTTGACCATGGTCGCAGAGTGCAGATAGGCGGAAACCGGTGTCGGCGCCTCCATCGCGTTCGGCAACCAGAAATGCAGCGGGAACTGCGCGCTCTTGGTGAAGGCGCCGCCAAGCAGCAGAACAAGCGCCAGCAGATAATAAGGATGCTGGCGCACCAGATCGCCACCCGATGCCAGCAGTTCCGAGAATTGTCCGATCCCGGTCATCGCCCACACCAGCGCAAGGCCGCCCAGCATCGACAGGCCGCCCATTCCGGTAACGATGAGCGCCTGCAAGGCCGCACGCCGCGATTCCTGCCGGCCATGGTCAAAGCCGATCAGCAGGAAGGAGGTAATCGAGGTCAGTTCCCAGAAGAAGAACAGCATGAAGAAACTGTCGGAAAGGACGACCCCCTGCATCGCGCCCATGAAAAGCAGCATGAAGGCGAGGAAGCGGCCCTGCCGCGCATGCCCCTTCAGATAGCCGCCGGAATAGATGAGGATGAAGGTTCCGATCCCGGCGATCAGCAGCGCGAATGTCAGGGAGATGCCGTCTATCAGCCAGCTCAGGGAAATATCCAGGCTCCCGATCCAGGAGAACCCGCCCGTTATCTGGCCGCCAGCCGCGATCTCCGGCACCATCCCGGCAAAATGGAGAAAATTGGCTGCAGGAACAAGGGCGAGCACCCAGGCGGAACGATGCCTGAGCAAGCCCTCAAGTCCGGGCGCGGCCAATGCACCCAGGAAAGGCAGGATCAGAGCGAGAAATGTATAGGCTTGCGCGCTGATTTCCATGGGCTCCGCTTTTTTCCAGCCTTGCTGTAAACGCAGATTTTCCAGCGGGCAAGGGCAGTGGCCATCGCCGCTGGGGATGAATCACGCGCTGCTGCGCCGCAGCTCTCACAGGAATTCCGAGTATTCTTCCTTAAACCGGAATGTCAATGTCTGGCGGTAAAATATTGTCCTTCTGCGTCTTCCCGATCTGTACTAGATGAAACAACAGATCATGATGGGCAAACCTATGCTGCGCCGGAACTTTCACGCCAGGAGCAGAACATGCGGGTTTCAAGCTCAAAGGTCCCGACACCGAGGCCCAAACCCCCGACGAATCAGGACGGGCGCGACAAGCAGAAGCAGATCCCCACTTCCACGCCGGACGGCCCCGAGCGCGGCGATCCGCCCAAGCGGGAGACAAACTATCAGGACTATCTCAGGAACTTGCAGAAAGCGCCTTCGCTCACCTCCCTGAACGTGCGCACCCAGGCTCCGTTAACCAGCCGCACTGTCCGCAATTTCGACAACTTCGACCGGACTGTCATCGTCTACGAGCACACCGACTGCGAATCGACGTCCGGAAAGGAGGAAGCGCCCGGAAACGACACCGTCATCGCGCCGGAAGTCAGCTATCCCTCTCCGCCGCTCCAGCATCTCATGCCGACCCCGCAGCCCTCGCTTCGCTCCTTTGACCTTACGATGCAGGAACCGGACGACAGCACGACGTGCAAGGACACGAAACAGCTTGAGGATCCCGCGCCCCCGCCCGAGATGACTCCAGAGCCGATCTCGACTCTCCGGCTCCAGCCGCTGGAAATCCGCAACACCGACGGCGTCCGGCTTCATCGCCTGACACCGCAGCAATATGAGACGCTGCGCGTATCGCAATTCGTTGCCGACAAGGCTATCCTGCTCGACGAAGACGGGCTCATGAACCGGGTCCTCCACCGGGAGTGCACCCCCTGCACGAAGGAGGAATTCCAGCGTCTGGCGCGCCAGCGCCGGCTCGATCATCCTGACGAGAAGTTCCAGGAGGTACATTCCGGCAATCTCAGCCAACTCCGCGTTCGCGAGCTCGCGGACGGAAAGACCAGGATTCTGGTTTTCGGCGGCACGGAAACCTATATGCTCATGATCTGGATGCGCGAAGAGAACACGCGGCAGGAGCAAGATCGAGGCGAGCCGGTGGATGGCCGTTCCGGCTTGCTGAGGCGGTTCTGGGATCGCCTGGCCGGATGTTGCCGCTAGAGAGCATGACCCGATAAGCTTGAGGCATCAGGCGAGGATCATGCGCAAGCAAGGAGGGAGACTGTGATGCCGATTGACCCGGCTGCATCACGATCCGGCCTTCTGGATACTGAAAGGGCAAGACCATGCGTTCGCAACCAAGAGTGATCAAGTCGGATGCGGAGTGGCAGCACGAACTGTCGCCGGACCAGTTCCGCATCACCCGCAGGCACGGTACGGAAGCGCCCTTCACAGGGCCCTGGCTCGACAACAAGGAAGCGGGCACCTATCGCTGCATATGCTGCGGCAATGCCCTGTTCGAATCGGCCGCCAAATATGATTCAGGCTCCGGCTGGCCAAGTTTCACCCGGCCCGGTGACGCTGCCGCTGTGAGCGAACATCGCGACAATTCCCTCGGCATGGAGCGGGTGGAGATCCGCTGCGCCGATTGCGACGCCCATCTCGGCCACGTCTTTCCCGATGGCCCTCCCCCGACCGGCCTGCGCTATTGCATCAACGGTACGGCACTGGATTTCGAACCGGAGAGCTGACTGCATTCAATGAGGCTGAATGTAGCGCCCATAGACCCAGCCCGTGACGAAATCCTCCCTGCCGGTCGGATCGTGCCAGATCTCGCACCAGCGATAGCGCACGGCCGCCTTCTGCGCCGCGAGGGGCTGGGCGGCAATGTCGAACAGGTCGACCCCGCCCGTGCAGCGTCCGGTCATCTGCAGCACCGTGCCATTGGGATAGGCCGCCTGCTTCTGCGAGGTGGATGCGGGATATTTCCGGACATTGAGGACGTCGCCCCAGCCGACATTGGCAACTTCCCAGGCAATGAAGGTGCTGGCGCCTGCCTGGCTCGCGGTTGCGATCCATCCGGCGAGAATGATGAGAGCCACAGGCCGTCCCGACATGATTTCTCTCCCTGAAAGAATTTCCACATCCGCAAATCTAGCAAGGCGGACTTGAACCGTCGCTGACAAACCGGTTCAAGCACCTTGCACAAACCAATCCGACCAGGAGCTGTCCATGCCGCCATTCTCCGCCCATGCCCGTATTTCTCCCCCGCTGCCCTGCAAGGAGCCGCGAACGCTCAACCATCACGGCATCACGCGCGAGGATCCCTATGCCTGGCTGCGCGCGGAGAACTGGCAGGAAGTCTTTCGCGATCCATCCTTGCTCGATCGCGAGATCCGCGCACATCTCGAGGCGGAGAACGCCTATCAGGAAGCGCTGATGGCGGACACGGAGTCCTTGCAGAAGCAGCTGTTTGCAGAGATGAAGGGCCGCATCAAGGAGGATGATTCCTCCGTGCCCTTGCCCGACGGCGCCTATTCCTATGGCTCGCTCTATGTGACAGGAGGCGAGCAGCCGAAATTCTATCGCATCGCGCAAGGCCAGACGGAGCGCCAGATTCTTCTCGATGGCGACCATGAAGCGCAAGGAAAGGCGTATTTTCGCATCGGCTCGGTCGATCACAGCCCGGATCATCGATTGCTGCTATGGGGGTATGACGACAAGGGTTCGGAATATTATTCGCTGCGGATACGCGATCTCGACACGGGTCTGGACCTTCCCGGGGAAACGCCCGGCACGGGCGGTGGCGGCGTCTGGGGTGCAGGCGCCGACGGTTTCTTCTTCGTCCGCCTCGACGACAATCATCGGCCCTCGCAACTTTTCTATCGCACCCTTGACGGGGAGGAGCGCCTGATCCACGAGGAGGCCGATCCGGGTTTTTTCATGAGTGTCGGCGGCAGCCGGCGCAATGACTGGATCTTCATATCGATCCACGACCATGAGACTTCCGAATACCGCCTTGTGCCGGCGGACCGGCCGGACAGCAAACCGGTTCTCGTCGCGGCCCGGGAAACGGGTCTGCGCTACGATCTGGAGGAAGGCGGCGACATCTTCTTCATTCTCACCAATGCCGACGGAGCGAAGGACTTCAAGATCGTCACCGCGCCGGCAAGCGATCCCGGCCGCCACAACTGGACCGAGCTGGTGCCGCATGAGCCCGGCCGGCTGATCCTTGCCATCATGGGTTTTGCCCGCCATCTGGTTCGGCTTGAGCGCAAGGACGGGCTGCCGCGCATCGTCATCCGCGAACGGGCAACCGGCGAGGAACATGCCATCGCATTTGACGAGGAGGCCTATTCGCTCGCCCTGGCCGGCTCGTTCGAATATGACACCGATACGCTGCGCTTCGTCTATTCCTCCATGACCACGCCGGCGCAGACCTTCGATTACGACATGGCGACGCGCCAGCGCCTCCTGCTGAAGACGCAGGAAGTGCCTTCCGGCCATGATCCCGCCGATTATGTAACCCGGCGCATCATGGCGCCTGCCCCGGATGGCGAATGGGTGCCGGTCTCGCTCATCCATCGCCGCGGACTCGTTCGCGACGGCACCGCGCCGTGCCTGCTCTATGGATACGGTTCCTACGGCATCACCATTCCGGCCGCCTTCAACACGAACATCCTGTCGCTCGTCGACCGCGGCTTTGTCTATGCCATCGCCCATGTGCGGGGCGGCAAGGACAAGGGCTTTGCCTGGTACGAGGATGGCAAGCGCGAGAAGAAGACCAATACGTTCAAGGACTTCATCGCGGTCGCGGAGTTTCTGATTCAGGAGCGCTGGACGGGCCCCGGCCGCATCGTCGCCCAGGGCGGCTCCGCGGGCGGCATGCTGATGGGTGCTGTCGCCAACATGGCTCCGCATCTCTTCGGCGGAATCATCGCCGAGGTCCCCTTTGTCGATGTACTCAACACCATGCTCGACGCCAGCCTGCCGCTGACCCCTCCCGAATGGCCGGAATGGGGCAATCCGATCGAATCGAAGCAGGATTTCGAGACCATTGCCTCCTATTGCCCCTACGACAATGTCCGCGCCCAGGCCTACCCACCCATCCTGGCGCTAGCCGGCCTGACCGATCCGCGCGTGACCTATTGGGAGCCGGCGAAATGGGTTGCAAGGTTGCGCGAGGTCGGAACAGGCGATCAACCCATATTGCTGAAAGTCAATCTCGAAGCCGGCCATGCCGGGGCTTCGGGGCGGTTTTCCCGTCTGGAGGAAGTCGCCCTCACCTATGCATTCGCGCTGAAGGCGGTCGGGAAGGCCTGAGGAAGCGGGGAGCGCCGCGCGTCCCTCGCGATTTGAGGGACGCCATGAGCCTGCTGGCGCATCGGATATGCCAGCCGGCAATTCCGCTTATGAACCCAGGGCTCTATTGGAGCATCGGCCACAGGGTCGCTGCCAATAGCAGCCCCATGGCCAGATTGAACCATTTCAGGCGCACCGGGTCGGCGAGGAAGCTGCGCAGTGCACTTCCGCACGCCGTCCAGCTCGTCACGCTGAGGCAACTCGTGAGGAGAAATACCAGCACGATCACCAGGATTGGCGCAAGTCCGGAGGAGCCGTGCAGGGCGAAAGCCGTCAGTCCCATCACCCAGGCCTTCGGGTTGACCCATTGAAAGGCAGCGGCCTGCAGAAAGGTCAGCGGCTGCGCCACCGATTCCTCGTCGCCCGATTCGATCTGCCGCGCCGACGCGATCTTCCAGGCGAGATACAGGAGATAGGCGGCTCCAGCCAGCTTCAGGCCGAGATTGAGGCTCGGATAGAGGGCGAGCAGGGTTCCGATCCCCGCTCCGACCGCGATCAGCATGATGCTGTAGCCGCCGGCGATGCCCAGCATGTGCGGGACCGTTCGGCGAAAGCCGAAATTTACCCCGGATGCAAGCAGCATCAGATTGTTCGGTCCCGGCGTCATCGCGCCGATGAAGGCAAAGAGCGACAGGCTCAACAGGCTGTCAGGCGTCATGCAAGGACATCCTCGGGAGAGATTGCGTTACATTCCCTGCGGACCGCGATTCATTGCCGCGACCCCGGTCCTGCAGACTTCGATCAGGCCGAGCGGCGTCATGATGGCGATGAACTGCTCGACCTTCGAGGTTTTCCCGGTAATCTCGAAGACGAAATGCTCCGTATTTGCATCGAGGACACGGGCGCGAAACGCGTCTGCCAGCCGCAGCGCCTCGACCCGGTCATTGCCCGTGCCGCGGACCTTTACCAGCGCCAGTTCGCGCTCCAGCGGCCTTTCCTGGCCGAATTCCTGCGCCCGTACCGTGAGGTCAACGACCCGATGCACCGGCACGATGCGTTCGAGCTGATGTCGGATCTGCTCCATCACGTGCGGCGTGCCCGTAGTGACGATCGTGATCCGCGACAGGTGCCGCGCATGTTCCGTTTCCGAGACCGTCAGGCTTTCAATATTGTAGCCGCGTCCGGAAAAGAGGCCAATGACCCTGGCAAGCACGCCAGGCTCATTGTCAACGAGAACTGCAAGCGTGTGCGCTTCCGGCGTCTCGGTCTCGCGGGCAATGAAATAGGCCGAGCCCGTCGGCTGTAGCTGTGCGCTCATCCTCTGTTCCTCATCGCGGGATCCGTGGGTGCTGTTGCGGCAGAAACGGACGGCATCAGACAAGCTCGCGTCCCTGGTCGTCGATCGCGCCGGCGACTGCCTCGTCCGTTGCCTCGTCGGGCAGCAGCATTTCATTATGGGCCTTGCCGGACGGGATCATCGGAAAGCAATTGGCGAGATTGGCGACACGGCAATCGAACAGGACCGGCTTTTTAACCGAGATCATTTCGGCAATGGCATCATCGAGCTCATCTGGCTTCTCACAGCGTATACCATGGCCGCCATAGGCTTCCGCCAGCTTTACAAAATCCGGCATTGCTTCGGTATAGGAATGCGAGAGCCGGTTGCCGTGCAGCAATTGCTGCCATTGGCGGACCATGCCCATATACTGGTTGTTGAGGATGAAGATCTTGATCGGCGCGTCATGCTGTACGGCAGACGCAAGTTCCTGGATGGTCATCTGCACCGAAGCATCGCCGGCAATATCGATGACGAGGCTGTCCGGATGGGCGATCTGCACGCCCAGCGCCGCCGGCAGGCCGTAGCCCATCGTGCCCAGCCCGCCGGAAGTCATCCAGCGGTTTGGCTCCTCGAAACCATAGAACTGCGCTGCCCACATCTGGTGCTGCCCGACTTCCGTGGTGATGTAGGTATCCATCCCGCGCGTCGCCGCATAAAGCCGTTCGATGGCGAATTGCGGCATGATGACGTCCTTGCTCGGCTTGTAGGCTAGGCAGTCGCGCGCCTGCCAGCGCTGGATCTGCTGCCACCAGGGCGAAAGATCGACCTGCCCCGACGCGCCCGAGGCGCGCCACAGCCGTACCATGTCCTCGAGGACACGGCCGACATCGCCGATGATCGGCACATCCACACGGACGTTCTTGTTCAGCGAGGACGGATCGATGTCGATGTGAATCTTCTTCGATTGCGGCGAAAACGCATCGAGCCTTCCGGTAATCCGGTCGTCGAAGCGCGCGCCGATGCACAGCATCACGTCGCAATCATGCATCGCCATATTGGCTTCATAGGTACCGTGCATGCCCAGCATGCCTAGCCAGTGCTCGCCGGATGCCGGATAGGCGCCGAGCCCCATCAGGGTCGAGGTGATCGGAAAGCCGGTAAGCTCCACCAGCTCGCGCAGGAGATGGCTGGCTTCCCTGCCCGAATTGATGACGCCGCCGCCCGAATAGATGACCGGCCGCTGCGCGCCCTGCATCAGCGCGATCGCCTTGCGGATCTGATCCGGATCGCCTTGCACAACCGGCTGGTAGCTCGTACGGGGCACCTCGACAGGCGGCGTGTAGGTCCCGCGCTGGAACTGAATATCCTTCGGGATGTCCACGACCACCGGCCCCGGCCGGCCGGTTGTGGCGACATGAAACGCTTCGTGCAGAATGCGCGAAAGCGAATTGACGTCCTTTACCAGCCAGTTGTGCTTGGTGCACGGCCGCGTGATGCCGACCGTATCGCATTCCTGAAAGCCGTCCGAGCCGATCAGCGACGTTGGAACCTGCCCGGAAATGCAGACCAGCGGGATGGAGTCCATCAGCGCATCCTGCAATGGCGTCACCACATTGGTTGCGCCGGGGCCTGAAGTCACCAGAACGACGCCCGGCTTGCCGGTCGAACGGGCATAGCCTTCCGCCGCATGTCCGGCCCCCTGCTCGTGGCGCACCAGAATATGACGGATATCTTCCTGCTGAAACAATTCGTCGTAGATCGGCAGCACGGCTCCGCCCGGATACCCGAAAATGTCGGTAACGCCATTATCCCGCAGAGCCTGGATCACCATTTCCGCTCCGGTCATTTCCCGGCGCCCGGTTTCCTTCCCGTGTGTCATCGCTTTGCTTCCGCCTTCTGATCGCGCGCGCCGGACCGGCAGTTTCGAATGGTTCCAGTGCAACGCAGCCTGTTTATCCATCTTCGAGGCAATAAAAAAGGCCCCTTTCAGGGCCTCGTTCAGCGCATGGGTGGCTTTGCCCGGCGGCCTTACGCCACCTTGCCCATGCGCCTTCGTACGGTAATGCTGCTCCGTCTCATGTTCATTTGTCTAGGACGCTTCGGCGCCATGGTCAAGGGCAATGGCGTCCGGCCAGTGCTTCTCTTCCATTCCGATCCGTTTCCATTCCGGTCCTGCCTGGTGGCGAAACCAGGTCGCCTGGCGCTTGGCATAGCGGCGCGTGGCAATGACCGCCTGGAGGATCGCCTCTTCCAGCCCGATCCTGCCCGCATCCAGATCCCGTAGCTGACGCAGGCCGATCGCCTTCGTCGCAGGAAGGTCCTTGTCGAGATCGAGCGCGGCCAGCCTTCGCGCTTCCTCGATGGCCCCCTCCTCCACCATCCGGCGGAACCGCGCCTCGATTCGGTCTGTCAATCGGGCGCGGTCCGGCTCGATGATGTAGCACGCACTATCCTGCGGATCGAGCAATGGCGGGCTGCGCCTTTCCTGGTATTCGGAGATTGGTCGGCCCGTGGCGGCCCAGACCTCCAGCGCCCGCAGGATGCGCTGCGAATCTGCCGGGCGGATGCTGCGGGCGGCGCGCGGATCCACTTCAGCCAGCCGCCTGTGCATTGACAGATCGCCTTTCTCGGCCAGTTCGGCGCGCAATTCCTGCCGGATCGCCTCGGGGATTGCCGGCATGTCCGCCAGCCCCCCCATGAGCGCACGAAAATAGAGTCCCGTGCCGCCGACGAAGACCAGCATGCGCCGGTCCGTCTCCGGGTCGGCGAGAAGTGCCCGCACATCCGCGAGCCATGCGCCGGCCGAATATTGCCGCGAAGGATGGACATGCCCATAGAGGCGATGCGGCGCCGCCTGCAACGCCTCCCCGCGCGGCCGGGCTGTCAGCAGCTCCAGAATCGAATAGACCTGCATCGAGTCGACATTCACGATGATGCCGTCGGTCGCGGTAGCGATCTTCAGGGCAAGGGCCGACTTGCCGCTTGCTGTCGGTCCCGCTATCAGGACGGCTGGACCTCGCCTTGACTTTCCGCTTTCCTGCAAGGGTTTCTCCATGTCGCTGGTCGCAACGCTGATCGCTCATCCGGATGTGCCGATCCTGACGCAGCAAATTGCTGATAGCGCCGCTTCCGCGGCCGGCGCAAGCGCTGTCACCTGGCTTGGCGCAGGCATTGCCTGCGATCTCGCCCTCGCCGCAACTGCCGATCCGGCGAACGCAGATTCAGTCTTGCGGCGCGAGCTGGCCGGGCTGCCCATCGACATTGTCGTGCAGGAGACGCATGGCCGGCGCAAGCAATTGCTTCTTGCCGACATGGATTCGACCATGATCGGCCAGGAATGCATCGACGAACTTGCCGATTTCGTCGGGCTGCGGGACAAGGTCGCAGCCATCACCGCCCGGGCCATGAATGGCGAGATCGAGTTCGAGCCGGCACTGCGCGCGCGTGTCGCCCTCCTCGCCGGCCTGCCCGTCACAGTGGTCGATGAGGTCCTGCGCACCCGCATCCATCCCAGTCCCGGCGCCCGGACGTTGGTGGCAACGATGAAGCGTCATGGCGCCCACACCGTCCTCGTCTCCGGCGGCTTTACCGCCTTTACCGGCCCTGTCGCCGCATGCATCGGCTTTGACGAGCATCTCGGCAATGCGTTGCTCAGCGCCGACGGTCGCTTCACGGGCAAGGTCGCCGAGCCCATCCTCGGCCGTGAGGCCAAGCGTGAAACCCTGCTGCGCGTTGCAGCCCGCCTCGGACTGGAGCCCGGCCAGACACTCGCTGCCGGAGACGGCGCCAATGATCTCGACATGTTGAAGCTCGCCGGCATGGGGGTCGCCATTCATGCAAAGCCGGCCGTCGCCGCCGCCGCGCCGGTGCGGATCGATCACGGCGACCTCACGGCACTTCTCTATCTGCAAGGCTACCGCCAGGCGGAATTTTCCAGCTGAGCAGCTGCCTTCAATCCATGCGCAGCGTGACGAACCGTAGCTCGCCCGAGCTGGACGCGAGCATCAGAAGCGCGTTGCGCCGGCCCTGCCGCTTCAGGCTATCGATGCGGTCGGCGAGTTCCTTCGGAGTTGCCACCGTTTCCTGGGCGATCTCGACAATCACGTCGCCGGCCACGACACCCTTGGCCGCAGCTACCGAGTCCGCATCCACCTCACGGATCAGCACGCCCGCAACCTCGTCAGCAATGCCGAATTCCTCCCGCGCCTCGGCTGTCAATTCGCCGAGCGTCATGCCGAGCGCGACGATAGCCGCGCTGGCCGCTCCATCGCTTCCGCCCTGGGAGCCATTTTCACCGGCTGCCAGCTTCTCTCCATCTTCCAGCCTGCCGAGCGTGACCCGAACGGTCTGCTCTTCGCCACGGCGGATGATATCGACCGCGACTTCCTTGCCGACCGGGCTCTCCGCCACCACGCGCGGCAGGTCGCGCATCTCGCCGATTTCCTTGCCGTCGAAACGGATGATGACATCGCCGGGCTGGATCGAACCATCATCGACGGGGCCGCCTTCGATCACGCCGGCCACCAGCGCGCCCGTGGCGCGATCCATGCCGAGGCTCTCGGCAATCTCCGGGGTCACGGGCTGAACCCGGACGCCGAGCCAACCGCGCCGGGTCTCGCCGAATTCGCGCAGCTGCTCGATCACGCCGGCCGCCAGATTGGACGGGATCGAGAAGCCGATGCCGATCGACCCGCCCGAGGGCGAGATGATGGCCGTATTGATGCCGATGACCTCGCCATGCATGTTGAACAGCGGACCGCCGGAATTGCCACGATTGATCGCCGCATCGGTCTGGATGAAATCATCATAGGGCCCGGCATTGATGTCACGATTGCGCGCTGAAATGATGCCGATCGTCACCGAGCCGCCGAGCCCGAAAGGATTGCCGATGGCCATCACCCAGTCGCCGATGCGCATGCGGTCCGAATTGCCGAAGCTGATCTCGGTCAGCTTGCGGGACCCGGGATCGATCTTCAGCAGGGCAATGTCGGTCTTGGGATCCGTGCCGATGAGCGTGGCCGGAATATTGGCGCCATCCGAGAAATTGACTTCGATCTCGTCGGCATCGGCAATGACGTGATTATTGGTAATGACCAGCCCTTCTTCGGCGTCGAGCACGAAGCCGGAGCCCAGCGACTGCATGCGCCTGGTGGGGCCCGTTCCGCGCTCGCCCTCACGCTCCCGGAAGAAATCGTCGAAGAATTCCTGAAAGGGAGAACCCTCCGGCAGGCGGGGCAGCGGAACGGCGCCCGGGCCGGATCTGCCGACATTCTGCGAGGTGGAGATGTTGACGACCGCGTCCATCAGCCCTTCGGCCAGATCGGCGACGGAAGCCGGCCCCTGCTGCGCCTTTACCGGCGCAGGCAATGCCATCGGCACCGCAAGCGACAGGCCAAGGATCAGGGCGGTCGCGGCGCGGCGAAACCGCGTTCCTTCTGCCGCTCGTTGCGTGTTGCCCGTCATGGCCGGTCCCTCCTCCCAGTCTCATGGGGCTTTGCCCCGGTCGCTCCCAATCCCATGCAATTACGGCGCAGTTAGGTTGACCGCCATGTTCGCGGCCGAAATTTCCGTCAGCCGCGCACCAGCCAGACAATGACGACGCCGATCAGCGCCGCCCCGATCCCGCCGAACCGCAACGCCTCATCCGGCATCGATGCGACCTGTGCGGCGAGCCTCCGGGCCAGATCAGGAAAGCCTCCATACAGCACTCCCTCGATCACCAACACCAGCCCGATCGCCACGATCAGATCGGCCATGGC
Source organism: uncultured Rhizobiaceae bacterium (assembly GCA_964383325.1). Classification (GTDB taxonomy): domain Bacteria; phylum Pseudomonadota; class Alphaproteobacteria; order Rhizobiales; family Rhizobiaceae; genus CAYLGY01. Next base: position 63,812 of record CAYLGY010000003.1, read on the forward strand.
GGCGCTTGCCCTTCTATTCGTTCACGACTGGGCGCGCCGGTTCCGGCGCACGCGCGGCGCCGGACGAATCGCTGCCCATGGATGGCCCCGCCTGCCCGGCTCCTGGAGCCGCCGGAACCGCCGAGGCATTGCCACCGCGAGTATCGGTCAGATAGCGGAAGAATTCGGCGTCGGGCGATGTCACGACCGTGGTCTGGGAATCCATCAGCGAATGCTCATATGCGCTCATCGAGCGGTAGAACTCGAAGAAATCAGGGTCGCGGCCGAAAGCTGCGGCGAAAATGGCATTGCGCTCCGCCTCGCCTTCACCCCGCAGGATCTCCGATTCGCGCCGCGCCGCTGCAATGATCTCGACCACCTGCCGGTCGGCAATGGCGCGGATGCGTTGCGCCGCTTCGCGGCCGCGCGCGCGCAGCAGCTCGGCTTCGGCAAGACGCTCGGCCTTCATTCGCTCATAGGTCTGCTGCGAGACTTCCGCTGTCAGGTCCGTGCGCCGGATCCGCACATCGACGATGCGGAGGCCGAGAGACGCCGCGTCCGGACGCAGGATGTCAGCGACCTCGCGCATCATGGCGCTGCGCTCCTCTGACAACGCCGCCTCGAAGCCGCGCAGGCCGTAGACGCCGCGAAGAGCCGCATCAAGGCGGGTGCGCAGGCGCTGCTCGGCCAGCGGAATGCTGCCCGATACGGTCTGGCGGAAGGTCCGCGCATTCTCGATGCGATAGGCAATGAATGCATCGACCTCGTAGAACTTGCCCCCGGAGACCTGGACACGGATGTCATCAAGATCGAAGCGCAGGATGCGGTCCTCGATATACTGCACATTGTCGGCCTCCATGAAGCCGAAAGGCAGCTTGAAATAAAGGCCAGGCTCGGTGCGGACATCGACGATCTCGCCAAACCGCAGCACGATTGCCTGCTGACGCTCGCTGACGACGAAGATCGAACCGTAGGCCAGCAGGAGGATCAGGGCGCCGATGACGCCGATCAGGGGAAGCCGGTTAGCCATCAATTATTGCCTCCTTCACGCCGGCGGTCGATCTCGGGAAGAGGCAGATAGGGCACGACGCCCTGTCCCGAATCCTGATTGATGATGAATTTGTTCGTGCCTTTCAGAACGCGTTCCATGGTTTCGAGATAGAGGCGCTTGCGCGTCACGTCCGGAGCCTTGGAATATTCTTCGTACACCGACAGGAAGCGCTGCGCCTCACCCTCGGCCTCCTGAACGACGCGGCCCTTGTAGGCGGCTGCCTCTTCGCGAATCTGGGCCGCCTCGCCGCGGGCGCGCCCCAATTGCTGGTTGGAATACTGGTTGGCTTCCTCGACGAATCGATCCTCGTCCTGCTCGGCGCGCTGTACCTCGTCAAAGGCGTCGGCGACCTCGCGTGGCGGCGCCGCGTCCTCGATCGAGATCGCATTGATCGTCAGCCCCGCGCCATAGGCGACGATCGTGGACTGGACGATGTCGCGCACCTCGGTGGCGATGCCGCCACGATCGTCGCGGAAGATATCCTGCGCCGGCCGGCGGCCGACCACTTCGCGCATGGCGCTCTCGGCGACTTGCCGGACCATCGCATCCGGATCCGAGACATTGAACAGGTTCTGTTTCGGGTCGGAAACCTGGTAGGCGACCGTGAACTGCACATCGACGAGGTTCTGGTCACTGGACAGCATCAGGCCCGACGAACCACCACCCGCGCGGGTGCTCTCGCCGATGGTCAGCAGCTTTTCGGCCGTGACCACCTTTTCCATGGTCTCGATCGGCCACCAATGGAAATGCAGTCCCGGCATCGAGACCTCATCCTTCGGCACACCGAAGCGAAGCTCGACGCCCAGTTCGTCCGGCTGGATGGTGTAGATGGCCTTGAACGCCCACAGGCCGAGCAGGCCGAGAATGATCAGTCCGACAACCGAGGGATTGACCGACCCGCCCTTGCCGCCGCCGGGAATGATGGTCTTCAGACGATCCTGGCCGCGACGGATGATTTCCTCCAGATCGGGCGGGGTGCCCTGGGGCCGGCCGCCGCGTGGTCCCTGCCCCCATGGGCCGCCACCGCCGCCCCCGCTGCCATTGCTGCCGCCGCCCCACGGGCCGCCGCCACCACCTTGATTACTCCAGGGCATGTAGTTCCTTTCAACTGCAAGCCATGCCGTCCGCATGCGGGACCAGCGCGTCTGCAGCGGTTATAGGGTTGCGCTCTCGCGCTTTCAACGCGCAATGCTCTCCGAATCAAGTGAAATTGACCGCGGCCCGCCGCCGCCATCCTCTCACGGGTGATCCCCGCCTGTCTCCGCGCGTTCGCGCCGGGCTTCATAGATCACGTAGCGCGTCGCCTGACTGTCCTTCTCCCCGGCAGGAAAATCCTGCGAATGCACCACGCGCCAGCGCTGCGGATCGATGGGCGGAAAGAACGTGTCGCCAGCCGGACTTGCGAGCACATGGGTGATCTTCAGGCAATCGGCCAGCCCGATTGCCTCCCGGAAGATCTCTCCGCCGCCAATGATGCAGATCTCGCCCTGCTTGCCGTCCCCGCCCGGACTGCGCCGCGCGATCTGCAGCGCCGCATCGAGCGAACCTGCCGTCACGACGCCTTCAGCCTGCCAGGCGGGATCGCGCGTGATGACGATATTGGTTCGCCCCGGCAGGGGACGGCCGATCGATTCGTACGTCTTGCGCCCCATGATGAGGGGGCGGCCGATCGTATCCGAACGAAACCGCTTCAGGTCGCTGGACAGGCGCCAGGGCATGCCGCCCTCGCTGCCGATGACGCAATTTTCCGCGACCGCTGCAACGAACGTGATCATCAGACCGCCACCGGGGCGCGAATCGCTGCCTCGGCAACGTAATTCTCGAGCGTGAAATCCTCATAGGCGAAGGAAAACAGGTCTCTCACGCGCGGATTGATCCGCATGACCGGCAAGTCGTGCGGCGTCCGCGTGAGCTGGAGGCGAGCCTGCTCGAAATGATTGCGATACAGATGCGCATCGCCCAGCGTGTGAATGAATTCGCCTGGGGCGAGGTCGGTCACCTGCGCAATCATCTGTGTCAGCAGCGCATAGGAAGCGATATTGAAGGGCACGCCGAGAAAGATGTCGGCCGAACGCTGGTAGAGCTGGCAGGAAAGGCGCCCTTCCGCGACGTGAAACTGGAACAGGCAATGGCAGGGTGGCAAGGCCATGCCGGCGAGCTGCGCCGGGTTCCAGGCAGTCACGATCAGCCGGCGCGAATCGGGATTGCTCCGGATCTGGTCCACCAGCGCCGCCATCTGGTCGATCGTTCTGCCATCGCCCGCTGGCCAGGAACGCCACTGCGCGCCATAGACTGGGCCGAGATCGCCATGCTCGTCGGCCCATTCATCCCAGATCGACACGCCATGCCGCTTCAGATAGCCAATATTGGTGTCGCCGCTGAGAAACCACAGCAATTCATGGATGATGGATTTCACATGCAGCTTCTTGGTCGTCAGCAGCGGAAAGCCGGAGCCGAGATCGAACCGCATCTGGTAGCCGAAGACGGCTCGGGTCCCAGTACCGGTTCGATCATCGCGATCGACGCCATGATGCAGGACATGAGATAACAGATCGAGATATTGTCGCATTTGCCTGCACCGGATTGCCGGATTCGCCCTTCAGGAGGCCGCCGGATTGCGGCCTTGCCCGCTCAGAGGGTACCCAGCTTGTCGAGCTGCTTCGCCACCAAATAATAGAAGGTGACCCGTGACTTGGTGCGGTCACCCGCCATGGTCTCGCACACTTTTTCAATGGCCAGGTCCGCCTTGGCCGAATCCGTCACGCCGAGCTTCCTTTCGCACCAGCTGGTGCGCACGCGCTCAAGTTCCTTCGGATCGGAACAGGAAACGAGAGACGAATCACGGTTTCGCAGCGCAATGCCGAGATGCTTCACGATCTTGCCGATGATTTCCTCGTCTGCAGTTGCGTCATATTTCTTCACGTCGGATGCATAATCGGCCATTTTCCGCCCTCCTGACTGTGGCTTTGTGCTTCCGGGCCTCCCCCAAGGCCCGACTTGCCTTGACGCCTATCAGATGAGGGAGAAGTAGAAGACAAGTCAAGCCGCGCCAGTGGATAGGCTCTTTAAAATCCGCACCGCTTGCACTATATATGGTCCGTCAGCCTGGCTGACTATGGCAATAAATGGCCGATGCAATAAACCATTCGGACCCGGGGGCGGTACCCGGCGCCTCCACCACCAGCCGCATGCGGCCCGTGCGGTTGCTGCTGGGGGCGAAACAGGATCGACGAGGGTGTAAAGATCGCGCTTTTGCCCGGCATTGTACCACCGTTATCGGGCTACTCGTATAGTTGCCAATGACAACAACTATGCTCTGACGGCGCAGGCCGCGTAAGCAGTCTGTAAAGTCGACCTGAAACTCCTGCAGGTTAGCATCTGCAGGCGGGGTTCGGAGGTACCTGGCAACAGAAACCTCCACTTCTCCCTCACGCCTGTCGCTGCCAGCCACCTTCGGGCGTCTGCCGCCAGTAGGTTACCGTATGGCCGGCCTCGCGCAGGCCGCGCCAGTGCCCGCGCGCAGCCTCGACCTGTTGCATGTCATGACCATCGAAAATCAGCACGATACGTTGATATTCAGCGATGGCGCCGGGTCGCGCCCCATCGACAAGGAAACGGATGGAAGCGCCGTTCGGATTTGATTCGTTCAAGGTGAGAATGACCGGCTGAAGCGCCGCGTGCGGATCGCTGTCGAGCCCATGACCGATGAAACTGTCATCGCGAACGGTCCACAGGCTCCCGTTGAGCGCATCCCGACGTTCCTCGCTGGCGAACTGTACGACCGCCCGCCAGCCGCGTTCCAGGCTCTTTTCGAGCAGGGGCGGAAGCACTGTCTCCAGTGTCGAGTCCGACAGGTGGTAGAACAGCACTTCCGACAATTCAGCGCTCGTAATTGTCCCGGACCAGGCGGTCGAGCAGGCGAACGCCGAAGCCCGACCCCCAGGAACGGTTGAACTCGTGATCGTCGCTGGCCATCCCCGTCCCGGCAATGTCGAGATGCGCCCAGGGCGTATCCTTGACGAAGCGCTGCAGGAATTGCGCCGCGGTGATCGCCCCGCCATAGCGGCTGCCGGCATTCTTCATGTCGGCCACCTTCGAATCGATCATCTTGTTGTATTCGGGGCCGAGCGGCATGCGCCAGACGCGCTCGTCGGTGGACTTGCCCGCCGCCAGGATCTCGCTCGCCAGCGCATCATCATTGGAGAAGAGGCCGGCATGGTGCTTGCCGAGCGCGACGATGATCGCCCCCGTTAGGGTTGCGAGGTCGATCATGAAACGTGGCTCGAACCGCTCCCGGCAGTACCACAGCACATCGGCCAGCACGAGCCGGCCCTCGGCATCGGTATTGATGATCTCGATCGTCTGCCCGGAAAGGGAAGTGACGATATCACCGGGCCGCTGCGCATTACCGTCCGGCATGTTCTCGACGAGGCCGATGAGGCCGACCACATTCGCCTTCGCCTTGCGCGCCGCGAGCGTATGCATGAGACCGACCACCGCCGCGGCGCCGGCCATGTCGCCCTTCATGTCCTCCATTCCGGAAGCCGGCTTGATCGAGATGCCGCCAGTGTCGAACACCACGCCCTTGCCGATGAAGGCGACCGGCTTGTCCCTGGCCCGCCCGCCATTCCATTGCAAGACGGCCAGGCGCGGCGGACGGATGGAGCCCTGCCCCACGCCCAGCAGCGCATTCATGCCGAGCCGCGACATTTCGCGCTCGGTCAGGATTTCAACCCGCACGCCCAGATTTGCCAGTTCCCGGGCCTTGCTGGCGAACTCAGCAGGGCCGAGCACATTGGCCGGCTCGTTGACGAGATCCCGGGCCAGGCACACTCCCTCCGCGACGGCCTGTGCATCCTCGAATTCGCGCTTGGCCGTGGTCGCGGTGGAGGCAACCAGCGCGTAGCGCGGTGCTACCCCCTGGTCCCTTTCGTCGTCGCGCGTCTTGTAGCGGTCGAATCGGTAGCTCCGCAGCAGGATGCCAAGGCCGACCGAGGCCACGTCGTCCGGCCTTGCCTTGCCGTCCTCCATGTCCAGCCATACCGTCACGCGCCGCGCCTTCGCCGCCACTGCAGCGATCCTGCCGCCGAGCCGGATCCAGAATTGCGAATCGCGTTCGTCCCGCTTGCCGATGCCGAGCACGACAATCCGGTCGGCTGGCGAGCCGGCCGGCGCGACAATGTCGAGTTCGGCCTTGGCATCTCCCTTGAATTCCGACACTTTCACCGCCCTGGCCACGACATTTTCGGGATCTGCCGACGACGCTCCCGCCGACAGCCTGCCATCGGAATCCCGAAGAAGTATGGCCAATCCGCCGGGCTGGCGGGTCGAGCGCGAAAAACTGATCTCAGGAATAGTTGACATGTTCACTCCAGCACTGGGTTCGCTTCGGAATGCCGAAAAGGCGGACGAAGGACAACAACCGATGAATCATCTCTCTGCGGGGCCGGACCATTGAATTTGCTTCGTCAATAAAGCATTAACTCCGACTCTTCGCCCTTATTACCCAATACGGAATTCTATTGAAACCGCGAATATGCCGAGTAGGCTGATTGCGGACTGCCATGGTGGGTTCTCTTGAAGCTGATCGAACGATACCTTTTCCGGCGCGTTTTCGCCATGACCCTGGCATCGCTTTGCCTGGTCACGATGATCGTTCTGACGACGCAAGCCCTCTTGTACATCAATATTCTCACACAGTCGGGACAATCCCTGCTGACCTTCCTGAAGCTGGCGCTGACGCTGGTGCCGGGCATGGTGATGATCGTATTGCCCTTTGCGTTGCTGCTCGGCGCCGCGACGACCCTAAATCGCATGAACGGCGATTCGGAGCTCGCTGTCCTGGAGGCTGCTGGTGCGGGCCGCATGGTGCTGTTGCGGCCAATCCTCGCCCTCGCCGTCGGTGCGACGGTGATTACCCTCGTGATCGCGCTTCTGCTTGAGCCATGGAGCGGCGCCATTCGGCGGGACCTGCGCGCCGCGGCGGGCGCCGATCTGATCGGCATGGCCATCCAGTCGGGAAGCTTTCGCCGCATCGAGGACAATCTCTACGTGCAGATCGCCCAGCAGCATGGCGGCGGCACGCTGGGCGGCATCTTCATCGCCGACCGGCGCGACAAGGCGGTGGAGCTTGTCTACTATGCCCGCACCGGCCGCGTCACCAAGGTGGACGGGCGCGACATGATCGTCATGAATGGCGGCGAGATCCATCGGCGCAACATGGAGGCCGGCGATGTCTCGATCATTTCGTTCGTTTCCTATGCCATTGACCTTTCCATGTTCGGGGCGGGCAGTTCCCTTGCGAGTCACGGCCCGAATGAATGGCCGACGGCGGCGCTGTTCAACCCTGACCCGGACAATGATTTCACGCGCGAGCGCCCTGACGAGATCCGGGCGGAGATTCATGACCGCTTCTCGGTCTGGCTATATCCGCCTGCCTTCGCCCTGATCGCGGTATTTTTCGCCGGTTCGGCGCGGGCCAATCGCGAGGAGCGCGCCTGGAGCATGCTCGCCGTGTTCACTTCTGCCTTCCTGTTGCGCGGCGCCGGGTTTCTTGCCGTCGCCAGCGCCGGGTCGAGCGCTCTGGCGGCCTTTGCCTGCTATGCGTTGCCGCTTGGCGGCTCGGCTCTGCTCGCATTCCTCCTGGCCCGTGGCCGGTCGCTTGCAGTTCCCGCTGTCCTGATCGAAACCACCGACGCCGCCATTGACTGGGCGCTGGAAAGACATCGGCGCATCCAGCTCGCCCTGGCGGGCCTTCTCGGTCGCCCGGACAGGACAACCTGAAATGGGACCGACGCTGTTCCGGTACTTCTTCCAGCGATACCTGTTGCTGACCCTGCAGATCTTCGCCGGGCTGGGCATTCTCATCTATATTGTCGACCTTGCGGAACTGAACCGACAGCTTTCCGGCGTGGCCGACATTTCCTTTTTCGACACGGTCCTGATCTCGGCATTGCGCATCCCGCAGATCCTGCAGGTCACCATTCCCTTCATCATCCTGGTGTCGGCAATGGCAGCGCTGTCGAACTTCAATCGCCGCTACGAACTGGTCGTCGCGCGCTCCGTCGGCATATCCGCCTGGCAGTTCCTGGCGCCGCTATGCCTTGCCAGCCTCGTCGTCGGGCTCATTGCCATCGCCATGCTCAATCCTCTCTCGGCCTGGGCATTCTCCAGGGCAGAAGTCTGGGAAGGCGAGCTGCGTGGCCGCACCGCGGCTCCCGATTCGGAAATGCGCATGCCCTGGCTCAGGCAGCAGACCGAGGAGGGCGCCGCGATCATCGGCGCGCTGAACTCGGCCGAGAAGGGCCGCCTGCTGTTCAATGCAACCATTTTCCGCTTCGAGCCTGATGGCAGCATTCGCGACCGGCTCGATGCCGAACGCGCGGTGCTGGTGGATGGCGCCTGGGAGCTTCACGCCGTGACCATCCATCGCGCCGGCCGGGAGCGCGAAACTGCGGACAGCATGCGCATCCGCTCAGGCCTGCGGCTCGAATTCATCGAGGAGCAACTCGCCAGACCCGAATCAATTCCGTTTTTTGATCTGCCACGCAAGATTGCCGCGGCGCAATCCTTCGGCCTCAACGCCCATGGCTTCCGCATGCAGTTCCACTCCCTGCTGGCGTCGCCGGCGCTCCTCGTGGCCATGACGCTGATCGCGGCCACGGTTTCGCTGCGCTTTACCCGCCAGGGTCAGTCCGCCACCATGATTCTGGGTGGAATTCTGGCAGGCTTTCTGCTTTATGTCGTGACCGCACTGGCGAAAGCGTTCGGCAGTTCCGGCCTGGTTCCTCCTCCGGTCGCGGCGTGGATTCCGGTTGCAGTGGCGATGTTTTACGGAGTAACGTTCCTGTTGTACAAGGAGGATGGGTAGTGGCGGGCATTGGCAAGGCCAGGAAGGGCTTGCTCGGCGCAACAGCGGCCGTGTGTCTTGCCATGGGTGGAGCCCTGCCGACGGTTGCGCCGGCGCAGGACATTCCCGCTGAAATTGCCGAACAGATTCCGGCTGACGCCCCCATGCTGCTCGAGGCCGATTCGCTCGTCTACGACCGGGACCGGGAGACCGTTTCGGCGGTCGGCGGTGTCCGGATCGATTATGGCGGCCATCGCCTGGTGGCTGAACGCGTTACCTATCATCGCGATTCGCGGCGCCTGGTGGCGAGCGGCAATGTCGAGATCCTCGAGCGCAATGGCGCCATCATCCGGGCCGCGGAGATCGACATCACCGATGATTTCCGGGATGGCTTCGTGCACGCGCTCGAAATCGAGACGGCGGACGAGACCTATTTCACTGCCGACCGCGCCGAGCGGACAGGCGGCAGCCTCACCACCTTTACCAATGGCACATATACGGCCTGCAAGGCCTGCGAGGAAGATCCGGGCAAGCCGCGTCTGTGGCAGATCCGCGCCCGGACAATCATCTGGAACGGCGAGGAGCGTACGATCCGCTTCGAGGGGGCGCGCTTCGAGATGTTCGGCCTGCCGCTGTTCTCCATGCCCTATTTCATCATTCCGGACCATACGGTGAAGCGCAAGACCGGCTTCCTGATGCCGGGCGTGCGCAGTTCGCGGCGATTGGGGGTGGGCCTGACCGTCCCCTACTACATTGCGATCGCGCCCGATCGAGACCTGACCCTGAGGGGAACGGGCTTTACGAGGCAGGGCTTTCTCGGCGAGGCCGAATGGCGCCAGCGCTTCGATCATGGCCAGTACAGCGTGAAATTCGCGGGCATCCACCAGGCGTCTCCAGGCGCTTTCGAGCCAGGCACGGTCGACTCCCAGAAGCGGGACCGCGCAATGCTGGGCACGAAGGGCGAGTTCCAGCTCAACCGCAACTGGGTATTCGGCTGGAACATCCTGGCCCAGACCGACAAGAATTTTGCGCGTACCTACGATATTGAAGGCTTCGATTCCTATGTGCACCGTTCCGAGGTGTATCTGACCGGCCTGCATGACCGGAATTATTTCGACCTGCGCTTCATGCGCTTCCATGTCCAGGAGGAATTGCCGGACAGCGATCCGGCCTCCGTGGACGACACCCAGCCCTGGGTGCTGCCTTCGCTTGATTATGCGCGTATCCACGGTACGCCGGTCTTTGGCGGTGAATTGTCGATCGATGTCAATTTGCGTACAATCCACCGCGAAGCAGATCATTTCACCGCACTTTCGGTTCCTGGCCAGGGCGGCACCAGCGGCCGTCTTACCGCAGAAGCAGAATGGAAACGGGTGTTCACCACGCGGCACGGCCTGGTGATCACACCGTCACTCCACATGCGCGGCGACGCCTTCCGCAATGATCCCGATCCGGCCTCCATCGCCCAGATCAACAACATTGCCGGCCTGCTCGGCACGCCAGCCGATATTCGAACGGATTATCACCGCGCCATGGCAACCGCGGGGCTGGAAGTGCGCTATCCCATCCTGATCACTGCCGGCAACTCCACCCATGTCATCGAGCCGATGGCGCAGATCTTCGTACGGCCTGACGAGCCCTATGCGGAACGGTTCGGAATTCCCAACGAGGACGCCCAGAGTCTGGTCTTCGACGCCGCCAATCTCTTCGAGCGCGACAAGTTCTCAGGCTATGACCGGATCGAGGGCGGCACCCGAGCCAATCTCGGTATTCGCTATTCCGGCAGTTTTGCAAATGGCTGGACGGCGGACGCGCTGGTCGGACAATCCTATCACCTTGCCGGCCTCAATTCCTACGCGGCGGTCGATCTGGTCCATGCCGGAGCCGAATCCGGGCTCGAGAGCGACGTTTCCGATTTCGTCGCCATGGTCGGGGTCACGAGCCCCAACGGCATATCGGCATCCATCGGCGGGCGCTTCGACGAAAAGACGCTGGATATCCGCCGAGCCGAGATCCGCACCGCCTATCGTGGCGAAACCGTCGATGCTTCGGTCCGATACACGCATATCGAGGCACAGCCGCTCTACGGGATGCCGTTCGACAGGCGCGAGCTGTCGCTGGCCAGCACGGTGCGGCTGTCGGACAGCTGGAAGGTATTCGGAGGAGGCACCTACGACTTCACCTCGGAGAAGCTGGTCAAGGGCTCGATCGGTTTCGGCTATGAGGACGAATGTTTCTCCTATGTGCTTGCGTATAGCGAAAGCCGCTCGGTCTTGGGCACCGAGCCGACAGAGAGAAGCGTCGGCTTCCGGATCTCGTTGCGGACACTTGGCGATATGGGTTCGGCGCCGACCGCAAGAGAGTTCTGACCACGCCGGGCGCAGGAGCTGCATCGGATTCCGACATGGCTCCGAATGTCGGGATCCGCGACAGGCCGGCCTTGCTTTTGCCGCATGAGGAGGGCACACGGATGCTGGAAGTTTTCCGGATCTCGCGAAAGGAAATGCAACGATGAATGGCCTTGTCGCCCGCCGGTTCGCCTTCATGCTCGGCCTTCTGGCCCTGCTGGCAGGTACATTGACCGCCGTCCCGGCCGTCGAGGCGTCGGAAATCCGCTACGTCGTCAACGGCCTCCCCGTGACGAGCTATGACATCGAGCGGCGCGCAGCCTTTGTCCGCCTGCAGCGCAAGCCTGGAAATGCGAAGCAGCTCGCCACGCAGGAGATGATCGACCAGGCCCTGCGTCTCGGCGAGATCAAGCGACTCGGCATCAATGTTCCCGACAAGGCGGTCGAGGACGCCTTCGCCAATTTTGCCCGCTCGAACAACATGACGACGAACCAGCTCGAGCAGGTTCTGGGGCAGGCAGGCGTCACAAGTCGCCATTTCAAGGATTTCATTCGCAGCCAGATCGGCTGGAACCAGGCGCTCTCCGCCCGCTTCCGTGCCCTCGGGCAGGTGAAGGATACCGATGTCGTGCAGCGCATGCTGCAACAGGGCGGACAGAAGCCGAAAGCGACCGAATATCAGTTGCAGCAAGTGATCTTTGTCGTACCTGCCGCCGAGCGTCGCGCCAAGCTTGCCGCCCGCAAGCGCGAGGCCGAATCGATGCGAAACCGGTTCAACAGTTGCGAGACCACGCGCGAATTCGCCAAGGGGCTGATCGACGTGACGGTGCGCGATCTCGGCCGGGTGCTGGAACCCGAATTGCCGCCGGATTGGGAAAGCCTGATCAAGTCGATCAATCCGGGTCAGGCAACACGCGTGCGCGAGACGGAGCGCGGGGTCGAGTTCATCGGCATTTGCAGTGCGCGGGAAGTCTCGGATGATCGCGTTGCGCAAATGGTGTTCCAGAGCGAGAAGGCGACGGACAAGGCCGCCGAAGAGTTCAACAAGGAATACATGGAAGAACTGAAGCGGAACGCGCGCATCATCGAGCGCTGAATGCGGGCCGATGCAGCTGCCTCTTGCAATGAGCTGTGGCGATCCGGGCGGAATCGGGATCGAGCTTGCCTGCGCAAGCTGGCTGCGCCGTAACGAAGAGACGCTTGCGCCTTTCTATCTTCTGGCGGATCCGCGGCTCGTGGCGGCGCGAGCCCGGTCGATCGGGCTTGAAGTTGCCATCGTCGAAAGCGAACCTGCCGATGCATCGCGCCTGTTCGCGTCCGCCCTGCCCGTATCGCCCCTTGCCAACCGGCTCACAGATCAGCCCGGCCGTTCGCTGCCGGAGAATGCGGCAGGCATCGTCGAATCGATCGACCGGGCCGTAGCTGATTGCCATGCGGGCAAGGCAGCCGCCATCGTGACGCTGCCCATTGCCAAGATTGCATTGCACGAAGCCGGCTTCGCCTTTCCAGGCCACACCGAATATCTGGCCCATCTTGCCCGGCAACTTGCCTCCGGACCGGCTACGCCAGTGATGATGCTCGCCGGGCCGCTGTTGCGCACGGTTCCGGTTACCGTCCATGTTCCGCTCGCCGACGTGGCCGGGTTGCTGACACAGGAACTGATCTGCGAGACCGCCCGAATTGTGGGAAATGATCTCCGGCGGCGCTTCGGGATTGCGCGGCCGCGGCTGGCAATCGCCGGGCTCAATCCGCATGCGGGCGAACAGGGGGCGTTCGGCAGCGAGGAAGCGACCATCCTGCAGCCGGCAATCGAGCGCCTGCGCGCCGAAGGCTTCGACCTTCTCGGACCCCTGCCGGCCGATACGATGTTTCATGCCGAAGCCCGCGAGCGCTACGATGTCGCCTTGTGCATGTATCACGATCAGGCTCTGATCCCGGTCAAGACCCTGGATTTCGCCCATACCGTCAATGTCACGCTCGGCCTGCCTTTCATCCGTACTTCGCCGGATCATGGCACTGCCTTCGACCTTGCGGGCACCGGGAAGGCGAATCCGTCCAGCCTGATCGCCGCCCTCCAGCTTGCGACCCGCATTGCCGCGGCAGAACGTGCATCGCAATGAGCAGTGACGGACTGCCGCCGCTGCGCGAAGTGATCGAGCGCCACGGCATTGCCGCCCGCAAGTCGCTGGGGCAGAATTTCCTGCTGGATCTCAACCTGACTGGCAAGATCGCGCGGGCGTCCGGAGATCTCCGCGATTCGACCGTACTTGAAATCGGCCCGGGTCCGGGCGGGCTCACCCGGGCGCTTCTGGCCGCCGGCGCGGCCGAAATCATTGCTGTGGAACAGGACACGCGGTGCCTTGGCGCACTGGAGGAAATCGCCTCGCACTGGCCCGGGCGGCTGCGGATTGTTGCCGGGGATGCGCTCGCCTGCGACTTCACGGAACTGACCGCCGGCGCCAGCCGCGTGAGGATCGTCGCCAACCTCCCGTACAATATCGGCACCGAATTGCTGGTGCGCTGGCTGACGCCGCCAGAATGGCCGCCATTCTGGCAATCTGCGACATTGATGTTCCAGCGCGAGGTCGCCGAGCGGATTGTCGCCGAGCCCGGCAGTGCGGCCTATGGCCGCCTTTCCGTGCTTGCCGGCTGGCGCACCGAGGCGCGGATCCTGTTCGACCTACCCCCCAGGGCCTTCACCCCGCCGCCAAAGGTCACGTCTTCGGTGGTGCACCTGGTGCCACGCGCCGAACCCCTGCCCGGATCCCTGCAGAAGCTGGAAGCCATTACCCGCGCTGCTTTCGGCCAGCGCCGCAAGATGCTGCGCCAGAGCCTGAAGCCGCTGGGCGGAGAGTCTCTCCTGCTTCGCGCCGGGATCGATCCGACCAGGCGGGCGGAAACCTTGACCATCGAAGAATTCCTTCGTCTCGCCAATGCAGTCTGACCGAGGGCCGGCGCCCCCCATCTCCATCCGGGCCCCCTATTGAACGAACGTTCAATTAAAAATAGGATGGGCAGGAATGGCGTTTACAGGAGGGATCATGCCGGTACGGCCGAACATATTGATCGTCATGGTTGACCAGCTCAACGGGACTCTGTTTCCAGACGGTCCTGCGAAATTTCTCCACGTTCCGCATTTGCGGGCGCTGGCGCAGCGATCCGTCCGGTTCCAGGCCAATTATACGGCTTCTCCCCTTTGCGCTCCGGCTCGCGCCGCCTTCATGACCGGTCAGTTGCCCTCGCGCACCGGCGTCTACGACAATGCGGCCGAATTTCCGTCCTCCATTCCGACCTTCGCCCATCATCTGCGTGCGAGCGGCTATCGCACCTGCCTTTCCGGCAAGATGCACTTTGTCGGACCGGACCAGCTGCATGGCTTCGAGGAACGGCTTACGACCGACATCTATCCCGCCGATTTCGGCTGGACGCCGGATTACCGCAAGCCAGGTGAGCGCATTGACTGGTGGTATCACAATCTCGGATCGGTGACCGGCGCGGGGGTCGCCGAGATCACCAACCAGATGGAGTATGATGACGAGGTCCAGTTCCATGCCGTGCAGAAACTCTATCAGCTTGGCCGTGACTCCGATTCGCCGGACCGGAAGCCTTGGTGCCTGACCGTCTCCTTCACCCATCCTCATGATCCCTATGTGGCGCGGCACCGGTTCTGGGATCTCTACGAGGATTGCCCGGCATTGGAGCCGGAAATCGCGGAAATCGCGCCGGATCTGCAGGATCCGCATTCGCAGCGGCTGCTGGAAGCCTGCGACCATCGCAATTTCCACATCAGCCGCGAGGATATACGCCGCGCCCGCCGCGCCTATTTTGCCAATCTGAGCTATCTGGACGAGAAGATCGGCGAGCTGCTCGACGTCCTGGCCGCAACGCGGATGCTGGACGATACGCTGATCCTGTTCTGCTCGGATCATGGCGACATGCTGGGCGAGCGGGGATTGTGGTTCAAGATGTCCTTTTTCGAGGGATCGGCGCGCGTCCCGCTGCTGATCTCGGGGCCGGGCATTACCCCGGCAACGATTGCGACGCCGACTTCCAATCTCGACATCCTGCCGACGCTTTGCGAGCTTGCGGGCGTGGACGCTTCGGCTTTCCGGCCGTGGACGGATGGCGAAAGTCTCGTACCGCTGATGACGGGCGGTCAGAGGCGGACCCCGGTCTGGATGGAATATGCGGCGGAAGGTTCCATCGCACCGATGGTGGCGATCCGCGACGGACGGTTCAAATTCGTTCATTGCGAGGCGGATCCGCCGCAATTGTTCGACCTTGCCACCGATCCGCACGAATTGCGCAATCTCGCCGACGAACCCGCGCGCGCGGACGACGTCGCAAGATGGCTGGCGATGGTCCGGGATCGCTGGGACATGGCGGCCTTTGATGCCGCGGTGCGCGAGAGTCAGGCACGGCGCTGGATCGTCTATCCGGCACTGCGCAATGGTGCGTTCTATCCATGGGACTTCCAGCCCCTGCAAGTCGCGTCCGAACGCTACATGCGCAATCATCTCGACCTCAACACGCTGGAAGAGCGCCAGCGCTTTCCAAGGGGGGAGTGATGAATGTGGCTCCCGTGATGCGCGAGGCGGATTATGTCATCGTCGGCTCGGGCTCGGCCGGCTCGGCCCTTGCCGCACGCCTGTCCGAGGACGGGCGGCATTCCGTGATCGTGATCGAATATGGCGGCAGCGATGCCGGCCCGCTGATCCAGATGCCGGCAGCCCTGTCCTATCCCATGAACATGCGCCTATATGACTGGGGCTTTGCCACCGAACCTGAGCCGCATCTGGGCGGGCGCGTACTGGCGACGCCGCGAGGCAAGGTGATCGGCGGCTCGTCCTCGATCAACGGCATGGTGTTCGTGCGCGGACATGCACGCGACTTCGATCATTGGGCCGAGGAGGGCGCGGCCGGCTGGTCCTATGCCGATGTGCTGCCCTATTTCATGCGCATGGAAACCTCGCATGGCGGCGAGCAAGGCTGGCGCGGTACGGACGGTCCGGTACACGTCCAGCGCGGTTCGCAGGCCAATCCGCTCTTTGCAGCCTTCATCGAGGCCGGCCGGCAAGCCGGTTTCGAGCTGACCGAGGATTACAACGGCTCCAAGCAGGAGGGCTTCGGCCCAATGGAGCAAACCATCTACCGGGGAAGGCGCTGGTCGGCGGCCAATGCCTATCTGCGCCCGGCCTTGCGGCGCAAGAACCTGCAATTGGTCAAGGCCCTGGCGCGGCGCGTCCTGTTCGAGAACCGGCGCGCGACCGGCGTGGAAGTCGAGAATGGCGGCAGGATCCAGATCGTCAAGGCGCGCCGGGAAGTCATCCTCGCCGCATCGACGATCAATTCGCCCAAACTGCTGATGCTCTCCGGCATCGGCCCGGCCAAGCACCTGAAGGAGCACGGCATCGAGGTCGTCGCGGACCGGCCCGGCGTCGGCGCGAATCTTCAGGACCATCTCGAACTCTATGTGCAGCAGGCGGCAACCCGCCCGATCACCCTCTATTCCAGGCTCAGCCTGCCTTGGAAAATGCTGATCGGTGCACAATGGCTGTTCTTCAAGTCCGGGATCGGAGCCTCGAACCAGTTCGAGGCGGCGGGATTTATCCGCTCTGCGGCCGGCATCGAATATCCGGACATCCAGTTTCATTTCCTGCCGATTGCCATTCGTTACGACGGACGCGCGGCGCTCAAGGGCCACGGATTTCAGGTTCATGTCGGACCGATGCGCTCCAAATCGCGGGGCACCGTGCGCTTGCGCTCCGCCGATCCCTCCGAGCAGCCCGTGATCCGCTTCAACTACATGTCGCATCCGGATGACTGGGCCGAATTCCGTCGCTGCGTGCGCATCACCCGCGAAATCATCGCGCAGCCCGCTTTCGATTCCTATCGTGGCGAAGAGGTCGCGCCCGGAGCCGGCGTTCAGACGGATGCCGAGATCGATGCCTATGTGCGCGACAATGTCGAGAGCGCCTATCATCCATGCGGCACGTGCCGGATGGGCCGGGCGGACGATCCGATGAGCGTCGTCGATCCGGAGACGCGGGTGATCGGCGTCGATGGCCTGCGGGTCGTGGATTCGTCCATATTTCCGCGTATAACCAATGGCAATCTCAACGCGCCGTCCATGATGGCGGGCGAAAAGGCGGCGGATCACATTCTTGGCCGCCCGCCATTACCGCGCTCGAATCTGGAGCCCTGGATTCATCCTGAGTGGCGACAGAAGGATCGATGAACCGTCCTGCGCGTTCCAGCCGAAACGAGGTCCACATGCGCTTGCAACCCCCGGCATCCCATTATATCGGCGGCGAATATATCGAGGACCGCTCCGGCGAGGCCATCGACATCGTATACCCCGCCACAGGCGAGAAGATTGCCGAGGTTCATTCGGCCACGCCTGCCATCATCGAACGCGCGGTCGCGTCGGCGCTGGAGGCCCAGGGCGAATGGGCGTCTCGCAAGCCGATCGAGCGCAGCCGCATCTTGCGCCGTGCCGCCGATCTCCTGCGCGAACGCAATGAAGCGCTCGCACATATCGAGACGATGGATACCGGCAAGGCGATCCAGGAAACGCGGGTAGCCGACGCGCCATCGGCTGCTGACGCATTGGAGTTCCTCGCCGGCACGGCGCCCGCCTTCCATGGCGAGCATATCGAGCTGGGCGGACCCTTCGCCTATACCCGGCATGAGCCGCTCGGCATCTGCGTGGGGATCGGCGCATGGAATTACCCGATCCAGATCGCCGGCTGGAAATCGGCGCCGGCGCTGGCCATGGGCAATGCCATGATCTTCAAGCCTTCCGAGCTCACTCCGCTCAGCGCCCTGAAGCTGGCCGAGATCTACTCGGAAGCCGGACTTCCTGCCGGACTTTTCAATGTCGTGCAGGGCTTGGGAGAAGTCGGTGCTGCCCTTGTCAGCCATGCATCGGTCGACAAGGTCTCGCTGACCGGATCGGTGCCGACCGGGCGGAAGGTTCTCGCCCTTGCCGGCAGCCAGATGAAGCATGCGACGATGGAGCTTGGTGGCAAGTCGCCGCTGATCGTGTTCGACGATGCCGATCTCGAAAATGCCGTAGGCGGCGCCATGCTGGCCAATTTCTATTCGACCGGCCAGGTCTGTTCGAACGGGACGCGCGTCTTCGTCCAGGAGGGCATTCGCGAGAAGTTCCTGCAGAGGCTGACCGAACGCACCCGGTCGATCCGGATCGGCGACCCGCTCGATCCGCAGACGCAGATGGGACCGGTAATCAGCCGGGCGCAGCAGAAGAAGGTCCTTTCCCTGATCGAAACGGGACGACTCGAAGGCGCGACGCTGCATTATGGCGGCGGCGCACCTTCATTGCAGGGGTTCGAGGGTGGATTCTTCGTTGAGCCAACGATCTTCACGGATGTGCGCGACGAGATGCGCATTGCCCGCGAGGAGATTTTCGGCCCGGTACTGTCGCTGTTGTCCTTTGCGGAGGAAGACGAAGTCATCGCCCGGGCCAATGCCACCCCGTTCGGCCTCGCTGCCGGAGTGTTTACCACCGACCTTGCCCGGGCCCACCGCGTCATCGCCCGGTTGCAGGCAGGCACCTGCTGGATCAATGCCTATAATCTCACGCCGGTCGAAGTGCCGTTCGGCGGCATGAAGCAATCGGGGATCGGGCGTGAAAACGCACTGGATGTGCTGCGTCAGTATTCGCAGGTGAAATCGGTCTATGTCGAAACCGGCAATGTCGACAGCCCGTTCTGACCCGTTACGCGCTCCGGCTCGGTTGCGTCCAGGTAGCGGAGAAGCGCCGAGACCATGTGGTACAGGATCGAGGCCGGCACGTCCTGCGAGATGGGACGGCCGTAGGCGTCGATCCGGTCGATCCAGAGGCCCGGAGGTGCCGGATCGATATGCCAGCGGAACAGCCGGCCGACCCGCGCCTCGATTTCAGGCTTCAGGTCCGGACCGCCGGTAGTGTCGAGGGCGATCGCCGCCTTGATGATCTCCGTCTGCTGCCAGCTTCGCGTCGACATTTCCAGCGGCGCGCCCTTGCGCGAGACCGCGCCGTAGGCAAGGCCGGTGGCGCGGTTGATCCCGTTTGCCAATGCGGAAGCGTAGAGCTTGCGCGCCAGTCCAAGATCGTCCTCCTGACCGGATTGGCGGGCATGATCGACCAGCAGCGAGGCCCATTCGAAATGATGGCCGGGCTCAGTCCAATCGCCCCGCGCGCAGGAAGCCGGTCGCCAGTCTTCGTCAAAATACTCGCCGACCACCCAATTCGCCGGATCGAAGAAGCGGGTGCGGAACAGGTGGGCGATCCGGTCGGCACGGCGCAGGAATTCCCCTTCTCCGGTTAGCTGATGCCATGCGAGAAAGGCTTCGAGCAGATGCATGTGCGGATTGCTGCGCCGCAGTCCATTGCCACCAGCCTGTTCCAGAAAGCCACCGGATCGCGGATCGGCCAGACACCGATCGAGAAAGCCCAGCACTTCATGGCCGAGCGCCAACGCAGCTCCATGACCGGCAGCGTGCGCATGTGCCAGCGCAAGCAGGACGAAGGCGTGGTCATAACTGTCCTCGGTCGGATCCAGCACACTCCCATCTGGATGAAGGGCGCGATGATACCCGCCGCGCGCATTGCGGCCGCATCGCACAAGGTAGTCCAATCCCGCCGCGATCAGCTCATCCACGGTTTCACCCGCCCCGCGAAGGCGCGCGGCGGCCAATGCGTAAATCTGCCGCGCCATGGTGCGGATGCGCCTGGGCCTGTGAAGCGGCTTCCCCTTCAGCGACAACGCCTCGTGAAATCCGCCATGAACGTGATCGATCCCCGCCTGTGCCCAGAGCGGCAGCGCCTCCGCGAACAGCCAGCTTTCCACGCGCCTGCGCCACGCACCACGCATTTGTTCGCCATCGCCGTCCGGCGTGTAGCGCGTCTCCGGCCTGCCCGCTCTTTCCAGCCCCGACACAAGGGTACCGACGCATTTGCCCAGCGGCGCGACCAGAGTAGCATCCGGCGTGGCTACCACCGTGATGTTCTGCAACCCCTTCGCAACCACCAGCCGACCTTCGCTGCGCAAATAGCAATTGCCGCAATCCTCGGCGACGACGTCGCCAGCGACGACGTTCCCGGCATTGTCCGCCGGCCCGAGCGTATGTATCGCCTGCCAGGTGCCAAGGTCCCGCCATGCGAAGTCTGCAGGCACCATCGCAATGCCTCGCGCTTTCTCCATTACGGCATGGTCAATCGAGATCATGGGAATGGTTTCGTGGGCGTCCTTGTCCAGCATGATGCCGCCCGTCCCGACCTCGGCGGCAGAATACGCCGCCTCGGCGCCTGCCAGAACCCGAGGCGCGAATTCCTCGAACGCCGCGCGCATGGCGCTCGCCCGGAACAGAACGATGCCGCTGTTCCAGTGGAAATCCGGGGAGAGGAGGAAACGCCGCGCTTCCCTGATGCCCGGCTTCTCCACAAAACGGGTCACCGCCAGGACGGGTCCCGGCCCCGTCCTCGTCTCGATATAGCCATATCCGGTCTCGGCATGGGTAGGACGAATGCCGAACAGTACGATTCTGCCCAGCGCGGCAGCCTCGCTTCCAGTCGCGAGCGCCCGCTGGAAGGCAGCAGTGCCATCAATCGAGTGATCGGAAGGCGCCGCCACGACCAGCGCGTCTCCGTAATGCGCCAGCGTATGGACCGTTGCCACCGCAATGGCCGCCGCAGTGCCCCGTCCTGCCGGCTCGAACAGGCAGGCTCCAGCCGAGCTGTCGAATGGGGTGAGCTCGCGCGCAATCCGCACCGCATGGCGCTGCAAGGCAACGACGTGAACTGGCCCGCCGAGGCCAACATGGCGGCGAACCGTTGCCGCCAGCAGGGATTCCTTGCCAGCGAGGCGATGAAAGGGTTTGGGCAGATCCTGCCGCGACAAGGGCCAGAGCCGGGTGCCGCTCCCCCCGCCGAGAATGAAACTGACGATCAGAGGCGCCCCCACGCCGCTGCAAATCATGGCGTCTACAAGGTCTGGTTGTATTCGCCGACTTCCGGATTTTCGCGCAGGATCCGGTCGATGGCCTCGAACATCTCGCGGTTGCGCTCCGCCGATACCGGGCTTTCCACAACGATCACCAGTTCCGGCTTGTTGGAGGAGGCGCGGACCAGGCCCCAGCTCCCGTCGGCCGTCACCAGCCGGATCCCGTTGATCGTCATCAGCTCCGTGATGGCCTGGCCTGCAATCGGTTCACCCTTGTCCCGCATCGCCGCAATGCGACGCGTTACCCGCTCGACCACCTCATATTTCACATGGTCGGCACAATATGCCGACATTGTAGGCGATCCATGCGTCAGCGGCAGATCGCGGTAAAGCTCCGCCATCGACCTGCCCGGATTGCGGTCGAGCATGGCGCAGATCGCGGCGGCGGTCAGAAGCCCGTCATCATAGCCCCGACCCAGGGGTGCATTGAAGAAGAAATGCCCGGATTTCTCGAAGCCGGCCGTGGCGCCTAACTCGGCAACACGCCGCTTGAGATAGGAATGTCCGGTCTTCCAGTAGTCGACGCGAGCCCCATTGGCGTGCAGCACCGGATCGGTGGCAAACAATCCGGTGGATTTCACATCGGCAACAAACAGCGCGCCGGGCTGGCGTGCCGACAGATCGCGGGCAAGCAGTACCCCGACCTTGTCGGCAAAGATCTCGTTTCCTTCATTGTCCACGACACCGCAGCGATCCCCGTCGCCATCGAAACCGAACCCAATATCAGCGCCCGTCTCCAGCACCTTGTCGCGGATGGCATGCAACATCTTCATGTCTTCCGGATTCGGATTATGGCGCGGAAACGTGTAGTCGAGCTCCGCGTCCAGCGGGATCACTTCGCAGCCGATCCGGCGCAGCGCTTCCGGCGCAAAGGCGCCGGCCGTGCCATTGCCGCAAGCAGCGACAACCCGCAGCCGGCGCCCGATATGCTTGCCGGCGACAAGATCGGCGAGGTAAAGCTCGCGGAATCCCTCGATGTAGCGATAGGAACCGCCGCCGACGAGATCGAATTCGCCGCGCAGCACGATTTCCCGCAGCGCCGAGATCTCCTCCGGTCCGAAGGTCAGCGGACGGGCTGCGCCCATCTTGATGCCGGTCCAGCCATTCTCATTGTGCGATGCGGTCACCATGGCGACCGACGGCGCATCGAGGGCAAACTGGGCAAAATAGGCGGTGGGCGACAGCGCGAGGCCGATATCGTGCACTTCGGCCCCCGCCGCCAGCAACCCAGCCACGAGCGCGAGCTTGATCGAAGTGGAATAGGCCCGGAAATCGTGCCCGACGACAATCTTCGGTCCCGCGCCTAGTCGGCGGATCAGCGTGCCGAGACCCATTCCCAGCGCCTGCACGCCCATCAGGTTAAGTTCGGGCGCCACGTCCGAGCCGGGATGTCCGTACCACCATCGCGCATCGTACTCCCGAAAACCAGAAATCCGGATGAGGGGCTGCGTCGCTGCATCGAACTGATCTGCGGGATTTTCGGTCAAAGGGACGGGAAAGGACATGAACGCATTCCAGCTACTCGATTCGGTCGTGAGAGGGTGTACAGGATATCTTGCCACGGCAGAACGCATAATAATTGCAAAAGTTCAGTGCGCCGGTGCTTGCAGGGCATGATCGGCAACGCTATAAGCGCCCCGATCGGGTCGCGGAGTGTAGCGCAGTCTGGTAGCGCACCTCGTTCGGGACGAGGGGGTCGCAGGTTCAAATCCTGCCACTCCGACCAGATAAATT